>CAKSNE010000022.1 GCA_934476085.1 uncultured Eubacteriales bacterium | reverse complement strand
TCTGTTGTGTAAGTTATATCCAACGGTGCTTTGTTTTTGCCATCAACACCGGTGTTATAAAGTCTCAAGCTAAGTCCACCGGAAACAGTAATTTCTTTAGAAGCTTTAACTTTAAGCTGTATCTTTTTAGTATTAGCTGGATAGTTATTCGTTTGAACAGCCATACCCATTGCTCTTGCATCGTTTGAATTTGATACAACATGTAAATATTTATTGCCGGAAGTTGTAGTGTCGACTGATGCAGTTGTAACAACAGGAGTTCCGTTTTCTGCTAAAATCTCAGCAGTCCCTGCCCAGTTGTAGCAATCATACTTTGAATTGTATGAAGCACTTGCATCGCCGGAAACAAATTGATAGTTTTCATCATACTTTTCAAAATCATTTTCTACTCTTAAAACATTTCCTTCAGCATCTAAGAATTTAAGATCATCATAATAGAAGTCAACACCTAAGTTGCCTGCAGGAATTAAAATTGCATAAGAATGATAGGTTGACATTGTAAGTGATGAAACATCTAATGTTACTGTATTCCACTCTGTTGTGTAAGTTATATCCAACGGTGCTTTGTTTTTGCCATCAACACCGGTGTTATAAAGTCTCAAGCTAAGTCCGCCGGAAACAGTAATTTCTTTAGAAGCTTTAACTTTAAGTTGTATCTTTTTAGTATTAGCTGGATAGTTATTCGTTTGAACAGCCATACCCATTGCTCTTGCAGCGTCTGAATTTGATACAACATGTAAATATTTATTGCCGGAAGTTGTAGTGTCGGCTGATGCAGTTGTTACAACAGAATATGTAACAATTGACATTATAATCGCTAACAATATTGCCAGTGCTTTTTTTGAACGGTTTTTCATAATTATAATCTCCTTAAAATTTTTTCTTCGATTACTTTCATATATCCAAATTGTAGCATCAAGAAATATCAAAGTCAATTGCGTTTTGTACAATTATTTATTGCATTTTGATTGCGAAAATATCGCAAAAAATTGGTGATTATTTATTATACTAACAAGTTATGACAGTCATATTATCTATTTGGTTATAATATTTAATCCTCCGTCAGATGTTAAATCACCCAACTCAATATTACCGGTTGAAGCCGAACTTTTTGCAATCAGATTTGCAGGCCCGTTAGTGATGGTGCATCCGTTTTTGAATGTAATATTTTTGAAATTTGTAACATTAAATGCACTTGAGTAATTATTTTTAAAAGAACTTGAGAAATTCATTTTTGTATTATCTAAAACATAATAGGAATCGGTATCACTTTGACCTGTAATTATTGACGGTTTAGACAAATTATTGAATTTCATATTCTGAAATGTTACTTTACCTAGACCTAATCCATTTTGCATATAAACGCCTATCATAGGATCAACTTCCATTATGCTCGGACAATTTGTTACAGTACAATTTTTAAATGTAATATCTGATTTTTGTCTAATAGTCCATTGATCATCGCCATAATATTTAAAAAATGTAAGCATAGTATGGTTGCCACCAATAGTATTGCTACCGTAAACCGCTTCAAAGGAATCTTTAATTGGATATCTAAATCCATAATTAGTTGTTCCGTTAACTGTGCAATTGTCAAATACAACATTGTATCCTGCGATTCTGGCAAAATTACAAGCAGATGCGGCTACACAATTTGAAATATATACATTTTGATTATCAACACCTGCAAAAGAATCATCGCCACAATCAAATTTGCAATTTGAAATATTACCATTATCGCAGTATCTGATATCTATACCGTCATGACCGCCGAGACAGGTAACATTATCAATTTCATAATCGTTGATATAGAATAACGCATGTGCCCAATTTCCTGAATTTAAAACGGTATATCCTTTTAATGTAAGATTTTCAACATACCAAATATCCAATCCGTGAGCACCACGGTAATCTTGCTCACTTCGGCAAGATTTGCCCGGATTATCATAAGAGTTATTTCCGTTAATAACAGATCCTTCTTCGCCTATTATTGAAACATTTTTTGCATCAACAACTCTGATTACAGCCCTGTTCCAACGTGATCCTGCTTTGGTTAGCCAATAACTGTCTTCCGGCTTTGTTCTTTTATCGTAATCAACATAGCCTAAATTGGTTTTGTATTCATCAGATATAGGTTCTAATGTATCTCGATCCAAAATATCGTATTCATCTAAGTTTCTCGTTGCATCTAATGTAGAGTTTTTCAAAAGATGCAAAGAAGTATTTGAACGAACTCTGATAGATGATACGGTGTATTTACCCGATGGAACAACTACCTCGCCGCCACCGGCTTTCCAACAATCATCCAATGCTTTTTGAATGTTATCTGTATAATCAATATATGTATTAGGATATACAGCGTAATTTATAATTGAATACTTATTTGAAGTTGCCTCGGCCCATTTATCAATTTGTGATTTGTATTTTTTATAAAAATCGCCGTTTTCTTTTTTGCAAGCAGCTGCAACATATTTTACCGAGCGATAAGAATGATTGTTGTTGCTTGCATATATGGTTTTTGATTGTCCGTTTTTTTCGAGAGTAATAAAAGCTCTTGCCGCCATTGGTCTTGTTATATTACCGCTGGTCGAATCATACTCATTGCTTTCTTTGATATTTACAATTGAACCGGCTATGTAATTATTACCGTTTTCTTTATAAAATTCATTATTTTCATAAGGAACTATTAATGTACCTTTAGTTTCAAGGGTAAGCTCACCTGAAAATGTATCAACCGGAGCGATAATTGTTCCCATTGAAACAGTATAACCTGCTTTTTTCAAAGAGTTAATTTTTTCAGCGTCAACTTTTGCTAAGAAACGAAGCCCTGCTACATCATTCAAGCGAATTTGAGCGCCCGTTTCCATTGAAAACTCGCCAACTTCCGATAAAGATCTTGATGAACCTGCCTTAATATTAAATTTGCCGGTAAACGACCAACCACTTGTCTGCATAAATCCAAGTTTATATATGTATTCTGTTTCAGCAGTTTTTTTCCCGAATGTTAATAAACCTTCATAAGAAAGGCCTTTTTCAATTTTTTGATAATCTTGAATATCTTTAAAAGTATTGTCATCTAAAACAAAACCAATATCATCAAGACAAAATTCGGCATCTGCAGGTACATAAATTAAAAATGATTTATATCCCTTGCATTTAGAAACGTCAAACTCATTAACCACCCATGAAGAAGTAGAATTAAGGTTATATTTTTCTGATGTTACAACATTACTTCCTGTTCCGTTGGCACTAATATTTGACCTAAACGCAAGTTTTATTTGGTGCTTGCCGTCACCTTTAGTTGAAATAACAAATTTTTTGGCATTACTCGGGACACCTGATTCGCTAAATGAAAAACGAATAGTTTCTTCACTTGTTGCAGTATGCTTAACTTGCAAATATTTGTTATCGGTTTCTATTTGTTCTTCAGGTTCTTTTTGCTCTTCTGTTTTGCTACATTCTAAAATAGTAAACACTCCCTTAATTGACCAATTCTTTGTGTTTTTAAATCCTGCTTTTTCTGCGGTTGTATCACAACCTTCAATAATGTTACCGGCATAAATCCCTTTTTCTGTGATCACACCTTTGGTAAAAGCTTCATAATTTTGAATTGGATAAAAAGATTTATCTTTCAAAATAAAGCCGACATTATCAAGTGAAATTGTCATTCCGGCAGGAATCCATATTACAACCGAATGATACTTTGTAAAATCGAAAGTATATTCATTTCTAACCCACTCGGTCGTTGAATTTATATTTTCTTTTTCAGTATTATTAGTTGAGTAAGATGCATCAACCTTATCTCTAAAATAAATCTGAGCTGAATTTTTACCGTCGCCTTTAGTTGAAATAACGAATTTTTCGGCATTTTCAGGTGCAGATGAACCTAAGGAAAAACGCAATGTTTGTAAAACGGTATCTTTGCTTTCAACTTTCAGATATTTGCCTGAAACGACTTCATTTGTTGAAACAGTAGTAGTTGATGTGGAAGGTGTAGTTGTAGTAGTAACGGAAGGAGTTGCTTTATCGACTAAAATTTCAGCGGTACCGGCCCAGTTGTAGCAATCATAACCGGAGCCGTATGTTGTATTGCCGCTGTTAAATTGATAATTTTGATCATAGCTCTCATAATCATTTTCTACTCTTAATACATTTCCTTCGGCGTCTAAGAATTTCAAGTTATCATAATAAAAATCAACATTTAAGTTTCCGGCGGAAATTAAAATTGCATAAGAATGATAATTTGATATAGCAATTGATGAAACATCTAAGGTTACTGTATTCCATTCAGTTGTATATGTAAGATTTAAACCTACTTTTCCGTTGCCGTTTATGGCAACTTTATCTTTTCTTAAACTGATACCGCCTGTAATGGTTTGTGCTTTAGATGACTTTACATCAATTTGGATTTTCTTAGTCCCTGCAGGAAACGCTTGGCGTGTAAGCGGCAAAGACAAAGCTCTTGCATCATTTGAATTTGATACAACATGTAAATATTTATTTCCAATCTCGCTTGGATTTACAGTTGTTTTGGTTGTAAAAGGCTGACTTGTTTCGCTAATAATCGGATACTTATAATCACTTCGATAAGTATAAGAACTATTGCTATTTGTTGCT
>CAKSNE010000021.1 GCA_934476085.1 uncultured Eubacteriales bacterium | reverse complement strand
TTTTTTATATCTATGACACTATATTCTTTTAAAGATACATTGCTATCTGCTATGCTCCCTATTGAATATGCACAGATTACTATGGCAATCGCCATCACCATTGCCAGCGTTCTTTTTATTTGTTTTTTCATTATTCCATCTCCTTTTTAAGTTTTTTATATATACTCTCCTTCTACTCGAATTATATCTTTGAAAAGCACAAAAAATCAATTGCGTTTTGCAAGAATATTTATTGCATTTTGTTCGAGAATGTGTTATAATATTTCCATAAAAAACACAAACGAATCAATAAGGTGATGAAAATATGAACCCCAGAAGAGGTTATTACAAGCCCGATTTAAATATCCATTACAGAGAAAACGGCGAAAATACCGAGAATATATTTAACAACAAATATAATCCGGGCACATATGCAATAGGATACATATACAGCGGTGAAATCAACTGTATTCTTGGATATAAAAATGTTATTTTAAAAAAGGATAGTCTTGTTTTTATTGATTTAAACACTCAGTATAACCTGTCATACAGTAAAAATAATCCTACTAAAATGATATTTATAACTCTTCACCCAAGTATTTTTCCTAAATCGTTGGAAGATAAAAATTTTTTAATGCCATTTTCTAAAACTGTTTATAAACAAATTCCTGTTTTTGATTTATCAAAAGACGACCGTCGGTTTAATCTTATTAAAATGTTGTTTGAAGATATAAATCATTGTTTAGAAAGAAATATGGCCAGAGAACATTATATTTCAAAAATCAATTCGATAATTTCCGAAATTGATATGTATATTTATTCAAGTTCTATAAAGCTTAATAATTCAAGTGACAGTATCGGTGCTATTATTTTAGACTATATAAATCACCATTACCATGAAAAAATCACTTGTCAAAGCTTAATGGATGAATTTTTTCTCTCAAAATCACAAATTTATAAAATTTTAAAAGACTTTACTGGCAGCACCTTAAATGAATATCTGACTGAGCTTAGAATAACAGGCGTTAAAAACAATTTGTGGAGAAATATGCCTTTAAGCGAAATTGCAAAACAAAATGGATTTAGTACATATTCAACTTTTTATAGAGCTTATTTAAAAAAATACAAAACCCCACCAACAGAAGAACTTGAATATATTAAAAAACAAAAATAAAACAAAACGCTATTCATAATGAACTGCACAATACGGCGTAGCTCATTATGAGTAGCATTTTTTATAAAACTCCTAAAATTCATACTATGTATTATGAATTTTTTCACTAAAATAAACAAAATCAATGAATCACAAAAAAATTTCTTGAATTTTGTTATTGTCGATTATATAATAAATTTGTATTTTAAGATGTATATGAGAAAATGCGTATGAAATGGTATAATTTTTAAAAGGAGAATTACATCATGAAAAAATTAAAGAACGCATTCTCAATTTTCGGGGCATTAATGCTTGCTCTTTCGGTAGTTTTTGCTGCAATTCCTGTAAGTGCTGAATCAACCTTGAATGAAGCAACTTCTGTTCGCGCGTATAAAAAAGATGCAACTAGTATTAATGTTTCAGAAATAACCATGTTAGATAGTGAAGCTAACACCCAAAATATTGGCGAAGGAAAAAGTCATGCCGATATTATATCAGAACTCGGCACAATTGCCAAAGGCGAATCAAAAGCCACTAAAAACGCATATTTTGAATCAACTAATGATGCTGAAAACGGTATAATTAAAACCGATCTTGATCTTGCTGACAATCCTGTTGAAAAACCTGTTGATCTTGCACTCATACTTGATGATTCAGCGAGTATGAATATGTATTCAACCGATTCGTCAATTGAAAAAGATGCAACTAGTTCAAAATACAAATGCCCTTGTTTAAATGATGAACATTACTACTTTGTTCCTGAAGGCACATTTGGTGCAACACAAGACACTTACATTAACCCTATTTCTGTTAAAGGAGATAGCAGAGCTTGGAAAGATTATTTCAGTGACAGTTCTTGGTTAGAGCAATGTGCAAATAAGTATGGATTGACTGTTTCTAAAATGACTGTTGATGCACTTGTTACTTGGAATCCGGAAGAAAATCATTATAAAAAAGTCAATAATAATTATGTTAAAATAGATAAACCTGTAATGGAAACAATCCCAAGTACTATGGACCAAAATGCTGATGGTTATTCACCCGTTGGCAATTCTGACGGTTGTATTGACCGTATGATGGTTGAAAAACAAAGTGCTTTGGAGCTTGCTAAAAATTTAATTAATACAAATGCTAATAACCGTGTTGCAATCTATACTTTTGCAAAAAATATTAAAACCAAGCTTGCTTTTACAAAAGATTTATCTGAAATAGAAAACGCTTTATCATATTGCTACGGCTATGGAGATACAAACTATTATGAACCGCTAAATCAAGTTAAATCAGAGTTTGCTTCTTCAACTCAAAGAAAGAGAATTATATTCATAACTGATGGCGACCCAACTTTGCCTGGCGGTACTAATCAAGCTAAAACAAAAGCTAAAGATGCGGCAAATGTTTTGAAAAATAATATGGGAGTTACTATTGATTGTATCGGTTTTCAAGTTTCAGAATCTGCTTTGGAAACTTTAAAATCTATCAGCTCAAATTCTCAGGCATATAGTGCTGTTACTACAAACGATGTTTGGAATTACACTAAAAGTATTTTAGCAAATATTAATGGTCATCCACCAATTACTTTAACAGATACATTAGGTAATAATTTTGATCTTATTTGTGATGAAAATCACCCAATAACTGTGTTTGGCGAAAAGTATACTTCGATTTCTGATTTGCCTGAAAATGTTGTTTATTCAGCTGAAAATAAAACTATTACTTACACAGGATCGCTTGATCCGAGTTTAGTTTCAAGGATTAGTTTTTATTCAAAATTAAAATCAGAAAAAATAAATAGTTCAACTGTTGGCGATTTCACTTATAATACAAATGAAAATTGCGAGTTAAGATTTAATAAAACTTCAATCAACGGAGACAATCTTCAAGTATCAACTACTGAAACAAAAATTTCAATACCTTCGCCAAAAATCAATGTAAAAACTAATATAATTACGGCGAATATTACAAGCAACAAAATGACTAATGAAGATCCTGCAATTGATGGTCAAAGTGTTTTAAAAGGCGAACAAATTACATACACAATTAAGGTTAATAATAACGGTCCGCTTACTTTGACAGATATTATTGTTCGCGGTAATGTGCCTGATAATACTGAATATCAAAGTGGCGGTACTGTTTCTGAAAACAATAATTATACTGATTTTAAAATAAATCAAATCGAAGCTAATTCAAGTAATAGCATTTCAGAGTTTACGGTTAAAATAACAACTGATGATGAAAGTCTTAAAATAAAAAATTCTGCTTTATTTGATTTAGAAGAATGTATGGGAGAAAAACCTACCTGTAACACAAATGAGTTGCTAAATCCTATTAAAGCAACTCCAATTCCTACAACAACTACAACAACCACTACAAGCACAACTTCTTCTACAACAACTACAAGTACAACCCCTTCTTCTACAACAACTACTACAACTACAAGTACAACTCCTTCTTCTACAACAACTACTACAACTTCCAGCACCAGTTCAACCAGCACTACTTCATCAACCAGTACTACTTCCAGCACCAGTTCAACCAGCACAACCTCAAGTACCGGTTCTACTACACCAAGTGTAAATACATCTTCAACTCACAGTGCTACTGTTAGTACAACATCTACAACAAAACCAATTGTTACAAGTGGTGTTACCACAACTGAAACAACTATAGGTGCTACTACTGATACAACAACTGATGTTGATTCAGATATTGATGACGATGATGATAGCAATACTACCGACGATAATAATATCGACAATACAGATATTGATAAGACATCAAGTCCAAAAACGGGTGATAACACAACTATCCCGTTAGTATTGATATTTATTGCTTTCGCATCATTCGCAATATCAATCATCATTGGTAAAAAAATAAAGAATAATTGATTGAACAAATCCGTAAAAATCGGACAATCATTTTGAATTTTAATTAAACTTTTACATTTAAAAAAAGAGCTTTGGAAAAATCCAAAACTCTTTTTTGTTTTTAGTTAATTATATGGATCAACATTGTAATATTTATTTAAAACAGAATAAATGTTATAAGATATTTTTGATATTTCGTTATTAAGTAATTTTACTTCTTTTTTATTGCATATTGCTATAATTTCATCTTCATTAGTGTTTGTAACTATTATCACATTATTTCCGTCTTGAGCATAGCTATATTCATATTCTTTTATAAAAACTTTATTTATATTATTCTTTAATTTATTATATTCTTTTTTAGTCAGTTTAAATGTTTTTTTGGGTGTTATATCATTTTCCCAAAACTTTTTAAGCAGCATATCTTCATAATAGTTGTTGGTTTTTTCATAAGCGGTAACAGTTCTGTCGCTATTAATCTTAAATACTTTAGCGGTAGGATTTTGACCATTATAAAAACACAATAAAAAATCTCCTGAATTAAGTTTGATTTTCCGTTCTGCTACTGTTGTGGTGGTTGTGATTTTGTTTTCGGTTTTGTTGGCTGAAGAGCAACCGCTAAAAACTAATAAAATTGCTAAAACAAATATAAGTTTTCTCATATTTACACCTTTGAAATTACTTAATCAAGATTTTGATAAACTAATTTATCGTTTAAATTAATATAATATATTTTATCATTTATAATTTCTAATCCTGTGCTATAATTTTCACACTCGGTTATTTTTTGTTTGTTATTAGATTTATCTAATTTAAACAATGTATTTTCAGCAATGAAATACAATTCATTATTGTAGTTAATTAATGATGAAGAATCAATATTCTCTGTATCAACACAAGTTAATTTATCTTTATTTTTTAAATATAGTTTTTTTGAATTTGAAGAATATAGGTAAATATTGTCATTGATAACTAAAAAATTAGAATATTTTGTTTCATCATCTGCTTTTAAAACAAGTTTTTTGTTTTTGTCTTTTAAATTTAATTTATAAAAATTAAAACTTCCGTCAATAAAATATAAATTATTATCTTTGACTTGAAATTTTCTGACATCGTCAGCATATTTATCTAATTTTGCATTTTTAATATCAAAAACGAAAAAAGCATAACTCACTTGAAGAAAAAGTTTATTATTTTTAAGCTCGACATTATGCAAATACTCATTCTTAAATTTTTTATACTTTGAAGAATCAATTAAAACAGTTTTCTTTTTGTTTTCAAGTTCATATTTTTTGATGTTAAAAGCATTAGTTTTATTGTTGCTGGTTTCGTAATACAAAGTATTATTTTCAATGCCGATTAATAAAAGACTTTCATTTTCTTTAAACAAAGTTTTTTCATTCTCGTCATTATCTTTTACAATCACATTATTGCCTTTAACAAAATAATAATCATCATTGTAGTTAATAGAATAGTAATCTAAATTGCTTTGATTATTGCTATTTTTAGAATAACCACAAGAATTAAATAACAAGGCAAAAGTAAAACTGAAAACAACTAAAATTAAAGCTATTATTTTCTTTCTCATATTTACACTCCTTTATAATAACATCTTAACATAAAGAATTATAAAAAGCAATGACTGTCAGTATGGAATTTATCCCTTTATTATTGAAAAAACAAAGCCTTTATGATAGTATAATAATTAAATACTTTTTAAAGAGGTTGAAGTTATGAAAAAGGTACTCTGTTTTGTATTATCAATTGTCATTTTAGTATTTTCTTCAGTGACATTCGGTGCATTTGCTTCGGAAGAATCTTTATTTGATATGCCTCTCGACTATGAGATTGAAATAGTATCAGAAAATTACGAATATGATGAGGGCTACCATTTTTTCGCTGAAAAAGACGGAATTTATTCTATTTCCAGAAAAACCGCAAGCGGACAAGTTAATATAAACGACACTTCAAAAGAGCCTAATACCACAGATTACAGAACGACTGATAACACAACAATATATTATTTTAATATGAAAAAAGGCGAAGAATTGATAATCCACTTTACATATAAACCTAATTCTTCTTGCGTAATTGTCAGGCGAACTGTTGATTTAATAACAGACGGTACAGAAATTGACTTTAACGGAGAATATGACAAATCATTTGTTTTGCCATCTTCTAGTTATTATGGTAATTATAAATTTTGCAGTAACATACCAAAAGATGAAAATGGCACACCTATTCTTAATGCAAGATACAGAATATTCGAATTTACTCCGATAGATGGTGTGGAAGATTACTTAAGGCGTAAAGATATTAAAATCAATACAGCATTTGCTCCTTCATCTATTACCAACACAAGCGATTATTATGTTTTTAATATATACTCATATAAATCAAATCTGACCACTGCTGATGTTAAAACCGCAAACTCAAAAGTTAAATTTATTAAATTAGATAACTTTAATACCGATGCAGTAAAATTTAATTTGGTTAAAAATCCTGAAAATTTATATGAAAATTCAAATTGCTTTACTGAAACAGACGAAGACGGAAACAGTTATAAAAAATACTATTATTCTCACAAAAATTATTTAAAATCTATTACAGTAGATTTTTATGACGAAATTAAAACAGAAGTTATGGCAGACGCTGACGCGTATGACGAAAAAGAGCCGTACAGCAGATACACCGGTCTTTATCCTGAATATACAGACACTCAAAAAACAACACATTGGAAAGTGGGAACGAACTACTTTAAAGTAAACTTCGGCGACTTTAATAGAATGGAAATACCTGTTGTTCTTAAAAGTTCCGATGAACTTGAAAGGCTTGAGATTTACACAGAAAAAAATATTGATTACTATGCAAATACCCTATTTAAAAGAAAATATGTGTTTACTCCAAGCAAAACCGACACATACACTTTATCTATAATTGTTGATAATTCAAACAGCAGTATAATTAATGATATAACGGCTATTATAGATGGCAAACCTTATACAGCAAAAAACAGTTATCCTGCAACTAACAACTGTCAAGAATATTTATTAAAAGACATTAATCTAAAAGGCGGAATCTCCTACCCTATTGAATTTCATTTTGACTACCACGGTGATAACAACGGTCAAATAAAACTTTCAATAAAAAAACTTGTTAATATAAGTTCCATAAAGGCAAATTTAAAAAGCAACTTGCCTAAACTTGTTGAAGGTTTTGAAAAAATAAATAACAGATATACTTACGATATTTCAGATTATGTTGATAATATTGATGTTACATTTGAAGATGGCAAAGTCTGCAATTTCAAATATGACAATGCAAAGCAAACTTTTTTATCTACCGCTGACAAAAAGTATTCTTCACATAATGTTTATTTTTCCGACAACCAATCCACAAATATATGGTATGCCGGCACAAACTATGCATATATTGCAATTGAAGACACTTCTGCAAATGTACCTATTGAAATGGTAGACAAAAACGACCTTGATAATTTTGAAGTTGAAAAAGAATATTCTGCAACATTCAATTCTAACGGAAAATACAAAGCATATTATAAATTTGAACCTGAAACATCCGGATTTTATGCTTTTTCAAATTCAACACTTACTCATAACAATAATTGCTCAATCGCAATTTCAACAAGTTTGGCGGGGTATTATGATAATGTTGATGAAAATGCACCTGTCAGACTTATGGGCGGTATGACCTATGTGGTAATTTTAAGTGCAAAGCATAATGATAGTTGTTCTAATACAGATTTTTCAAATCTTTCGGTTAAAGTAAAATTATCAAAAGTTAATGCAAATTCGCTTGGCGATTTAACTACTAACGAAGAAAACACAATAAATAATTTCGATTCAAACGGTGAATTTTGTGTTATTTATTCTTTTAAACCGAACGAAACCGCAAATTACGACTTTAATATTTCTACAAAAACTCATAATAACAACTGCAAAATTATAACTGATTGCAAAGTTTATTTAAGAGGTAAAGAAGTAACAAACAGTTTTTATTCAGAGAATAATACTTATAATGTTGTAGTTTTCGGCTACCACGATAGTTCTGTTTGTGATAATAAAAGATACTACAATATAAGCGTATCAATTACACCAACAAAGCACATTTTCGTTACCGAGCCTACCACTACCACAACGACTACTACAACCACAACAACCACTACCACCACTTCAACAAAGCCAGTTATTACAACAACCACAACAACCGGCTCTGTAACAACTAAAAATCCAACTAATACTACTCCTACTTCAACCACTACTAAACCGGTATCAGTTTCAACCATTAAACCAAGTATAAAACCAACTGAATCACGTTCAACCCAACTCATAATAACTCAACCAATCACAAAAATAACTTTGCCTAACGCTACTAAAATAAAAAGATTAATCAAAGGTAAAAAACTTATTAAAGTTACTTGGAAGAAAATTAATGGTATCAAAGGCTATCAAATTCAAGTTGCAACAGATAAAAAGTTTAAAAAGAATATAAAAACCGTTACTATAAAAAAAGCAAAATCAACAAAAAGTACAATAAAAAAACTTAAAGCTAAAAAGAAATACTTTGTTAGAATTTGCACTTATAAAGTAGTAAACGGAAGAACAATATATTCTAAATGGTCACCTGTTAAAACAATAAAAACAAAATAAAATTCATTTTAAACAACCAATGAAAAATTGAATATTTAACAAAAAGACTATGGGAAATATACTTTCCCATAGTCTTTTTTAATTATTTCTTATCTTTTTTATATAACTCTCGGAGTGTTTTATATGTTTCATGGAATATTTTTTAAAATGTCATTAATTCTATTCTACTTTTAATATAGTTCCTTTGTAATATACTTGTTTTTTATCTTGATAAAGATATTTAGTCAAACAAGAACTGCCATCGTCTTGCTTTGTTGTTATCTGAGCATATGCTTCAACACTATCATCTTTAACAAAAGCTACAATACAATTATTATCTTGATATTCTAATATATTAACAGAGTCAGCATTATCAACATCTAAATCATCTAAAGCAGACAAAAAATCATATGAAGAATCTATTATATAATAATCCCAATCATTAACATATACTTCATCCAATGATATAGTGTCTCCTTTTATAGCATTCTCCAAAATAGTTTCAATTCTAAGTTTTATATTTTCATCTTCAAGATTATTATTAGATTTACAACTACACAATAACAAAAGACTTATCAAAACTACGCATAGAATAGACTTTTTCATTACATTACATCTCCTTTATTTTTAACATAATTATACTATGTGTGCTAATTATATAACATAATCCATTTATTTTCAACGCTTTTTATTCTTTTTTAACCTATTCTTTCATATTTTCTTTAATGAAATTCAAGAATATTTAGGTCATAGCAATATATCTACAACTGCAGATATATATGCTCATTTAGAATTCGAATCAAAACGAAACATTGTCAAAACAATGAATGAAAAATTGAATATTTAATAAAGCAACCCCTGAAATTAAGATTAATCTTAATTACAGGGGTTTAATCATTCTTTCTCACCTGATGCAACTGTTAGAAAATTAAAAGAAAAAAAGCCGAGCAGGATAATAAATCCCACTCGGCTTTATTTTTTATATTTAAATTCGTGTCACCTTTCGTGGCAACTTTTTTATATATTAGATGTATTTTTTATGTTTTTCGTGTATATTTTATACATCTCTTATATATTTAAAAAGTGCTTGAAACCCCTATAAATAAAGGAAACTCCCTAATCATAAGCGATTAGAGAGTTTTTTAATTTGGTGCGGGTGAAGGGACTTGAACCCCCACGAGAAAACTCACTAGATCCTAAGTTTGAAATTCGGATTATTTTCTAATGTTATTAGACTTTATCTATCCCTTTAAAACACCTTTATTTAAAGGCTTTTGTTAAGAATTTACTTTTGCAAAAATAACACTTAAATTTCAAATTTGTTAGATAAAGTGTTAGAAAAAATATATCCTTTCGAATTTAAAACATAAAGCTTGCCTAATTATACATATTTTTGCCTTGATAATTGACCTTATTTATTATATCAACTATATTCTTATTATAAAGGGGGTTCATTTATGAACAAAAAGCAAGTTTTAAAAATCACATCTATAACATTAATTTTAGCATTGTTAACATCAATTATTTCTGTTATAGCAACAGCCGAAGGAAGAAATATAATTAATAATAAACTGTACAAAGAAAAACCGGCATATATAATTGGAGAAATAGAATCCATGCGCACCGAAAATGAAAAGTTTTTTAAGATGTCGGACGGTTCAATACAGACAGCAATATACAATTCTGCTGTACATTTCAAAGATGAAAACGGTAAATTTCAAAATATTAATAATAATTTAAAATCTATAAACGATAATGAATATGTTACTACAAAATCAAAGAATAGCATTATATTATCTAAAAATTATAAAAGTGGTAAAACTGTTGAAATAATATCCGATGATGTAAATATTTCTTGGGGTTTTGTCGGCACAAATATTACTAAAGCAATTTTAGAGAAAAAAGAAGAAAAATTGAATGGTGATGAAAAATTCACATCATTACCTAACACAGTCAGCACTACTATTTACAAAAATATATTTAACAACATTGATGCTGAATATATTTTAAATGGAGAAAAAATCAAAGAAAACTTAATTTTAAATAATAAAACAGACTTAAACGAGTTTGAAATTGAGTATAGATTTAAGAAATTAACTCCTATTCAAAAAGATGAAAAAACTATCGAGCTTAAAAACAAAAACAATAAAATTGTTTATACAATAACTGCGCCTTTAATGACCGATGATAATGGTATTACAAGTGATGCGTTGACTTTAACAATTTTATCAGTTAAAACCAATAAAATGTCTGTTAAACTTTCTGCAAATAAAGAATGGTTACAAGATAATGAAAGAAAGTTTCCTGTTAAAATTGATCCTAGTGTATCTTTGTCAGAAACAAATATGCAAATTGAAGTAGGTTCGATTAATCAAAGCGGGGCTAAAAGTGATAACAATCCTTATAACTCAGCAATTTATTTAAAACTTCATAACTACCATAAACTTTTATCAGGTGCTTATATCACAAATGCAGTAATCAGAATGTTTTATCAAAATTCATTTACCGGATCATTGCCTATTTATTCATCTGATGGCCAAGATTTTAGTTGGAGCCATTTAGATTACAAAGTGGTTAATGATTATGCATATGATATTTTCACTACAACAACTAATGTTGGAATGGCACAATGGAATGTTACAAAGGCTTTTCAACAAATCGCACCTTTCGAAAATCTTATTTTTGCTGTACCAAGTGAATTAGAAAATTTATATATGGATTTAGGTTTTAATGAATCAGAATCAACATTTGTTATTGAACCAACAATGCAGTTAACCTATGTAATTCAGTCTGGAATTGATAGCGATAAGTATTCATATCATGAATTTGATATGAATGAAGCCGGAACAGCTTATTTGAACGATTTAACCAAAGATGTTATTATTAGAAGAAATGATATCTCCGTTTCTGATAATTCATGTTCTGTTGATATAGGTATGACATATACATACGATTTTGATCATCATATTGGAAGCAACGAAAATTGGTATTGGAAGCCTTATTATACTGAAAGTGTATGTTACTACCCTAATAATTCCGAATATAAATATATTTATGAATGTGATGATGGTAAAGCAATATTCTTTTCAAAATCAAAAGCTGATGATAATGGAATAACATATTATTGTGATGACGATAACGAAGGTTATTCTTTATATAATATTACTGAAAATTCATTAAACTATTATAAAATTATTACACCAAACAATAAAGTACTTGAGTTTTTAAAAGCAGGAAAAAAAGCAAGTACAGATAATGAAAAACTATTAACTAAAATAACTAATAATGGCGAAGATTTATCAATAACATACAACTCAGCGTTAAATATATCTAAAATAACTGATAGCAAAGAAAATGAATTTAAATATAATTATGATGAAAATAAATTAAAATCAGTAGTTTGCCAATCAAAAAATCTTAGGGTTGATTATACTTATCAAAACGCAAATTTAGTTAAAGTAACAACAAATAAATTTACCGTTAACTACGATTATACTGAATCAAATTCGAATATTAAATCAATAATTTTACCTAAAAACAGTAAGCTAGAATTTAATTTTACTAATAGTAATACAATAACTGAATATGGTTATAATGAATCAACTGAAACATGGGAAAGAGGCAATAGATTAGTCGTTACAAAATATCCATTTATGACTACTTATGACCAAATAAGTCTATCCGATAAAATAACATATACTGAAAAATATTATTTTAATAAGAACGGTTATTTAGAATCAGTTATTAATAACAATGGTTTTGCACTAAATCAAGCGGTAGATTTAAAAGGAAAGGTAATTGCCAATACTGATATTACAATTCCCGTAGTAAATCTGGCAAAAAATAATAGTTTTGAAAATGGTTCAAATAATTGGTCTTTAACTAATTCAACAATTGAAACTGATACAAATGCTTTTATAGGTAATAAGTTATTAAAAATTGATAACACTTCAATAAATACCTCAACTGCAAAGCAAACAATTAGTGGGCTCTCAGCAGGAACATACACATTTTCAGCATATGTTAAAACTGCAAGTGATTCAAAAGTTGAATTAAGTGATAACAAAACAATATATGATGGTATTTCTGTTCGCACTACAGCTGGAAACACAACAAAAAAATCAACAGGAATTAAAGGTCAATATGAAAATTGGAGCCGAGTTTATGTAACATTTGATGTTGCTGAAGACAATTCATCAGCAGAACTTGAATTGGGCTTATATAACGCAAAAGGCAAAGTGTACTTTGATGCAATCCAGTTAGAAAAGCACAAACGAGCCTATGAATATAACGCAATAAACAACGCTGATTTTTCTGAAAACAGCAATTGGAGACTATCCTCAGGTGCAAGTTTTACAACAGAAGCCGGAAAAAGAGGTGCATTAGATAATAATGCTATCAAATTAACCGGTAATAAAGATCAAAATGTCTCAGCAGAACAAACTTTAAATTTGACAGGTGCAAAAGATTTATCTGTTTCTGCATGGATAAAAACAGTAGGAATGTTACCAAATTCAGATTTATTTAACAATCACAATGCAAAAATTTCTGTTATTGGAATAAACAGTTCATCACAAACCGTATTAGCCGAAAAAGAAATTGATTTCACACTAGATTCAAACAATTCTTTTGCTGGATTTAGAAAAGTAATGTTCCCTATTAATGATATAAAAACCAATTATTCATCATTTAAAATTCTTATTGAGTACAATAATCAACAAGGTTATATGTATGTTGATGGTGTTGAAGTTATGAGCGGAACTATGGTTAAAACATCTGACGAATCTTCTGAAGAAACATCAGAAACCTCACAGGAAGATTATCAAATTGAAAATGGTTACTCAATTACTTCAACAATTAATTCATTTGAAAACTATTCCGGAATTACCGGATGCAGTTATCTTGGAAACGGTACAGTAGTTAACAATTCTAATGGTGAAAAGGATGAAGAATTATCAACCGCTTATCTAAACAATTCTTGGTGTGTTTCTCAAAGCAAAGATAAATATGACTACATAAATCCTTTAGGTGAAGAAGCAATTTATCCAGGCATTTCTTTGCCTTCGTCATCAATAGATAAATCAAAACAAAGCGGTATTCGTTTTTGGTATAAATCAGATGATGAATTTACAGTAATATTAAGAAACACAGCTATTTCTCGTCCAACAGTAGATTATAGTGAAACACTACCTGCTGCTCCTAAAGGTGCTTGGAAAACAATACTCTATAAAGATATTGAAAAAGCTGGTAAAGATATAGCTAACTTAAACTTTATCTTTATTAAAACAACAAGTTCAGCTGTATATATTGATGAAATTCAAACAGTCCTTGCAGATGCTATAATAGATTCAAGTAATGAGTACACTGATGACGAATATAATGTAACTGAAAATATTTCTGAAAGTCGTGATGGCCAGCAAATGAAAACTATTTCTGCAACCAAGAGCATAACAGTAGGAAATATTGCTTGCACGCTTTCAAAAGAAACAAATTCAGTTGGCGTAGACACATTTACAACTACTGAAAATGAAACAGGAAATCAACTTTCTGCAACTGACGGCAACGGAAATACAGTAAATTACAGTTATGATGACCTTAACAATCTCATAAAGATGTCTCAAACTGTTAATGAAACAGAATTAGATTGTCAGTATACTTATTCAAAAGGAAGAATTTCAACTATTACCAGCGATGGTGTTACCTACTCTTATGAATATTCACCTTTTGGTGATTTAAAATCAATTTCAGTAGGAACAATAAAATTAATTGAATACACTTATTCTCCTAATGACAGTCGAATGATAAACAAAATAACTTATGCTAATGGACAAACTATTAAGTATAATTATGACGTCAATTGGTTTTTAAAAGAAATAGTTAAAGATTCTATTAACAATACAATTTCATATACTTACGATGAAATTGGTCAAACTCTTAAAACAATTGATTCTGAAAATAAAACAGTAACCCTAGCCTATTTAGATGAAACTCAAATTTGGAATAAAGCAGAAACATCTCTGCTTTATGCTTATTCATCAAACGAAAATGAATTTTCAGAAAATATAAACGGGATTAATTATGTTACTAAATTTTCTTCTACCGACAACTCTGAAACAACCGACCTTTATACAACAGAAACTACCGAATTTGGAAACACAACAAAGAAAGTTTATAAAGACGCTTTTGGAAGAATAATAAAAGAAGAAGTAAAATCAGGCAATGCTATT
The DNA here is from genome assembly GCA_934476085.1 of uncultured Eubacteriales bacterium. Classification (GTDB taxonomy): domain Bacteria; phylum Bacillota; class Clostridia; order Oscillospirales; family Acutalibacteraceae; genus RUG11462. The sequence goes on along the minus strand of CAKSNE010000021.1, from coordinate 467 downwards.
GTACTTTTAAAAGAATATGTGTATAATAGTAATGCAGATTATATAACCGACCAGCTTAATTATGTAACAACCACAAGTTCAAGCGGAAGTAAGGAAAGATTAAGATATACCTACGATAATAACGGTAATATAACCGGTATCTATTCAAAAAAAGATAATGCGGATGAAACTACCGTTGCCACATATCAATATGATGCACTCGGTCAGCTTATTAAAGAAAATAATAAAAATTACACTTATGACAATCACGGTAATCTTACTAAAAAATGGATTACTAACTTATCTTATGAAGACTCTGATTGGAAAGATAAATTAACTAAGTATGGTAATCAAACTATAACTTATGATGAATCAGGTAATCCATTAAGCTATCTTGGTGCTACTTTAACTTGGAAAAATGGCAGACAATTGTCAAGTTACACAAAGGGGAATTTATCTGTTACATATAAATATAATGCTGATGGTTT
>CAKSNE010000020.1 GCA_934476085.1 uncultured Eubacteriales bacterium | reverse complement strand
TTGTTGAAATAAGTTGGAAAATATGTTAATATATAGTAAGTCAAAGAGGTGAGCTAATACTCAAACATCTTTTTAATTGTAATTGAAAACTAATTAAATGGAAAAATTTAATCAAATCAGCTCTCTTTTCGACTTTGAACAGTTGTATATAATGAAGAGATAATTACAAAATAAAGGAGATAAAAATTATGAAAAAAATAATTAGTTTAATTATGATAATATCTATTTTCGCAAGTGGGTTATCCTGCATTAGTTGCAGAGCCGAAAATGATGAAGATTTAGTTATAAATAATGTTGTTTACTTTAAACCAAACCCTAAAGAACCGTATTACGCTGTTTATGCTTTTGAAAAAAATTCTGAAAAAGAAGTAACGGTTTTAGATCAAATTAACGGTATTCCGGTACGCAAAATATATAATCCTAACTTTGAAAGCAGTTATAACGAATCAATTGAAACTATAAATCTTCCTGATACTATAGACTGTATCGGATATTACGCTTTTTTAAATATGAAAAATTTAAAAAAGATAAACATACCTAAAAACATAAAAATTATTGATGAAAATGCGTTTCGTAACTGTACAAGTTTAGAAGAAGTTGTTTTTCCAAAAAAGAAATTTAAGATACGCGCCAATGCTTTTTGGAATTGCAAAAAACTGAAAAAAGTCGATCTTGGAAATGTTACTATGATTGAACACTCTGCGTTTTATAATTGCAAAAGTTTGAAAAAATTAAAACTACCTAAGACATTAAAGGTTACTGGATATTGCTTTTTATGGGGAACGCCTGTAACTTCACTTGTTGCACCTAAAAATTTGCATTATAAGGGCAATTCTTTTAATAATTTAAAAAAATTGAAAACAATTACTTTTAAAAGTTTAGATTACGGATTTGTTGAAGGTGCTTTTTATAATTGCAAATCTTTAAAAGAAGTTCATCTTGAATCTGTTAAAAAATTCAACAATTTCAAAGTCGGTTCGGAAACATTTTCAAATACAAAATCAGGCATAAAATTCTTTGTAAGAAATAAAAAACTTGCTAAAATTTTGTATAATGGTCTTAACAAAAGCAAAATCAAAAGCGCAAAAATCTACGTAAACAAAAAACTCATCTATAAAACAAAATAATGGTTATAAATAAAGCGTTATGAGAATATCTCATAACGCTTTTTAAGTTTTTTCGTTTAGCCATTTGAAATTTTTGTTTATAAAATTAAATCTACAAAGCCCGCTGATTAATATGATATTATTGTAAACCCCGCCTAAAATTCAACCTTTTTTGATTTTCGCTAGTACTTTATTCCTTTTTTGTAATTTATTGTTGAAATAAGTTGGAAAATATGTTAATATATAGTAAGTCAAGGAGGTGAGCTAATACTCAAACATCTTTTTAATTGCAATTGAAAACTAATTAAATGGAAAAATTTATATTTCAACAATTTATTTAAAATGTTGTTAAATATTTTTATTTTTTATAACTTCAAAACAAAAATGCAAAAACATTATTAGAAAGATTTAAAAAAGATAAAACAAAGGAGATTTCATTCGTGAAAAAATTAAGAAAAAATTTAATCAAACCATTCATAACACTTGTAGCAATACTATCTGTCGCAATAAACTTTAACGTTTTTGCATCTGCTGAAACAGTTTATACAAATACAAAGGATACTAGAATAGCCTCAACACCAACCAAAGATAATAGACCTTCAATCGGTGGATTCTCAATTGAAAAAGGCATAAATCGAATGTATGTTGTAAAATCTAATAGAGAAAATGAAGTTCATGCTAATTTTTACTATTATCCAGACATCAACAATCCATCAAAATTCGCAATTTTCAAACTCGAAAATGCTGGTCATGCCAATTCTATGGCAATTGATAACAATTATATCTATGTTTCTGCTTGGGGAAAGGAAAATAAACGTTCTAATATTATTAGAATTGCAAAAAACACAATAAAAACTATGAAATTTTCACAAAACAGAGAAAAAATAGATAACTATGATATATTAAAAACATATTATAAAACTTATAATCAATCAACCAAGAATTATACTTATTCATTAACAACTGAAATTTCAGCAATAACAAATTACAATAATAGTGGTACATTTATTACTCGCAGTACTCTTCCGAACGGAGAAAAAAGTTCAGATTATTTTATATATTCTATGGCTAAAATAGAAAAATACGACGGAAAAGATGCTTTAATAGTTGAAAGATCAGAAAATAGCACTTTTTTAGTTAAAGATAATTTCGATGAAAAAGGAAGCTTAGGACAAGACATATATTACTTGCCTAGCAACGGCAGTTTGTATATCCCGCGTTGGTATAAAAACAGAAAATGCAAAAATATAATCGCTTGGGTACATTTAAAAGGCTCCTACTCAAAGGTATCAATTAATGGTTTTAATTATAAATGCTATACTCCAGATAAAATCAACATAAACAAAACTAATCAAAAAAGCCTTGGCAAAAAAATGTATGATAAATATGAAGTTGAATCAATAGCATTTACTAAAAACAATGACTTATTATATTCATGCAACGTAGATATAAACGAAAATTATAGGGTTGCTTATCATAATAAATATAAAAATAATCCTCCTGCTGATGGTATTTTTAAACTAACCAAAAGTAATGGCGGAAAATTTATTTGACTTTTAAAAAAAATATATTACAATAAAATTAATCAATTTGTTAAAAAGGATCAAATTTATGAAAAAAATAATTAGCCTGTTTATTTCCGTTGCAACTCTTTTTGCTATGCTAACAATTACTATTAACTGTAATGCTGCTAAAATTATTTATGGCGATACCGAAGTCATAGACCATGTTGTTTATAAAAAAATCACAGAAAACGATAAAAAAAGCAACAAATCTATTACATATTACAGCGTTTCATCACTTTTTGATAGTGATGATTCAAAAAAAACCGTTAAAGAAATTAATATTGCTAGAGAAATTAATGGCATTCCTGTAATAAAGTTTGAATCATTTGTTTATGATTATAATGAATTTCCTGATTATGAAAATGCTATTGTTGAGAAAATTTCTTTGCCAAATACTATTAAAATAATTGATTCATCTGCTTTTGCTTTGTTAAAAAATCTTAAAAGTATTAACATACCTGAAAGCGTTGAATACATTGGAAGTGATGCATTTTATAATTGTTCAAGCCTTGAATCAATTGTATTTCCGTCAAAAGTTTTAATCATCAATCGTTCTGTTTGCAAAAAGTGCACCTCATTAAAAAAAGTGACATTTAAGGGCAAAGTTAAAAGTGTTTGCTCATATGCTTTTGCTAATTGCACTAATTTAAAAAAACTAACTCTTCCAAATAGTGTAGAGTACTTTGGTAATTGCGTACTGCAAAATACTAAAGTTACCAGATTTACTCTTCCTAAAAAAGCAATTACAAAAAATTATCCTTTTGCCTCAACCAAAAATCTTAAAAACGTAACTATAAAGTCATTTCCTAACACTTTTGAATACGGTTATTTTTACAAATGTAAATCTTTAAAAGAAGTTCATTTAGAATCAATTAAGAAATTCAAAGACTTTGTAGTTGGGGAAGAAGCCTTTAAAGGTACAAAGCCCGGAATTAAATTTTATGTAAGAAATAAAAAATTAGCTAAAAAACTATATAACGGTTTAAAATCTCGCAAGGTTAAAAAAGCTAAAATTTATGTCGGCAAAAAATTAGTTTATAAAACAAAATAATGGTTATAAATAAAGCGTTATGAGAATATCTCATAACGCTTTTTAAGTTTTTTCGTTTAGCCATTTGAAATTTTTGTTTATAAAATTAAATCTACAAAGTCCGCTGATTAATATGCTATTATGTTAAACACCCGCCTAAAATTCAACCTTTTTTGATTTTTGCTAGTATTTTATTCCTTTTTTGTAATTTATTGTTGAAATAAGCTGGAAAATATGTTAATATATAGTAAGTCAAGGAGGTGAGCTAATACTCAAACATCTTTTTAATTGTAATTGAAAACTAATTAAATGGAAAATTTAATCAAATCAGCTCTCTTTTCGACTTTGAACAGTTGTATATAATGAAGAGATAATTACAAAACAAAGGAGCAAGACATGAAGAAAATAATTAGTTTAATTATAATAATTGTAACATTATCAACTTCAATATTTGTTTTTTCTACAAATGTTTTTTGTGATGAAATGGATACTCAAAACACTATAAATAATGTTACATATGTTAAAGAATCGGAAAACGGAAAAACATTTTATTCGATTATGTCATTTGAAAATGATAAAAATCCAAAAAAAGTTCAAAAAGAAATAACAGTTTTAGAGCAGATAGATGGTATACCAGTCCGCAAAATATGTAATTTTGACTTTCACAACGACTATAACAATTCTATAATTGAAACTATAAATCTTCCTGATACTATAGAATATATCGATTCTTACGCTTTTTTAAATATGAAAAATTTAAAAAAGATAAACATACCTAAAAGCATAAAAATTATCGGTGAAAATGCATTTGCAAACTGTATGAGTTTAGAAGAAGTTATTTTCCCGAAAAAGAAATTCAAGATACGCGCCAAGGCTTTTTGGAATTGCAAAAAACTAAAAAAAGTCGATCTTGGAAATGTTACTATGATTGAACACTCTGCGTTTTATAATTGCAAAAGTTTGAAAAAATTAAAACTACCTAAGACATTAAAGGTTACTGGATATTGCTTTTTATGGGGAACGCCTGTAACTTCACTTGTTGCACCTAAAAATTTGCATTATAAGGGCAATTCTTTTAATAATTTAAAAAAATTGAAAACAATTACTTTTAAAAGTTTAGATTACGGATTTGTTGAAGGTGCTTTTTATAATTGCAAATCTTTAAAAGAAGTTCATCTTGAATCTGTTAAAAAATTCAACAATTTCAAAGTCGGTTCGGAAACATTTTCAAATACAAAATCAGGCATAAAATTCTTTGTAAGAAATAAAAAACTTGCTAAAATTTTGTATAATGGTCTTAACAAAAGCAAAATCAAAAGCGCAAAAATCTACGTAAACAAAAAACTCATCTATAAAACAAAATAATGGTTATAAATAAAGCGTTATGAGTAAATTCTCTCATAACGCTTTTTAAGTTTTTTCGCTTGGCAATTTGAAGTTTTTGTTTATAAAATTAAATCTACAAAGCCCGCTGATTAATATGATATTATGATGCAACATTGAAATAATTATAAAAGCAAAATAAAGTCCAAAAGTCGCCTGTCTTAAAAACAGTCTTATCAAAAACAAGTAGATTTTAAATAAACAAGCTGTTAATTTTTCTGCTTTGTGGTTGAAATTGTTGTGTCAAGCATACTTGTTTTAGCAAAAGAATTAGCAATTTGTCTGCCCTCGTGATTAATTGTGTAATCATTTTTCATTATAAGTTGTGAAATAGGCACGATTTTATATCCGTCGGAAAGTAATTTTTCAATTATAGTAGGAAGTGCTTCGGGAGTGTGTTTAGCAGCATTGTGGAAAAGACAAATACTGCCCGGCTGAACTTTAGAAAGTACACGCTCACTGATTTTATCTGCGGTATAATCTTTCCAATCCAAAGAGTCCACATCCCATTGTATACAATACATATTTAAAGCCGAAACTGTGTCGATAAGGTTGTTGTCGTAGTCGCCGTAAGGCGGTCTGAAAAGGATTGGTCGTTTTTTTGTGATTTTTTCGATTTTGTCATTGCAAGCGTTAATTTCTTCTGTCATATTTTCGATAGAAAGTTGCGGCATATGTGGGTGTTTGTTTGAGTGGTTCATAACTTCATGACCGGCATCCGAGAGTTGCTTGACCGACTCAGGATATTTATCAACCCAATCGCCTACAACAAAGAAAGTCACATGAACATTATACTTTTTAAAGATTTCAATTAACTGTGGTGTGTCTTCATTACCCCATGCTGCATCGAAAGATAAGGCTACGCATTTATCCTTTGAATCAACACAGTAAATCGGCAATTTTTTGCTTGTTGTTGATGCGGTGAGCGTTTTATCCCAACCTACTGCGGTTAATGTACCCAGCACCAATGCTGCTACAACAGCGAGTGCACACAAACAAAGTTTTTTGCTGACAATTATATATCGGAATTTATTCATAAAAACCGTCCTTTCAAGCAGTTTTTTAAAAAACTGCTTTTTGTTATATGTATATTCGTCAAAATTTGTCCAAAATTCTCTTTTATTAAAATAATATTTTTATATAATAAAAAACCTTATCACATAAGTGATAAGGTTTTTTCGTGGTCGAGGCGACAAGACTTGAACTTGCGGCCTCTGCGTCCCGAACGCAGCGCTCTACCAAACTGAGCCACGCCTCGATATTTAATTGCTAAAACATTATAACATTTATGCTTGAAATATTCAAGGTTTTTATGGAAAAATTATTACAAATAGCTCGAAAATAGTTTACATAAAAGTTGAAACCATATTCAAAAGTTGATTTTCTTAAAAAAAATCTACAGTATTTTAATTAATTTCAGAAAACACTTGAAATTTTTACCATATGATTGTATAATTATAATGTATAGATATGTAGATTTATATTTACATACACAAGTATTTCAAAAACAAAAGGAGAAGAATTTTATGAAAAAAATCAAAAATGTTTTCGCTATTTTTGGTTCATTAATGCTCGCTCTTTCAGTAGTTTTTGCATCTATCCCTGTAAGTGCAGAGTCGACTTTAAACGAAGCTACCTCTGTACGTACCTACGAAAAAGACGCTACAAGCATTAATGTTTCTGAACTTACATCACTTGATAGCGATAAAAACGCTCAAAACATCGGTGCCGGCAAAAGTCATAGCGATGTTGTAAATGAACTTGGCGACCTAGAAAAAGGCACAGTTGCCGCTGCTAAAAATGCATATTTTGAACAGCAAGACGATGCTAAACAAGGTATCGTAAGAACTGATCTTGATATTGCGGACAACCCGGTTGGTGAACCAATCGATGTTGCACTCGTACTCGACGACTCTGCCAGCATGAATATGTATTCAATAACCAACGATATGATTTCGGGCTGCGGTGGTAACACCATTAACAGTTGTTGCTGTTTAGCAGATGATCACTATTATTATGTTCCTGCCAACACTTTTGGCAATGCTGAAAGCTTCTATTTTAATCCTATGGACATTAAGGGTTACGGTAGAACATGGAAAGAATATGCCTCTGATGATGAATGGAAAGCTGAATTGGCACGTAGATACGGTACCACTAAACGCGATTTTAGTGAAGATAATATAATAAACAATTGGAAGCCTGAAGAGAATCATTATAAAAAAGTCGGCGATGATTATGTGAAAATCGACAAACCGGCAGTTGGTACTATTCCTAGCGAAATGTATCCTCAAGGTTATTCGCCGGTTGGAAACAATGATGGCTGTATCGACCGTATGATGATTCAAAAAGCAAGCGCTCTTGAACTTGCAAAAAATATTCTTAATGCTAATGACAGAAATAAAGTTTCTGTTTATACCTTTGCTTATGGAATTATAACTGAACAACCTTTAACAAGAGATATTGATAAACTTGAATCAATCTTCTCAAGTCACTACGGTTACGGCTGGACAAACTATATAACTCCGATTGAAAAAGTAAAAACCGAGTTTGCTTCATCTACTCAAAAAAAGCATGTTATCTTTATGTCTGACGGCACACCAAACTGGAATGGCTCGGTAAGCGACCCTATAGTAGTAAAGGATGGAGTTAAAGCCGCTGCTGATGATTTAAAAGCCGCAGGTGCAACTATTAATTGTATCGGTTTCCAAATTAGCGACAGTGCCGTTGATATTTTGAAATATATGTCTTCTGATGGCACGGTATTTTTGGCTAACACCGCTGCTGATGTAACTGCACATTTTTCTGATCTTACTAAATCAATTAATGGTCACCCGCCAATTACATTAACCGACACAATCGGTGATGATTTTGAATTAATTTGTGACAGAGAACACCCAATAACAGCTTTTGGACAAAGTTATTATTCGATTTATAGTCTTCCTGATGATATTACTTATTCCGAAAACACCAAAACTATTTCTTGGACAGGCCGAATTAGCAGTTCAACAACAGACGCAGCAAGAATTAGTTTTTACTCAAAACTTAAAAGCGACAAAATTAATAGTGCTACAACAGGCGACGTAAATTATGATACAAACAATGAATGCACCCTGAAATACAACAAAACAGCACTAGATGAAAATGGTAAGGTTGTAGAAACAGAGCCTGCTGTTGAATTAACATTACCTTCTCCAAAGGTTAATGTTAAAACTAACATAATTACCGCAAGCATCACAAGTAATAAAATGACTAATGACGATCCTACTGTTGAAGGTCAAAAAGTTGCAAAAGACGAAGAAATCACATATACAATTAAGGTTAATAACGATGGACCTCTTACTTTGACAGATATTATGCTTCGTGATTATATGCCTGAAAATACTGAATATAAAGACGGCGGACTCCCTGCAACCGACAATACCTTTACGGACTTTAGAATAAATGAACTTGCCGGTGGTGCAAGCGATAGCAGTTCTATATTTACTGTTAAAGTAACTACCGATGATGATACTGTTAAGATTAAAGACGGTGCTTTATTTGGATTAAAAGAGTATAACGAGTCATTTGATGCAAACGGAAATCCAACTTGCGTAACAAATGACTTATTAAACCCAATTAAAGACAGACCTGTTGTAATTACTACGACAACAACTAGCACTACATCAAGTACTAGCTCGACAAGCTCAACTTCGTCAACAAGCTCTACTTCAAGCACAAGCTCTACAAGTACAACTTCGTCAACAAGCACTACATCAAGTACAAGTTCGACAAGTTCAACTTCGTCAACAAGTTCTACATCAAGCACTAGTTCGACAAGTTCAACTTCGTCAACAAGCACAACTTCAAGTACAAGCTCGACAAGCTCAACTTCGTCAACAAGCTCTACTTCAAGTACTAGTTCGACAAGTTCGACTTCGTCAACAAGCTCTACATCAACCACACCGATTATTAGTTCATCTTCTACATCAACCACACAACCTGGCATTGTTAGCACAATTTCTACAACAGAAACAACTATCGGTACAACTACTGATGGCTCAATTGATGCCATAGACGATGAAGATGAAGACGATGATAGCAATGCTATTGATGAGAATAACAGCGATACTGATGAACAAAAAACAACTAGCCCAAGAACAGGCGAAAACACCACTGTTCCATTAATCTTAATATTTGTTGCTTTCGCATCATTCGCAATTTCAATTATCATTGGTAAAAAAATCAAAGAATAATTGAATAGTTAATCAAAAGTCAAAAGGCTCCGAGATGTTAAATCCCGGAGCCTTTTTGTTTGACAACAGTAAAACTAAAAAACGCACACTATTTTTAGTGTGCGTTTTTAAAATTCAAAGATTATTTAATTAAGTCCATAATGATTTTTCTTGCTGTTTGAGCGTCAGCCTTACCGCGTGTTTCTTTCATAACACCGCCGATTAATGCACCGATAGCCGCACCTTTACCGCCTTTAATGTCTTCAACGGCTTTAGGGTTAGCAGCAACCACTTTTTCGCAAATGGCTTTAAGCTCACTCTCATCAACACCGCCCATTTGGCTTTCGTCAATAAGTTCGGTAGCCTTACTGCCTGTTTCGAGCATTTTATCAAGAGTAGATTTGCAAAGATTCATATTAATCTTGCCATCTTCTAATAACTTGATAAGTTCAATCATATTTTCAGCCGACACTTTTATATCAAACTGCTCTTTTTCAGCGTCAGTTGAAAGTGTACGATAAATGCTTGAGATAATGAAGTTAGAAACAGTTTTCGGTTTCTTAATTTCTTTAGCAACTGCATCAAAAAACTCTGAAACTTTGCGATATTTAACAAGTATTTTTGCATCTGTTTCGCTGATTTCATAATCGCTGATATAGCGATTTTTCTTGTTATCAGGAAGTTCAGGTAAAGTAGCCTTAATCTCTTCGATTTCTTCATCAGGAGTATAGATTGTAACCAAATCAGGCTCTCTGAAATAACGATAATCGTGAGCATCTTCTTTTGAACGCATAGACTCGGTTTCGCCTGTGCCTGTGTTAAATCTGCGGGTTTCCTGAATAACTTCTTCGCCCGATTCAATCAAATCAACCTGTCTGTCAAACTCATATTCCATAGCTTGACGCATAAATGTAAACGAGTTCATATTCTTGATTTCAGTACGAGTTCCGAGTTTATCAGAACCTTTTTCTTTAACTGAAACGTTTACATCGCAACGAAGTGAGCCTTCCTGCATTTTGCAGTCGGAAACACCGATATATTTCATAATAAGCTGTAATTTTTCAACATACTCAATTGCTTCATCAATTGAACGAATATCAGGCTCGGTTACGATTTCGATAAGCGGAACACCGCCACGGTTGTAATCAACATAAGTGTCGCCACGCTCGTGAACTAATTTACCCGCATCTTCTTCAATATGAATGCGAAGAATTCTAATGCGTTTGCCCGAATCAAGTTCAATATAACCGTTTGAGCAAAGCGGTTTGTCATACTGTGAAACCTGATATGCCTTTGACAAGTCAGGGTAGCAGTAGTTTTTTCTGTCCATCTTTGAAATGTTATTGATTGTGCAATTTGTAGCAAGACCTGCCATAATCGCATAACGAACAACCTGTTTATTAAGTCTTGGCATTGTACCCGGAAGACCTATACAAATAGGGCAACAATGAGTATTTGGCTCGCCGCCGAACTCGGTTGAGCAAGAGCAGAAAATTTTAGTTTTAGTAGATAATTCAACGTGGGTTTCAAGTCCCGAAACAATTTCAAATTCTTTCATTAAAACTCAACCCCCATTTCTGCTTTTTTATAAAAGTCAGTTGCTTGTTCAAATTTATAAGCAACGTTCAAAATCTTAGATTCTTCAAAAGAGTTACCGATAATCTGCATACCGATCGGCATTCCTTCTTTATCAAAACCGCAAGGAATTGAAACGCCAGGAAGTCCTGCAATATTAACAGGAACAGTACAAATATCAGTTTGATAATTTTCAACCGCACTTGAAGTTTTGCGGTTTTTCTCAAAAGCGGTCATCGGAACAGTAGGTGTTAAGATAACATCGCATTTTGTGAAAGCCTCTTTAAACGCTTTTACAATTGTGCCACGCAAGTTTTGCGCTTTTTTATAGTAAGCGTCATAATAACCCGATGACAAAACATAAGTACCGAGCAAAATTCTGCGTTTAACTTCGCTGCCAAAGCCTTCAGAACGGGTTTTGCACATCATATCGTGAATACCGTTATAGTTTTTTGTTCTGTAACCATAGCGGATAGAATCGTATCTGCCAAGGTTAGAAGAAGCCTCTGCACAAGCGAGAATATAGTAAACAGGGAGTGCATATTTAATAATCGGCAAGTCAAAATGCACGATTTCTGCACCGAGTTCCTTATATTTTTCAATGGCGTTATCAAGAGCAGTTTTAACATCTTCGGTAAGACCCTCGTAATATTCTTTAGGAATACCGATTTTAACGCCTTTAATATCGTTGTTCAACTTGTCGGCAGTTGTTTCTTTAGCGCCTGAAGAAGTTGAATCGTAATAATCCTGTCCGGAAATTGCGTCAAAAACAATTGCTGCATCTTCAACCGATGTTGTAATAGGTCCGATTTGGTCAAGGCTTGATGCGAAAGCAACAAGACCGTAACGAGAAACCGCACCGTAAGTTGGTTTTAATCCGACAACACCGCAGAATGAAGCAGGCTGACGAATTGATCCGCCTGTATCAGAGCCGAGCGCATAAACCGCAATATTACCTGAAACTGCACTTGCACCACCGCCTGATGAACCGCCCGGAACATGATTTAAGTTGTGTGGATTGCTGGCACCGCCGTAATATGAAGTTTCGCAAGTTGAACCCATTGCAAACTCGTCCATATTAGTTTTGCCAAGCAAAATTGCACCTTGTTTTTTAAGTTCATTCCAGACAAAAGCATCATAAATAGGTTTATAGCCTGTCAAAATTTTTGAACAACAAGTAGTTTCAATGCCGTTTGTAGAAATATTGTCTTTTAAGGTCATAGGAATACCCTCTAAAAGACCGATTTCTTCGCCGTTTTTAATTTTTTCATCAACAGCTTTAGCCTGTTCAAGCGCTAAATCTTCAGTTGTGAAAACATAAGCATTTAATTTATCATTTTCGGCTTTTATGCTATCAATATATTTTTGGGTAAGCTCCACGCATGATATTTCGCCACTTTTAAGCATATCATGCAAAATTTTTATCTTTGAAATTGTCATAATATGCTCCTTTTAAACTTTCTTTTTAACAGGGAAATATCCGTTTTCGCCACCGTCAACATTTTTCAAAATTTCTGACTGCGGATAGCTTTCGACTACTTCATCTTCACGAAATACATTAGAGAGATTATTAATATTATCAAACTCGTCTACTTCGCCGTTAAAATCATTTACTGTATCGGCAAACTCAATTATGCTCATCATTTCTTTTGTTAATTCGTCGATTTCATCATCTTCAATATGAAGTTTTGAAAGTAACGCAATATCTAAAATTTCATCTTTTGTTACCAAAATAATCTCTCCTTTTTGTTTTAGTGTTATTTTACATTATTCGATAATCGCCTGTCAGCCATTTTATTGGATTTTCTTCAATATACCTACGCTCATTAAATAAATCTTGTTCATTACGAATAATATGGTCAAAAATGAGCGTTGCCAAATTTGTCTGGCTTTGACTTTTTCAAATAAATTTATCTTTTTAGTAGTAATTGATTTAAAAGTACAAATAATGTCACTTATTGTAGGGGAGGGGCTCTGCTCTTCCCTGTTTAAACCATTAATAAAAATTATTAAATGAATATGATTAGGCATTATACAATGCTTATCTATTATAACATTATATCGTTTCTCTAAATCAAGCAATTCGTTTTCCACTATATTACCTAGTGGGCGGAGTAGAACCCCGCCCCTACAAACAAAATTTTTGCTTTATCTTTAGTACATATAGTTATAACATAAGCGCCGTTTTTCGAATAATCATACTCTGTTAAACGCGTAGGTTTGCGATTATTCACTTATCTCAATTTGATGTGGATTTCACGGAGTTGTTGTTCTGTAACTTCGTTTGGTGCACCCATCATTGTATCCTGAGCGTTTGAGTTCATAGGGAATGCGATAACTTCACGAATATTTTCTTCGCCGGTTAACAACATAATCATTCTGTCAACGCCAGGAGCCATACCTGCATGAGGCGGTGCGCCATATTGGAATGCAGTATAAAGACTGCGGAATTTTTCTTTTAATGTTTCTTCGCTGTAACCTGCAATGTCAAATGCCTTTTTCATAATTTCAATATCGTGGTTACGAACGGCACCGCTTGACAACTCAACACCGTTACAAACGATATCATACTGATAAGCCTTAATATCGCAAGGATTCATTGTGTTAAGTGCGTCAAGACCGCCTTGTGGCATTGAGAATGGGTTATGAGTAAAGATAATTTTGCCGTCATCGTCTTCTTCAAACATAGGGAAGTCAACAATATAGCAAAGTTCAAATGTATCTTTTAAAAGATTTAATCTGTTACCGAGTTCTGCTCTGATTTGTCCTGCTAAAAGCGGAGCAACTGACGGAGCGTCAGCGATAAAGAACAATACATCATCAACTTTTAAGTTAGCACGACTTCTTAATTCTTCTCTTTGTTCTTCGGTTAAGAATTTATCAATAGGTCCTTTATAAGAGCCGTCTTCCAAAACGGTGATATAGCCAAGACCTTTCATACCGATGCTTTCAGCAAATTTGAGCATTTTTTCAAAGAAGCCTTTTGACTGTTTGCCGGCAGGGGCATTAATACCGCGAACACACTGACCTCTAAATGGCTTGAAATCAGTTTCAACAAACATATCGGAAAGTTCGATAATTTCGAGTGGGTTACGAAGGTCAGGCTTATCTGTACCATACTTAACCATAGCTTCTTCATAAGGAATTCTCTTAAACGGAGCAGGTGAAACCGGCTTGTCAGAGAATTTTGTGAAAGTATCATAAAGCACTTCTTCAGCAACTTTGAAAACATCTTCCTGAGTAGCGAAAGCCATTTCAAAGTCTAACTGATAAAATTCGCCCGGACTTCTGTCGGCTCTTGCGTCTTCATCTCTAAAGCAAGGAGCGATTTGGAAGTATTTATCAAAGCCAGATACCATAAGCAACTGTTTAAACAACTGCGGAGCCTGTGGAAGAGCGTAGAATTTGCCTTTATGTTTTCTTGATGGGATAAGGTAATCTCTCGCACCTTCAGGAGAAGAAGCCGAAAGAATAGGAGTTTGAATTTCCAAAAATCCCATTTCAGTCATTTTTGCTCTTAAATAAGAGATGATTTTTGAACGCAAAACAATATTGTTATGCACTTTTTTATTTCTAAGGTCCAAATAACGATACTGAAGTCTAACTTCTTCAGCAGTTTTGGTTGAAGTAGCAATTTCAAAAGGCAAGTTTGCTTTTGCTTTGCCCTGAACTTTAAAAGTTTCAGCTTTTACTTCAATTTTACCTGTTTCGATTTTAGGGTTATAAGTTTCTTCATCACGGCGTAAAACTTCACCGCTGATTGTAACAGAAGACTCTTTTGAAACACCTTTAATCATATTTTCATCTTTAATAACAACCTGCAAAGTACCTGTTTCATCACGAAGGTCAACGAACAAGATACCGCCGTGGTCACGAATATTTTCAACGAAACCTGAAACTCTAACCTGCTCGCCGATATTTTCTTCACGAAGTTCACCGCAATAATGGGTGCGATATTCGTTTACTAATTTCATGTTTCTCTATATCCTCCTTTTGGAATTTAATAATTAAAACCAATCATCTTTTTAAAAAACTTTGGCATTTTTTCATTTAATTCTTTGTTTTCAGAAAAAAGTTTAAAGCCATAACCGATCGCTAACCATAAAACAGCTACAACTAATGCAGGATAATATACAAGCGATGGCTCAACAAAAGCGTAAGCACAAAATGCAACTACTATTGCAAATATAAATGCCGTTTCTCCGATTCCTTTTTTCTTAACAACAAATACAGTATTTTTTAATAAAGCAAATAAAATCAAAAAACCAATAGTTGCAAAAACTAAAAATCCGACAACTCCGCTTGTTGAAAGCAATGTAAGATAGCCGTTATGTGCTTCAAAAAGCTTTGTTCCAAAATTAATTTTTACATTATCAATAGTATTGTTCTTTGTTTCATTGCCTTTTAAAAGCATATTTCCACAGCCCCAGCCAAGAACGGGTTTTTCAGTGAAAAATTCAAAACTTTTTTTGTAAAGTCCAACTCTTCCGCTACCGTCTTTTTTGCCGGATTGATGTTCAAAAGTGATTTTATCATCCTTTTTACCAGGCTGATTTTTATTAGCTTCAGTAGTTTTATTATCATTTTTCGGCAGTTTAACTTCCACCTTGCTATGAGATACCGCATAACTCATAACAGGAGAACAAACAGTGTTCATAAAAGGTAAACTACAAAGCAATGCTACAACTAAAACAAGCTTAACAACATTATTTTTAAAATCATTACAGCTAATTGCTTTATATAAAACAATCCAAGTCATAATACCTAAAAATACCGCCAAAGCCAGTAAAGAACCTTTAGAATCAGTAATAATTAATACAAAAAACGCTAAAACAGCACCAAAAATATACAACCATAAATTCAATGGCTTTTTATCAATTTTACTGCAAAATGAGCGATTTATTATAATCAATCCTAATGTTATACATAAAAAGCAATCAAATGCACCCATATTAGGATTGATATAAGCACCGGTAAATCGATTATCATAAATAATAATACGATCACCAAGCGAATTTTTAAAAATAAACAAAACAATAATTCCGATAATATTACATATAGTTGTACATAGAAAAATTGCCTTGCCGATATAATAAATTTCTAATCTTACATTTTTTAAGCTTTCATCTTTTTTAGGAAAAAACAAAAACATAAATTGTGCAGTAATAATAAGCAATACAAAGCCTATTGCAGTTCCAAAAAGCGTTCCGTCGCCGATAATTAAATTAATTATGTGCGATAAAACACCTATCGCTAAAAATGCAGTGAAATACTGCCAAAAATAAACTTTTTTAATATTTTTGGCAGCAATATCTTTTATAAGCAACCATATTCCCCATAGAATTAATAAAACTATGGCAATGTAGCTTAAATACTGCACAAAATGAACAGAAAAGAAAAATGTTGTAATTATATAAGCAACTTTAAATAATGATTTATTTTCTAAAAGACTCCTGCTTGTTTTTAAAATATCTTTCAAGCAAATACATCTCCTCTAAAATATAGGATTATTTATCGTTTCTGTGTCTGTTATGATTATGAGGTCTTTTGTTTCTCTTTTTATCGTCTTCGCCGTCATCTTCAACAACTGCGCCGTTTACTTCAATCAAAGCTTCTCTTCTTGAAAGGTTAAGTCTGCCTTGATCATCGATTTCAGTTACTTTAACGATAACCTGGTCGCCGACTTGAACAACATCTTCTACTTTTTCAGTTCTCTTAACATCAAGTTGAGAAATATGAACAAGTCCTTCTTTACCCGGAGCGATTTCAACGAATGCACCAAAGCTCATAAGACGAGTTACAACACCGTTGTAAATTGCACCGACTTCAGGATCGTTAGCGATTGTTTCAATAATAGAGATTGCTCTTTTTGCATCATCGTAATCAAGTGAAGAAACAAATACTTTGCCGTCTTCTTCAATTGTGATTGTGCAGTTGCATTCATCTTGTAATTTTTGAATAACTTTACCCTGTTTACCGATAACATCGCCGATTTTTTCAGGGTTAATAACTGTAACGAGCATTTTAGGAGCATATTTTGAAAGCTCTGCTCTTGGCTCAGGAATGCATTTTAACATTACTTCATCAAGAATATAATTTCTTGCTTTATTTGTTTTAGCAAAAGCTTCTTTAATAATTTCAGGTGTAAGACCGTGAACTTTAAGGTCCATTTGGATAGCTGTGATACCTTTTTTAGTACCTGCAACTTTAAAGTCCATATCGCCATAAAAGTCTTCAAGACCTTGAATATCAACCATTGTCATAAAGTCGCCGTAAACGCCTTCATCACCTGTGATAAGGCCGCAAGAGATACCTGCAACAGGAGCTTTAATCGGAACACCGGCAGCCATTAATGCCAAGGTTGAACCGCAGATTGAACCTTGTGAAGTAGAACCGTTTGAAGACAATACTTCAGATACAACACGGATTGAGTAAGGGAACTCTTCAATAGGAGGAATAACAGGAACTAAAGCCTTTTCAGCTAATGCACCGTGACCGATTTCTCTTCTGCCCGGACCTCTTGATGGTTTTGTTTCGCCAACAGAGTATGATGGGAAATTGTAATGGTGAATATATCTTTTTTCAGTTTGTTCGTCAAGACCGTCTAACTGTTGAGCATCATTCATTGTACCGAGTGTAGCAATTGAAAGAACCTGAGTTTGACCACGAGTAAACATACCTGAACCGTGAACTCTAGGGAGCAAGTCAACTTGTGCGTTAAGCGGACGGATTTCATCAATACCACGGCCGTCAACACGTTTATGCTCATCTTTTAACCAAGAACGAACAACATGTTTTTGGATTAAATATAAAATTTCATCGAGTTTTGCCTCGTTACCTTCAAACTGCTCGTCATATTTTTCATGAATAGCATTTGAAATAGGTAAAATAGCTGCGTCACGAACGAGTTTATCATCTGTGTCGAGTGCTTTTTTAACATCGTCAACAACCCAGTTTTCGATTTCTTCAAAAATTTCAGGATCAGGATTTGAAGATTCAAAAGTGAATTTTTCTTTGCCGATTTCAGCAACGATAGAGTTGATAAATTTAACAACTTCTTTGTTAGCCTCGTGACCTGCCATAATAGCGTCAAACATTAAGTCATCAGGAATTTCGTTACCGCCTGCTTCAATCATAGCTACCAAGTCAGCGGTTGAAGCAACAGTTAAGTTAAGATCTGATTTTTCTCTTTGCTCTAAAGTTGGGTTGATAACGATTTCGCCGTCAACTAAACCAACATTAACGCCTGAAATCGGACCGTCCCAAGGGATATCAGAAATTGCAATAGCGGCTGAAACACCGATCATAGCAGTGATTTCAGGACTGCAATCAGGATCAACGCTCATTACAGTAGCAACAACAGAGCAATCATTACGCATATCTTTTGGGAAAAGCGGACGAATAGGTCTGTCGATACATCTTGAAGTTAAAATAGCTTTTTCGCTAGGTCTTGCTTCTCTTCTTTGGAATGAGCCTGGAATTTTGCCTACTGCATACATTTTCTCTTCATAGTCAACTGAAAGCGGGAAGAAGTCAACGCCTTCTCTTGGTTTTGCTGAAGCAGTTACGTTACAAAGAACAACTGTTTCGCCGTAAGAAGCCATAACAGATGCATTTGCGAGTCCTGCCATTTTGCCGGTTTCGAGTTTAAGCGGTCTGCCGGCTAAAGTAGTTTCATAAACTTTGTAATTTTCAAACATTGTTTTTTTACCATGCCTTTCTTTTTTCAAGGCGGACTTTACAATATATTTAGCAATAAACACATCATTTTTTATCTTAAAAAAAACAATCTGTTCACTGCTAAATAATATATTAAAAAAGCCCTGCCTTAAATAATAATTTAATTTAATTTTATTATAAAATCGAATAAATTTTAACGATAAAACGCCTTAATTTATCGAATTTTAACCTCTCTAATAAAACACCAAAAGCAGGAGGGAAAAACCCACCTGCTTGTCGGTAAATCTTATTTACGGATACCAAGTTTCTTAATAATAGCTCTGTATCTTTCAATGTCACACTTCTGCAAGTAAGCAAGAAGGTTTCTTCTGTGACCTACCATTTTAAGAAGTCCTCTTCTTGAATGATGGTCTTTTTGATGAATTTTTAAGTGCTCTGTAAGTTCGTTAATTCTGTAAGTTAAAACAGCAATTTGAACTTCAGGAGAACCTGTGTCGCCTTCGTGAGCGGCAAATTCTTTAATGATTTCTTGTTTTTTCTCTTGAGTCATATTAAATACCTCACCTTATATTTATTTGCGAAAATCCGAGATAACGGTCAAAAAGGTGAATGACGCCTGTTTCCCAGATGTTCGTACCGATATATATTACCATAAATTTTACCGTTTGTAAAGTAAAATTTATAATTTTTTTAATGTTTACGATATATTGTATTATAATAATGTATTATTAACAAAATATATGTTTTTTATCACATTTTAAAGACAATTCCGACTACTGCACCTGCTATAATCCAGAAAAGCGGGTGAATATCTTTTATCTTTTTTATCTGCATTAATCCGAAAAATACAATTACCGCAATTATACAAACATAATTCGGACTTACCTTTCCTTCAAAAACAGAAACCTCGCCATTGAAAAGCGAAATTTCACAAAGCTGGAAAACCGCATACAAAATCAATGCTGCAACAGCAGGACGGATACCGGCAAAAGCAGATTTTACAAATTTATTATCAGAAAAGTTTTGCATAAACTTTGCTATTATAATAATTATAAAAAGTGCCGGTAAAGTTAAAGCAACAGTTGCAACTAAAGCTCCTAAAACACCGCCGGCATTATAGCCTGCATAAGTTGCCATATTAACACCGACAGGACCGGGGGTGCTTTGGCTGATTGCAACCATATCACCAAATTCTTTTACGGTATACCAATCATATTTTCCTGCAAGATCTATTAAAAACGGAATAGTCGCCATACCGCCGCCGATTGCAAAAAGTCCGATTTTGAAAAATTCATAGAAAAGAAGTAAATAGGTCATTATTTTTTACCTTCCTTTCTGCGATTGATAATACCGAGTACAACGCCCAAAACGCCGGCTAATACAACTATAATTGCAACAGGGATAGGGGTGAATGTAGCAAGCAATAAAGCACCTAAAAAGATAAATCCGCCGATTAAATCTTTAATGCCTTTTTTAGCCATTAAAATTACAGTATTAAACATCATAGCACAAACTACAACACGAATACCCGAAAATGCGTAAGCTACATATTTGTTGCTCATATAAGGGTTTAAAAATGCCGCAATCGCAATAATTATAATAAGCGACGGAGCAATCATACCCGCAGTAGCAGTAATACTGCCTAAAATACCTGCTTCAAGATAACCGATATAAGTTGCGGTATTAACTGCAATAATACCCGGTGTGCATTGACCGATAGCGTAAATATCAAGCAACTGTTCTTCGCTGCACCATTTATATTTTTCAACAACTTCTCTTTGCAACATCGGAAGCATAGCAAGACCGCCGCCGATTGTTAAAATACCGATTTTAAAGAATGCCCAAAAAAGCTGCCAATGAAGCTTTAATTTTTCTTTCATATTACTCTCCTTAAATAAATTCACCTGTTAATTTTACTATTTTAAAAATTGTTTGTCAACAAAATAGACGTTAAAATAAAGTTAAGAAATTATTCTTAATAATATCTATACACAAATTTAACAATTTTATGGATAAAATTGCTTGTTTGTTGGTTGACTATTCACAAAATTTTGTATATACTAAAGGTAACAATAAATATTATTTTATGATTTTCAATATAATAATCATAAAATAACCAAAGGAGGATTTTTTAATGAAAATAGAATTTTTAGGTGCAGCAAGAGAAGTTACGGGTTCGTGTACACTTTTGACTTTTAACAATAAAAAAATCCTCGTTGATTGCGGAATGGAACAAGGCGTTGACACCTATGAAAACACACCGTTGCCTGTTGCCGCAGGAGAAATAGATTTTGTATTATTAACCCACGCTCACATTGATCATTCAGGCAAATTGCCTAACTTAGTTGCATCAGGATTTAGCGGGCCGATTTATGCAACATCAGCTACCGTGAAGCTTTGTTCAATTATGCTTTTAGATTCTGCTCATATTCAAGAGCAAGAGGCACTTTGGCGTAATAAAAAAGCTAAAAGAAGCGGGGCTCCAGAGTATATTCCGCTTTATACAACTGAAGATGTAACAAAAACGATACCTCTTTTTGAAAAATGCGATTACGAAAAAGAATATCAGATTTTTTCTGATTTTAAATTTAGATTTATTGATGCCGGTCATTTGCTGGGCTCGGCCAGTATTGAAATAACATTTTTTGAAAACGGCGAAGAACATATTTTATTATTCTCAGGCGATGTAGGCAATGTTGACAGACCGCTTATAAAAGACCCGACTTTTCCTGAAAAAGCCGATTATGTTGTAATTGAAAGTACTTATGGCAACCGACTTCACGAACGCCGTGAAGATTATACCGAACAGCTTGTTAAAGCTATTGATGATACCATAGAGCGTGGCGGAAACCTTGTTATTCCGTCGTTTGCAGTCGGCAGAACTCAAGAGCTTTTATATTTATTACACCATATTAAGAAAGCCGGTATTGTAAAACACAATGATTTTCCTGTTTTTGTTGATAGTCCGCTTTGCGTTGAGGCAACCACAATCTACTCGGCAGAGTCGGAATTGATGGATTACTATGACGAAGAAACATTACGACTTATTAATAGCGGTGAAGATATTTTAAACTTCCCCGGCTTAAACTTTTCAAGAACAAGCGATGAATCGATGGCTATAAATGCCGATAAACGCCCTAAAGTAATTATTTCTGCAAGCGGAATGTGCGAAGCCGGCAGAATTCGTCATCATTTAAAGCATAATCTTTGGCGAGAAGACTCAACAATTTTATTTGTTGGCTACCAAGCAGTCGGTACACTCGGCAGAGCGATAATTGAAGGTGCAAACGAAGTTAAAATTTTCGGCGAGCGTATTCAAGTTCGTGCTAAAATTTTAACAATGAAAGGCATCAGCGGTCACGCCGACCAAAAGATACTGTTACAATGGCTTAAAAATATTAAAACTCCGCCAAAAACTGTTTTTGTAAACCACGGCGAAGAAGCTTCAGCCGAAGAATTTGCAAATGTTATTTTTGATGAAATAGGCACACAGGCGGTTGTTCCGTACAACGGCGGAACTTATGATTTATTAACAGATAAATGTCTTGCAAAAGGCAATACAATTAAAATAGAGAAAAAAACTTATACAAAGCCTTCCAGTGCTTATGAAAGATTGCTTCTTGCCGGAAAACGCTTAATGAGTATTATTGAGAAAAACAAGCAAGGTGCAAACAAAGATTTAGCAAAGCTTACTGATAAAATTAATGAGCTTTGCAATAAATGGGATAGGTAGGAATTAATTTATGGCAAGAACCGTTAATGAATTAAATGAATTAATTAAATTTGATCCAAAACAATTTGTTTTAGACGGTAACAATGAATATTATAAACAAATTCATAAAGTTACTGATCTAATCGCTAAAAACCGACATAATTCACCGATTGTTTTGCTTTCCGGTCCATCGGGTTCAGGCAAAACTACAACTGCTCTTACAATAGAAAAGATTTTAGATGAATCGGGTATTGAAACGCATACCTTATCACTCGATAATTACTTTTTAACTATTACCGAAAACGATCAAGAAATGCTTGAAAAAGGCCGGCTTGACCTTGAATCGCCAAAACGGGTTAATGAAGAAATATTAAATGAACAGCTTGAAAAAATGATAAAATGCGAGTCGGTGGAGCTTCCTAAATTTGATTTTGTTAATGCAGTTAGCAAAAAATCGGGCGAAACCCTTACCAGAAAGCCGGGAGAGCTTGTAATTTTAGAGGGTATTCATTCGTTGAATCCTAATGTTGTAAAGCTTTCCGATGAATTAACAACTAAACTTTATGTCAGCGTAAGAACTCGTGTTCAATATGCAAGCGTTACAATGCATCCGTCATATATCAGGCTTCTTCGCCGAATGATTAGAGACAAACTCTATCGTGGAAGATCGATTGATTATACATTAAAGATGTTTGACAGTGTAGAACAAGGAGAACAAAAGTACATAATGCCTTATAAATACCATTCTGATATTGACATTGATACTTTCATTCCTTATGAATTATCTGTTTATAAATCATTTTTATTGGATGAATTAAGGCAAGTTGAAAACGAAAACCACAATGAAAAAATCGGGGAATTGGTTGATATTTTAACAGCACTTTTCCCTGTTGATGAAGCCCTTGTTCCAAAAAATTCGTTGATTAGAGAGTTTATAGGAAACAGTGAATTCAGCTATTAAAAAAGGCGGTCATAAGACCGCCTTTTAAAGTTCAATATAATGAGGAATTATATCTTCATATTCGCCGTTGTCAAGCCTAAATCCTTTTGGAATAACTCCGAGCTTTACAAAGCCTAATTTTTCATAAAGATGAAGTGCCGTTGTATTTGATTTTACAACTGCGTTAAACTGCAAAATTTTATATCCGATTTCTTTGGCTTGTTTAATGCAGTCGGTAACTAATTTTTCGCCAATATGTTGACCGCGAAGATCGCTTTTTACCGCATAAGAAGCATTGCATATATGACCGCAACGTCCAATGTTATTTGGATGAAGAATATACATTCCAACAATTTCGCCGTTTTCATTTTCGGCAACACCTGTGTAAGATTGACTGTCAAAAAACTCTTTTGCACTATCAAAATCAAGCGGTTCGGTTTGTGGAAAAGCAACGCCGTCTAAAACAACTTTGTTCCAAATATCTTTAGCAGAATTTATGTCCTTTTCTTCTAACTTTCGCATTTTAATTTGCATTTTCATCTGTCCTTTGTTTTTATGTAAGCAAATTATATCACATTTTAATTCTTTCTACAATCCACAAGTCTTGAAATTGCGTTTTCTTGCAATAAAGAAATTTTGAAATATTTTTTGCCTTTAATAAAAAAAGTGTTGACATTTTAAAATAAATGTGGTATAGTATTTTAGCGTTCAAATTTAAAGCGTTTGAAAATATAATATTTCGAGGCGTAACTCAGTTTGGTAGAGTGCTTGGTTTGGGACCAAGATGCCGCAGGTTCAAGTCCTGTCGCCTCGACCACGAAAAACCGTTAACTTGTATTCAAGTTGACGGTTTTTTATTATCATCTTTACATATTTGTGAATATATGGTATATTTATTATAATAATTAGGGGGAATTTATAATGAAACTTGAACTGAATAAACTTGAATCGGCAAAAGAATTTTTAGGGAAATTAGCAAATGGTATTAATCCTATTAACGATGAATTTATACCTAATGATGATACTGTAAACGATGTTCGCATTAGTCGATGTCTTTTTTATGTAACTGATGTTTTAAATCAATTAATTGAAGCTGATGGAAATATACAAAATAAAAAAAACAAGAAAAAAACAATTGTCTGTTTCGGATATTAATTACAATAACTACGAATATACTGAAAAACCAATTAAAGTTTCACAAATTTCCCATAGCATTAATGCACTTATAAATGATACAACTAAAAAATTAAAAACTACAAGTATTACTAATTGGTTAGTTGAAATCGGTATGCTTGAAATTGTAGAGAAAAATGGCAAACATTATAAATTGCCAACCGAAAGCGGTGTTGACATTGGCATTGTAACTGAAAATAAAATAAGTCAAAAAGGCTTCCCTTATACCGTAATACTATATTCTAAAAGCGCCCAAGAGTTTATAATTGACAATTTAGAGTCAGTTGTGGAATTTAATAATCGTAAAGCGCCTGAACCTATAAATGCAGGCACTCCTTGGACTGCTAAGGAAGATGAGTTTTTAAAATATTCTTATGAAAACGGAATGAAAGTGTCGCAGATTGCAAAAGAGTTAAAGCGAACAAGAGGCGCGATTGATGAAAGGCTTAGACGAATGTATTTAAAGTAACTTAAAATTTGCCGATTTGTCTATTTTGTGATATAATTATATTAAAACAATTAGTGGTGAGATTATGGCAGATTGGAATTCAAATCAATATTTAAAATTTGAAAAAGAACGCACTCAACCGTCGGCTGATCTTATAAGCCGACTTAGTGATATTAATCCAAACAGGGTTTTAGACATCGGCTGCGGACCGGGAAACAGCACTAATCTTTTGGCAAAACGCTTTAAAAATGCTGAAATTTTGGGTGTTGATTCATCGGATAATATGCTTGAAAAAGCAAAAGCGACCTATCCTGATTTTTCTTTTAAAAAGTGCATTTTACCGAATGATTTTGACAAAATCGACGGCAAATTTGACCAACCTGAAAATACTGCTTTGGATGGTGTTTGGTACGGAGTATGGCAGGACGGCAGATATATGATTGCCCGAAAAAGAGATGATGTAAAAACAACACAGCTTGAAAGAAAAATCATCCTGCCGGAACCTATGCTGCATTTACATCGGAACGAGGCGGTTTAGCTGGTGTGGAAATTCCAAAATTGTTTGAACTCATATTTGACTCTTGGTTACCTGCATCCGAATACAAACTAAGAGATGATATAATCATTGAGGTTTTGCATCTGTGGACAAGACGTGAATTAAGGAAAGAAAACAGATATTATGAGGTGTGGATTCCTGTTGATAAGAAGTAGTATTATGCCGCCTGTGAAATGCGGGCGGCATTTCCACGATAAACCATTCAACCGGAAGTTGGATGAAATACGAACTCATCAAACTGATGCGTCATTGTTTTTAGAACTGCAGATCCGTAAAATATAATTGTAGCTACGAAAAAAACAAATTCGAGGTGCTTTTATGACTACAATTAAAATCAATGAACAGATCGCCTTTCTCAGAAAACAGAAAGGTCTTACGCAAGAAGAACTGGCGGGCGTGCTTGGTGTAACCAATCAAGCAGTCTCCAAATGGGAGTCAGCACAGTGCTGCCCAGATATCCAACTTCTGCCCGACATTGCGAAGCTCTTTGACGTTTCGGTGGATGAGCTTCTGGGGTATACTCCCGTTTCTACGACAGAAGATATTGTCCTTGCTATTCGCAAGTGCATAGAGTCCTTGCCTAAGGGCGAAGATTTTGACTTTACCTTTAGAATGGCGGCAGCTCTTCACACGATTATTTTATCTAAAGGAATGACCGCAGATAATATGAATCCGGGATGGGATACAGAAGATGCCATTGAACATGCCGGCAATGCTGAATGGGGCTATTCTTGCTGCAATATCCCGGAGATAACAACAACGATGAGACACGGAGCTGTGTTCTTCTCAAATAATAGGAAATTAACTCTGATGAATACTGATGTTCGTCGAATCGTGGCAATGATCAAGCCATTTAGTGATGCAAAGAACTTGAAGATTGCAACAGCCCTTTACCAATTGACTATCCATTCTGAAGATGCCTATACAACTGTTGCTCAGATCAGCGATAAGTCTGGAGTATCTCCTGAAAAAGTGCAGGATTGTCTTGAGAGCGATTTGTCACAATTTATTCTCGAAAAAGAAGGTCCGGAAAGTCAGTTCCGGTTTGAAGGGATGTATATGAATATCCTTCCAATTATCTCTCTTTTCGATTTCAAATAATTTTTGAAAAAGTCCCAACCTTTTTGGATTCTCGTGTCTATATGGGTGAAAGCTTTCAATGAGGTGCAAACAAGTGAACAGACAAGACGTAGAGAAAATCATAACTGAATACCTGAAACCCATATTCGGATTTGCTCTGAAGAGGTGTAAAAGCATCCACGATGCAGAGGATCTGTCGCAGGAGATTGCGATAAGAGCGTTCCGCGCGCTTCTTGTTAAGGATGACGTTGCGGACATGGGAAAGTTCATCTGGACCGTTGCCCATAACACGCTCAGTAACTATTATCGTGACAGCGCAAAAAGTATGGTCGGTGTTTCTATTGATGAGGTTGCGGAACTGATCGCAGATTCGTACTCTGAGCCGGACACCGACGACAATCGTGACGCTATCCATCGTCTCCAGACTGAGATCGCTTACCTTTCTAAGCTGCAAAGAAGAATAGTGATTGCGTATTATTTTGAAAATCGCAAACAGGCAGATATTGCTCGGGAACTTGGTATTCCTCTCGGCACTGTCAAATGGCTCTTGTTTGAAGCCAAAAAAGAACTAAAAAGGGGGGTTATCATGACACGAAATCACGGAGAGCTCAAATTTAATCCAATTAGGCTCACAAGAATCTGCTGCAACGGCTCTGC
>CAKSNE010000019.1 GCA_934476085.1 uncultured Eubacteriales bacterium | reverse complement strand
TCAGAAAACTTTTCAAAAGATTTCTTATCCAAATAATCAAAAGTTTTTTTAGAATTTTTTACAATATCAAGTCCCTTTTCTGTTATTCTGACTTCATTAAAGCGATTATCCGCTTTAGAAGAATTTCTTGTAATATAACCGTTACTTTCAAGTTTTTTTATAGTAACAGCAACAGCTGCGGGACTTATATCAAAAATTTTTGCTATATCCCTTTGATTTGCGATATCTTTGTGCCTAGCAAGATACATAAGCATCATATGTTGTGAATGATGAATACCGAGCTTAATAATCTTTCTATCAACACATTTTTTTCTCAATCTATCAGTTTTCATAAATAGATTTATACAGTTTCTCATTTTCTCATCAGATATATTCGACAAAATTCGTTCACCTCCGACATTTAACTAATTAATAATTAACATGTTAATTATACTCGTTTCTTATTAAATGTCAACCACCTTTTTAAAAATTAACAATTAATTAATTTTTCAAAATAAAAAACTCTGTAAATCTACAGAGTTTTCTATTTAATTATCTCTATCAGCCCAATTATCAATAAGAAATTTTTGTTTTTCGCTTAAAGATAAATATTCTTCATTGTTGCTAATTCTATAATTCTTGGCAATATAATTTATACTTCTGGTATTATTTTTTATATCATTATCATAATAATCAGCATAATATGTTTTCTCGATTTTACCTATTTTAACATTAACATAACCACGACCGATAAAATCTCTTGTAATATTCTTATCTTTTATATTAACTATTGAACCGGCAAGAGTATTTTCAGAATAAAAAGCAGTTCCGATCAAACTTTTTACTTTGATATAATCAACATTTTCTTTTCCGATGCCCGTAGTAAAATCACTGCTGCCAATTATATCACTCGGTGCAATTAATGTTCCTTTTTCTACGATAGCTCCGGTATTGATTAAATCACAAATCTTGTTTTGATCTATTGTAGTAAAAAATCGAATTCCACTTACACTGCCAATTCTTGCAGAAGCACCTTTCTGCATAGTTAGTTTACCGACACTTAAAGAGCTTATATTAATATTTTCTTCTATATTATTTATAACATCGCCTTCATCATAGTAATCATCTTTATATTTATAAGCAACAAATCCACTTAAATCAGATTTAGGTAAAACAAAATTCTCACTGACATTAACATTTTTTATAAGTTCATTATCTATATTGACTGAATATTCTGCTTCAGAAGAATTATAATAAACTTTTACAGATATTAAAGTTAAATTTGAAACAGGATTTTGTGTGTTTTTGTTAAACATATAGAAATAATTTAGTCTATTATTCAAAACATTTTTATACTTATCACTAGTCAAATCAATAGAAAATTCTGTTGTTGTAGTATCAATTGAAACACCTATTCCGTTTGAATCACCATAACCGACTACTGTATCAGATTCATCAGGACATTCATTATTATTTGCATTAGAAAAATAAAACTTTGCCGTCTTAGAACTATAATTTGCGTCACACTGCAAACAATAGACGATTTTAGTTGGATTTAAATCAAAAACAGATTCATCAATTTTAATATAAAAAGCTTCACCGCTATTTATTCTACCATTAAGATCAATTTTATGAGTAAAACCATCTGTTTCATAATTACCTGTAACTGTTTTAGAAATTAACTTTGATTGAGTAGATCTAAACTTGATTTTGTCAGACATTAAAAACTCACTTTTAATCGACGCTTCTACTGTAATGCATGAAAAAGCACATAAAAAGCAAATGACAAACATCAAAAGCCATGTTATTATCTTTTTCATTTTTACTTCCCCCTAATTTTTATTAAATTTTCAAAGATAAAAAGCACAACTCATACTAAAATATGGTTGTGCTTTTTATTTGGCGCAGGGCAAGAGATTCGAACTCTCGAAACCGCTTTAACGGTTTACACGATTTCCAATCGTGCTCCTTCGGCCAGCTCGGACAACCCTGCGAATAATGCGAAAACATTCGCAAAAAATATTTTATCAATAAACAATCTAATTGTCAAGAAAATTTTTAATATTATCTCGATTGATTTTATAAATTCCGTTATTTTTTATCATTACTTGGGCATTTAAAAGCTTAAGCCTTCTAAAATCTTTATATTTTTGTAACACACCTGCAAAATCACATTGATTTATTCCTTTTGGAACATATTTTTTCAAACCGGCTCCTAATGCAACACAAGATTTATCAATAGTAACAAAATTTTTCGGTGTTTTAAACCAAATTTTCGGTATTGTATCGCTTAAGTCCAAGCCTAAATCTGCATCTGATATTTCATTAGTAATAATAGGCTCCATTCCAAAATCATCATAAATTTTATTTTTTATTTCAATAAAAAATTCAGGTTTATCAGTAACTATTTTTATTATAGAAGCGGAATTTGCTAGAGAATATGCAAAATCGGCAAATAATCCTTTTTTATCTATTAAACAAACGCTTAATTTATTTAAAGGAATATTTGATAATCTAATTATATTTTTAAAGGTATAAATTGAAATAATTTTTAAATATTTATCACTATTATATACCTTAATATTTTTAAATTCAATATTATTGATATTTTCAGCTAAAATAATTGTATCTACCTTGTTTTTTAATTTCTTTTCTATTTTTTTTGGATTTATTTTTTTAAAACAAACAACATTTAAATATTCAATATCACCTATATGCTTTTCTTCTATTCTAATATTTTTGCAAAGTCTTTTTTTGGATTTTAAAAAAGTTAATGTAGCAAACATAAATACACCTCAAACAATTATTATTGCTAATTTTTAAGCTTTATGATATTATATTTTAAAAGGAGGATGTTTTATGCCAAAATCAAGAAACCAAAAATTGAAATTGTTATATTTAAAAGATATTCTCGAAAATGAAACAGATGAAAACAATAAATTAACTGTTAAACAAATTATCGAAAAACTTGAAGATTACGGCGTAAGGGCTGAAAGAAAATCTATATATGATGATATAGACTGTTTATTGCAATACGGCGTTGATGTTATTGTTGAAAAATCTGACTCAAATTATTATTTTATCGGCGAAAGAAATTTTGAATTACCTGAATTAAAACTACTTGTTGACTCAGTTCAATCTTCAAAATTTTTAACTGAAAAAAAATCTAATTCTCTTATTAAAAAACTTGAATCGCTTTGTAGTCAAAGTCAAGCAATTTCTCTTAACAGGCAAGTTTTTATTTCAGACAGAATAAAAACAATGAACGAATCCATTTATCTTACAATAGATGAAATACAAAACGCTATTCAAAATAAAGAAAAAATAAGTTTTAAATATTTATCTTACTCCATAGGAAACAAAAATATTTTTAAAAGAGACGGCAAAAAATACATCATAAGTCCTTATGCTCTTATGCTGGAAGACCAAAATTATTATCTTTTAGGATATGATACTAATGATAAAAAATTTAAACATTACAGAGTTGACAAAATAATTGGAATAGAAGCTACAACCGAACCGTTGGACGGTCAAGAAGAATTTAAAGAAATTAATCTTCCTAAATACAGTAAAAAATTCTTTTCAATGTTCGGCGGAAATGTAGAAAAAATCAAATTACAAGTCGATTCCGATTTAATCGGAGTTATTACAGACAGATTCGGAAAAAATATTATTATTAAAAAAATTAATGATAATAATTTTGAAGTAATAGTTGAAATTGCTGTATCTCCGCAGTTTTATGGTTGGGTTACATCATTTTCCGGAAAAATTAAAATTATTTCGCCTGAAAATACAGTAACTGATTTTAAAAATCATTTAAAAAAGGTAGCAGAATTTTATAAATAATTTGGCTATTAAAAATCCATTTATTTTCACTTATATATTTTTAATAATCGATAAAAATAATAATGCAAACGCAAGAGATTAGTTTTAAAAAGGAGTGAAAATGAAATGGCAAAACAGTCTTTAGTACCACAGGCTAGAGAAGCTCTTGATAAATTCAAGATGGAAGCTGCTAGCGAAGTAGGCGTAAACCTTAAACAGGGTTACAATGGCGATTTAACTTCTCGTCAGGCTGGATCAGTTGGTGGTCAAATGGTTAAAAAAATGATCGAATCATATGAAAACAGCATGAAATAACTTAAATTTCAATTAGAAATTTATTAAAAAGAACCGTATGAATCATACGGTTCTTTTATCTATTATTTAATTCTTAACGCTCTGGTAGCATTTAAAACCGCTAAAACCATTACACCGACATCGGCAAATATAGCAAGCCACATATTTGCGATACCTACTGCACCTAAAACCAAACAAATTGCTTTAATAAGCAATGCAAAAACAATGTTTTGTCTAACAATTTTAAGCGTTTTAATTGAGATTTTCATAGCGAGTGATATTTTTTCAGGATTATCGTCCATCAAAACAACGTCTGCCGCCTCAATTGCCGCATCTGAGCCTAACGCACCCATCGCTATACCGATATCAGCACGAGATAATACAGGAGCGTCGTTAATACCATCGCCAACGAAGGCAAGTTTTTCTTTACCTTGTTTTTGTTCAAGAAGTTTTTCAACTTCTCTTACTTTATCAGATGGCAACAGCTCACTTTTAACAGTGCCAATACCAATTTCTTTTGCAACACTTTCAGCTACTACTCTGTTATCGCCTGTAAGCATAACAGTCTTTTTAATGCCAACTTGTTTAAGTGATTTCATAGCATTTTTAGAAGTTGATTTTATAACATCGGAAATTAAAATGCTGCCCGCAAATTTATTGTCAACTGCAACATAAACAACAGTACCAACATTCTCATTTTGATTATAACTAACACCAATACTATTCATAAGTTTAGCGTTACCGACGTAAACTTGTTTTCCGTCGATTACTGCACTGATGCCGTGACCGGCAATTTCTTTTACATCTTTTATTTTTTCAATATCAATATCCTTGCCGTATGCACGCTTTATGCTTTTAGCTATTGGATGGCTAGACGCATTTTCAGCGTATGCAGAATAATGTAACAAATCTTCATCAGCAAATCCGTTTTCTGCATAAATCCCGCTTACTTCAAAAACGCCTTTAGTTAATGTACCTGTTTTATCAAAAACAATATATTTTGCATCAGACAATGCCTCTAAATAGTTTGAGCCTTTAACCAAAATACCATTTTTAGATGCACAGCCGATACCGCCGAAGAAACTAAGCGGAATTGAAATAACCAAAGCACATGGGCAACTTATTACCAAGAATGTAAGTGCTCTTACAATCCAAGTAACAAAATCAACGCCGTTACCGATTATAAGGTTAAACAATGGCGGAATAAATGCAAGTGCTAATGCACTATAACAAACAATCGGTGTATAATACTTTGCAAATTTAGTTATAAAATTCTCTGAACGAGATTTTTTCATACTTGAATTTTCAACCAAATCAAGAATTTTTGAAACAGTTGAATCGCCGAATTCTTTGGTAGTTTTTAGTTTTATAACGCCGTCCATATTGATGCAACCGCTGATTATTTCATCGCCGACTTTCGCTTTTCTCGGCAAGCTCTCACCTGTTAAGCAAGAAGTATCAAGCGAAGTTCTGCCATCAGTTACAACACCGTCAATTGGAACTTTTTCGCCGGGATTTACTATGATTTCAGTGCCGATTTTAACTTCATCAGGGTCAACTTTTTCAAGTTTACCGTTAACCAAAATATTAGCATAGTCAGGACGAATATCCATAAGTTCGGTAATATTTTTTCTGCTCTTGCCTACTGCAACGCTTTGGAATAACTCGCCTATTTGATAAAAAAGCATAACCGCTACGCCCTCTTTAAAATCACTTAAAGCCATAGCGCCGACAGTAGCAACTGCCATTAAAAAGTTTTCATCAAATACCTGTCTGTTTAAAATGCCTTTACCGGCTTTTCGCAAAATATCGTAACCGATTATAAAATAAGGTATTAAAAACATACCCGCTTCTATATATGGGTTTATTTCAAAAGCTACTGATAAAATCCAAAATGCCGCTAATAAAATTGTTGATATAATAATTCTTATTAAAACTTTTTTCTGTTTTCTATTCATAAAAAGTCCTCTTTTAATTAAAAGAAAATCTCACAATCATCTTCAACTTTTTTGCAGTTTTTGAGTGCTTGTTTCATAGTTTTTTTCTCATCGACACCTTCAGCAAACTCAACTTTTAATTTTTGAGTCATAAAACTGATTGTTGCGTCAATAATGTTTTCGGTAGCTTTAACTGCCTCTTCCATTTTTGCTGCACAGTTAGCACAATCTACTTCAATATCGTATGTTTTTTTCATAAACCAAATCTCCTATATAAACTTATTCTTCTATATGTTCCATGCCGGTACTTAAAATATTTCTGACATGTTCATCATCTAATGCGTAAAAAATGATTTTACCTGCTCTTCTGAATCGAACAAGCTTTGCGTCTTTTAAAATCTTTAATTGATGACTAACTGCCGATGTGCTCATATTAAGTAATTGTGCCATATCGCCAACGCATAACTCGCCTTCAATCAAAGCGTAAAGAATTTTAATTCGTGTAGAATCGCCAAAAACTTTAAACAACTCTGCCAAATCATAAAGATGTTCTTCAGGCGGTTGTTTTTCAAGAACTCTTTTAACAACATCTTCATGAGCCGCTAAAAAATCACTTGAATTTTCAGTGTTTAAGTTCTTCTTTTCTTCAATCATAATTTACCTCCTTGATTTATCATTTGAACAATCGTTCATCTGTTCACTTGTTATTATATTCAAATGTTCCTTGTTTGTCAATAGTTTTTTAAAATAAAAATAAAATATTTTTTATATACATTTTACTGTTGACTTTTTTTATAATTATGGTATAATAATTCGAGATAGAAAATAACATATATGAAAGGATAAACGGCAAATGAATTTCGTCCTCAAAAATGCACAAGTACTAACATCTGGGCAAATAAATAAGGCTAATGTTTTTATTCGTGACGGATTGGTTTTTGACATTTCCGAAAATTCTTGTTTTTCCAACGCTATAGTTATTGATTGCGATAAGTATTTTATTTTTCCCGGTTTCGTTGATGTACATGTTCATCTTCGTGAGCCGGGCTTTTTTTATAAAGAAACAATCAAAAGCGGAACTTTAGCAGCAGCACACGGCGGTTATACAACAGTTTGTTCAATGCCAAACTTAAATCCTGTGCCTGATAGTTACGAGAATTTAAAGGTTCAACTTGATATTATAAAAAAAGACGCTATGGTAAATGTAATTCCATACGGCTCTATTACAAAAGGTCAAAACGGCGAAGAATTATCTGATATGGATAAACTCGCTCCTTATGTTATAGCATTCTCCGATGATGGCAGAGGCGTTCAATCAGAAGAAAAAATGCTTAAGGCTATGAAAAAAGCCAAAAGTTTAAACAAAATCATTGTCGCACATTGTGAAGATAACACTCTTTTAAAGGGCGGATATATTCACGACGGCGAATATGCTAAAGCACATAACCACAAAGGTATATGCTCTGAAAGTGAATATGGACAAATAGCAAGAGATATTGAACTTGTTAGAAAAACAGGTTGTGCTTATCACATTTGCCACATTTCAACTAAAGAAAGTGTTGATTTAATCAGAAAAGCAAAACACGATGGGCTAGACATTACTTGCGAAACATCGCCTACTTATCTTTTGCTTAACGATAATATGTTGCAAGAAGACGGCAGATTTAAAATGAATCCGCCTATCAGAAGTGAAAGCGACCGATTGGCATTGATTGAAGGCTTGAAAGACGGCACAATTGATATGATTGCAACCGACCACGCACCACATTCTAAAGAAGAAAAATCCAAAGGACTAAAAGATTCATTAATGGGTGTTGTAGGACTTGAATGTGCGTTCCCTTTGCTTTATACTTATTTAGTAAAGGAAAACATTATATCACTTGAAAAATTAATCGAACTTATGCATTATAACCCTTGTAAGCGATTTAATATTAAAGGCGGTCTTGAAATCGGCAAACCTGCTGATTTATGTGTTTATGATTTAGAAAAACAAACCATTGTAAACCCTGAGAGCTTTTTATCAAAAGGCAGAAGCACTCCGTTTGCGGAGTATAAAATAAATTCAGAATGTAAATTAACTATGTGTAAAGGAGAAATAAAATGGCAAGAGAATATGATAGAAAAATAATTCTTGAAAATGGCGAAGAATATTACGGATACGGCTTTGGTGAAAAAACTGAGCGTGTATGTGAAATAGTTTTCAACACATCAATGGTAGGTTATCAAGAAATCGTTTCTGACCCATCATATACTTACCAAATGGTAGTTATGACTTATCCGCTTATCGGTAATTATGGTATTGCCGATGATGACTTTGAAACAAAAATTCCTACAATCGGCGGGCTTATTGTTAGAGAGTATAACGACAACCCATCAAACTTCCGTTACACAAAAACTTTATCTGAAATTTTAGAAGAAAATCACATTCCGGGTATTTCCGGTGTTGATACAAGAAAAATTACAAGAAGCATTAGAAATTACGGTAGCAGACGCGTTTTAATAACCGATGTTGATACTACTCTTGAACAAGGCTTGGAAATTATCAAAAACACACCTGTTCCACACGATGCAGTTTCAAAAGTAAGTTGTAAAAAACGCTGGTATTCGAGAACTTCTAACCATAAATTTAATGTTGTTGCGGTTGATTGCGGTATAAAACTTAATATAATCCGTTCATTAAACGCTAGAGGCTGCAATGTTACTGTTGTACCTTACAACACATCTGCCGAAGATATTTTAAATATGAAACCGGACGGCATTTTCTTGTCTAACGGTCCCGGCGACCCTGAAGATGTTACACCTGTAATTGAACTTGTAAAAAATCTTCGTGGCAAAAAGCCTATTTTCGGTATTTGTCTCGGTCACCAAATGATTTCTCTCGCTTACGGTGCTAAAACCTACAAATTAAAATTTGGTCACCGTGGCGGTAACCACCCTGTTAAAAACCTTGAAACAAACAAAATTGAAATCACAAGCCAAAACCACAGTTATGCTGTTGACCTTGATAGTATAAACGGCACAGGTCTTGTTGCAACACATATTAATTTGCTTGATAACACAGTTGAAGGTGTTGAATGTAAAGCCGACAAGGTTTTCTCAGTTCAGTATCACCCTGAAAGTGCACCGGGTCCACAAGACAGTGCATATTTATTTGATAAATTTATTGAAAATATGAAGGAGGACAAAGAAAATGCCTAAGAGAACAGATATTAAAAAGGTACTTGTAATCGGTTCGGGTCCGATCGTTATCGGACAAGCCGCAGAATTTGACTATGCCGGCACACAGGCATGTTTAGCACTTCGTGAAGAAGGCTACGAAGTTATTCTTTGTAACTCCAACCCTGCAACAATTATGACCGATACAACCATTGCAGATAAAGTTTATATGGAACCTTTGACACTT
This sequence comes from uncultured Eubacteriales bacterium, assembly GCA_934476085.1. Classification (GTDB taxonomy): domain Bacteria; phylum Bacillota; class Clostridia; order Oscillospirales; family Acutalibacteraceae; genus RUG11462. Next base: position 31,511 of record CAKSNE010000019.1, on the reverse strand, counting down.
GAATATATCGCAAAAATCATCAGATATGAGCGTCCTGATGCTATCATTCCGGGTATCGGCGGTCAAACAGGTCTTAACCTTGCTATGCAACTTGAGAAAAAAGGCGTTTTAAAAGAATGTCAGGTTGAACTTCTTGGTACTTCTTCTACAAGTATTGAAAGAGCCGAAGACAGAGAAATGTTTAAAGAACTTTGTGAAGAAATCGGCGAGCCTGTTTTGCCGTCTGTAATAACTCATTCGATTGAAGAGGCAATTGCTGCATCCGAAGAAATCGGCTACCCTGTTGTTCTTCGTCCTGCATTTACACTCGGCGGTACCGGCGGCGGATTTGCTGATAACGAAGAAGAATTGCGTGAAATTATGAAAAATGCACTTAAGCTCTCCCCTGTTCATCAGGTTTTAGTAGAAAAAAGTATTAAGGGCTATAAAGAGATTGAATATGAAGTAATTCGTGATGCTAACGATACCGCAATCACAGTTTGTAATATGGAAAACATTGACCCTGTTGGTATTCACACAGGCGACTCAATCGTTGTAGCACCTAGCCAAACACTTACTAATAAAGAGTATCATTTACTTCGTGACAGTGCATTAAAAACTATTCGTGCCTTAAAAATTGAAGGTGGTTGTAATGTTCAATTTGCACTTGACCCTGAATCATTTAACTATTTCCTAATCGAAGTAAACCCAAGAGTTTCACGTTCATCTGCTTTAGCATCAAAAGCAAGCGGTTTCCCGATTGCAAGAGTTTCTGCAAAAATTGCAGTTGGTATGACACTTGATGAAATTCAAATTGCCAATACTCCTGCATCTTTTGAGCCTACACTAGACTATGTAGTAACAAAAATGCCTAGATTTCCATTTGATAAATTCGCCTCAGCATCTAACAAACTTTCAACTCAAATGAAAGCAACTGGCGAAGTTATGTCAATCGGCAGAACAATTGAAGAAAGCCTTTTAAAAGCAGTTCGCTCGCTTGAAACAGGTACAGACCACTTATATCTTAAAAAGTTTGATGAATATACTCACGATGAATTGCTTGATTACATCAAAATCGGAACTGATGACAGAATTTATGCTATTGCGAGATTAATTCGTTTAGGCGAAGATTTAGGCGTAATTTACAACGCAACAAAAATAGATATGTTGTTCCTTGATAAAATCAAAAACATTGTTGAGTTTGAAAAAGAACTTGAAGACAATAAAAACGATGTTACAACTCTTAAAGAAGCCAAAAAAATGGGCTTTTCCGATACTTATATTGCAAAACTTTGGAACACAACCGCTGACGAAGTTTACAAATTAAGAAAGAAAGAAAACATTATTCCTGTATATAAAATGATTGATACTTGCGCCAGTGAGTTTGACAGTTACATTCCTTACTTCTACTCAACTTATGAAGAAGAAAATGAGTCTGTTGTTTCTGACGCACAAAAGATTATCGTTTTAGGCTCAGGTCCTATTCGTATCGGTCAGGGTGTTGAATTTGACTATTCAACTGTTCACGCAATTAAAACAATCAAAGATTCAGGCTTTGAGGCTATTATTATTAACAATAACCCTGAAACTGTTTCAACTGACTATACTTGCTCAGATAAGCTTTATTTTGAACCGCTTACTACCGAAGATGTAATGAACATTATTGACCTTGAAAAGCCATATGGTGTTATCGCTTCTCTTGGCGGTCAAACTGCAATTAACCTTGCTGATTCGCTTGATAAAAACGGCGTTAAGATTATAGGTACTGATTGTAAAGCTATTGAAAAAGCAGAAAACCGTGATTCATTTGAAAAAGTTATGAAATCACTCAATATTCCACAGCCGACAGGTCAAGCAGTTACAAATATTGAAGACGGTATCAAAGTAGCAAACGAAATCGGCTACCCTGTTTTAGTAAGACCTAGTTATGTATTAGGCGGTCGTGCTATGCAGATTGTAAATTCTGATTCAGCACTTAAAGAATATCTTAAAAATGCAGTTGCAATTAATGAAGACCAACCTGTCTTGGTTGATAAATACATTATAGGTAAAGAACTAGAAGTAGACGCAATTTGCGATGGCGAAAATGTTTTTGTTCCGGGTATTATGGAGCTTGTTGAAAGAACAGGCATACACTCGGGCGACAGTATTAGCGTTTATCCTACATTCAGCGTTTCACAAAAGGCTAAAGACACTATTCTTGATTATACAAAGAAACTTGGTCTTGGTATCGGCATTATCGGTCTTTACAATATTCAGTTTATTGTTGATAAAGAAGAAAATGTTTATGTAATTGAAGTAAACCCTCGTTCTTCAAGAACTGTTCCTTTCCTTTCAAAATCAACAGGCTATTCACTTGCAGACATTGCAACACTTGTAATCTTAGGTAAGTCACTTAAAGAACAAGGTTATGATATGCTTTACCCACAGGAAAAAGATAAATGGTATGTAAAAGTTCCTGCTTTCTCATTCTCAAAAATTTCAGGACTTGACGCTTACCTTTCACCTGAAATGAAATCAACCGGTGAAGCAATCGGATATGATAAAAAATTAAATCGTGCATTATACAAAGCATTACAAGCATCAGGTATGAATGTAATGAATTACGGTACTATACTTGTAACAATTGCCGATAAAGATAAACCTGAAGCATTACCTATTATCAGAAGATTTTATAATATGGGCTTTAATATTGAGGCTACAAAAGGTACTGCTAAGTTCTTAAAAGAAAACGGCATTCGTACAAGGGTTAGAGAGAAAATCAGCGACGGCAGCGAAGATATTCTAAATTCAATGCGTCAAGGCTATGTAAACTATGTTATCAATACAAGAGATGTTGATTCTGTTCAAGGCGAAACCGATGGTTATGAAATCCGCCGTTGTGCAGTTGAAAATAATATTACTATGTTTACTTCTCTTGATACTGTTAAAGTTTTGATTGATGTACTAGAAGAAACAACTTTCGGTATCTCTCCAATAAATGAATAAGGAGATAATTTATGAAACAAAGTTTATTTGAGATTTTATCAAATGAAAACATCGCAAAAGACATTTATAAAATGGTGATTAAAGGTGATACATCCGCTATCACCGCACCCGGTCAATTTATAAATATAAAAATAGATGGCTTTTTCCTTCGCAGACCGATTTCTGTTTGCGACTATAATAGCGAAAATGTTACTATCATCTACAAAGTAGTAGGTAGCGGCACAGAAGTTATGGCTAATATGAAAATCGGCGAAAAGTTAGATATATTATCAGGTCTTGGAAACGGCTTTGACACATCAAAATCAGGCAAAACACCTGTTTTGATTGGTGGCGGTGTTGGTGTTCCGCCTATGTATAATCTATGCAAAGTCTTGATTAATGAAGGAAAAAATGTTAAAGTAATATTAGGCTTTAATTCAGCTGATGATGTTTTTTATGAAAGTGAATTCAAAGCACTCGGTGCAGATGTTTATGTAGCAACTGCTGACGGCTCATATGGCACAAAAGGCTTTGTAACCGATGTATTAAAAGATATTGATTACTCTTATTTTTATACCTGCGGACCAATTTCTATGTTTAAAGCGATTGAAAATATTGCAAAAACAAGCGGTCAATATAGCTTTGAAGAGCGTATGGGTTGCGGATTTGGTGCTTGTATGGGTTGTTCTTGCAAAACTAAATATAAAAACATCAGAATTTGTAAAGATGGCCCTGTGCTTGAAAGAGAGGTTATTGTATGGTAGATTTATCAGTAAATTTATGCGGTGAAAAACTAGATAACCCTATTATCCCTGCAAGCGGCACTTTTGGATTTGGTTATGAATTTGCAGAGCTTTACGATATAAACTGTCTTGGCACTTTTTCATTTAAAGGCACAACAAAAGACGCTCGTTTTGGAAACCCTACTCCGAGAATTGCCGAAACGCCTAACGGAATGATTAATGCTGTCGGACTTCAAAATCCGGGTGTTGAAAAAGTCATTAGCGAAGAACTTCCGAAACTTAAAAAATGCTTCAAGAAAAAAGTTATGGCAAATGTAAGCGGTTTTTCAATTGATGATTATGCTTATACTTGTGAAAAACTTGATAAAGAAGAACAAGTTGGTTGGCTTGAAGTTAATATCAGTTGTCCAAATGTTCACGGTGGCGGTATGAGTTTCGGTACATCACCTGAAATGGCTGCAAAAGTTACAAAAGCTGTTAAAAACGTTACTAATAAACCTGTAATTATTAAACTTACACCTAATGTAACTAATATTGCTGAAATTGCAAAGGCTTGTGAAGACGGTGGAGCTGACGGAATCAGCCTTATAAATACACTTCTCGGAATGCGAATTGATCTTAAAACCAAAAAGCCCGTAATTGCAAATAAAATGGGCGGCTTTTCCGGAAGTGCTATCTTCCCTGTTGCACTTCGTTGTGTTTATCAGGTTTATGAAGCAGTAAACATTCCAATCGTTGGTATGGGCGGTGTTTCATCTGCCGAAGATGTAATTGAAATGATGTTAGCGGGTGCTACTGCAGTAGAAATAGGTGCGGCAAACCTTATAAATCCATTTATTTGTCGTGATATTATTATGAATTTGCCTAAAACAATGGAAAAATACAATATAAATAATTTAAAAGATATAATAGGAGGAGCACACTAATGGGTAAAGATGTTATTGTTGCTTGTGATTTTTCAAGCAAAGATGAGGTTATGAACTTTCTTGATAAATTTCAAGATAAAAAACCTTTTGTAAAAATCGGTATGGAACTTTTCTATGCAGAAGGTCCGCAAATTGTTAAAGAAATCAAAGCAAGAGGTCATAAAATCTTTTTAGATTTAAAACTTCACGATATTCCTAACACAGTTAAAAAATCTATGGCAGTTTTGTCTAGATTAGATGTTGATATGTGCAATCTTCACGCAGCAGGCACAGTTCCTATGATGGAAGCCGCTATTGAAGGATTAACTCGTGAAGACGGCACTCGTCCAATCTTAATTGCCGTTACACAGCTTACATCAACCAGTGAAGAACGAATGAAAGAAGATTTGCTTATTGACGAACCTATTGATAAAGTTGTAATGCACTATGCAATGAATGCAAAAGACGCAGGACTTGACGGTGTTGTTTGCTCACCGCTTGAGGCTAAAAAAGTTCACGATACTTGCGGAGACGACTTTTTCACAGTAACTCCGGGCGTTCGTTTTGCTGACGGCGATATCGGTGACCAAGTTAGAGTTACTACTCCTGCTAAAGCAAAAGATATCGGCTCTGACTATATCGTAGTAGGCAGACCTATTACTGCTGCCGCTGACCCTGTTGCAGCATATAACAGATGTGTTGAAGAATTTGTTGGATAATTATTTATAAAATAAATTATATAACGAAAGGATATATAAAAATGGAAAAATTAATTGCTAAAGACTTATTATCAATCGGAGCGGTTTTCTTTCGTCCTGATGAGCCTTTTACTTGGGCAAGCGGAATTAAAAGTCCTGTTTACTGTGACAACAGATTAACTTTAACCGCAGTTAATGTTAGAAACGATGTTGAAAATGCACTTGCAAAAGTTGTTAAAGAAAATTATCCTGATGCAGAAGTTTTAATGGGTACTTCTACCGCAGGTATAGCTCACGCTGCAATTACTGCTCATTTACTTGATATGCCTATGGGTTATGTTCGCTCAGGCAACAAAGACCATGGTCGACAAAACAGAATTGAAGGTAAACTTGAAAAAGGTCAAAAAGTTGTTGTTATTGAAGACTTAATTTCAACAGGCGGCAGCGTTATCGACGTTGTTGACGCTTTAAGAGAAGCAGGTGCAGAAGTTTTAGGTGTTGCCAGTATCTTTACTTACGGTATGCAAAAAGGTCTTGACAGATTGGCTGAGGCTAATGTAAAAAACATCAGCCTTACAAACTTTGATTGTATTGCTGAAGTTGCCGCTGAAGAAGGCTATATTGCAAAAGCAGACATCGACCGTCTTATTAAATTCAGAAACAATCCTTCAGATGAAAGCTGGATAACAAAATAATTTTACTTTACGGAGTTTTTTAAAATGGAAAATAAATTTGATACTCAACTTCTAATTGAAGGAACAAATCTTGATGAAGATGAAATCCATGATTATATACTAGAACACTTTAAAGGTGATTGCCTTTTGGCAGTTGGCGATGAAGATTTAATTAAAATTCATTTTCACACCGATAAGCCTTGGGAAATTCTTGAATATGCGTCTACTTTAGGCGATATTTATGATGTTGTAGTTGAAAATATGGAGCGTCAGGAAAACGGATTAAAAGGTTAAGGAGATTAAAAATGAGAAGTGTTATTGATATACTCGATTTATCAGTTGAAGAGCTTGAAAAATTAATCTCAACCGCCAATGATATTATTGAAAACCCTGAAAAATATGCTCATATTTGCAACGGCAAAAAGTTAGCAACATTATTTTTTGAGCCATCAACCCGCACTCGCCTGTCATTCGAGGCGGCTATGTATGAGCTTGGCGGAAATGTTTTAAGCATGTCAGATGCAGGCAGTTCTTCCGCATCTAAAGGCGAAAGCGTTGCTGATACTGCTAAAGTTATCAGTTGTTATGCCGATATTATCGCTATGCGTCATCCAAAAGAAGGCGCACCAATGGTAGCGGCTATAAATTCAAGCATTCCTGTTATAAATGCCGGCGATGGCGGTCACAACCACCCTACCCAAACACTTGCTGACTTGCTAACAATCAGCCGAGAAAAAGGCAGATTTGATAATTTAACAGTAGGCTTTTGCGGTGACTTAAAATTCGGTAGAACAGTTCACTCGCTTATTAATGCATTATCAAGATACAGCGGAATTAAATTCGTTCTTATCTCGCCTGAAGAGTTAAAATTGCCTAGTTATGTTAAAAAAGATATTATCCAAAAGAATAATCTTGAATATACTCAAACAACTTCGCTTGAAAGCGTTATGCCTGAACTTGATATTCTTTATATGACCCGTGTCCAGCGTGAAAGATTTTTTAATGAGGCTGATTATTTAAGACTTAAGGACAGTTATATTTTAACTCCTGAAAAGTTGAACACTGCTAAAAGCGACCTTTGTATTATGCACCCGTTGCCAAGAGTAAATGAAATTTCAGTTGCTATTGACAATGACCCACGAGCTTGCTACTTTAAACAAGTATTAAACGGCAAGTATATGAGAATGGCATTAATACTTATGTTATTAGGTTTGGAGGCGAAGTAATGAATATTGATTCGATTGTAAACGGCATTGTTATCGACCATATTACCGCCGGCAAGGCTATGGAACTTTATAGTTTTTTAAACCTTGAAGAACTTGATTGTTCGGTGGCTATTATTAAAAATGTTCAGTCAAAATTAATGGGCAGAAAAGATATTATAAAAATTGATGCTGATTATGATGTAGACCTTGATGTTTTAGGTTACATTGACCCGGACGCAACTGTAAACATAATAAAAGACGGAAAGTTAATTGAAAAGAAAAAATTACTTTTGCCAAGTGTTATTAAAAATGTTATTAAGTGCAAAAACCCTCGTTGTATTACAACAACCGAGCAAGAGTTGCCACACATTTTTAAATTAACTGATAAAGAAAATCGAATTTACAGATGTATTTATTGCGAATCTAAAGCAAAATAGTTTTAAAGCGGTGCAAATTAAATTTGTACCGCTTTATTTATGCTTGAAAAAATATTTGATTTATGTTATTATTAAGTCACATTCGGGGGTGTAGCTCACTTGGGAGAGCGCTTGAATGGCATTCAAGAGGTAGTCGGTTCGATCCCGATCATCTCCACCACAAAAAAGCAGTCCAAACGCCTATTATAAAGGCTTTGAACTGCTTTTTGCATAATTATTCAAAATTAAAATCCGAAACAAAAACGAAACAAATATTTGTCACGTTGCTTCGGCGTTGCTACGCATTTATGTCAGTAATGTGACTAAATTGTAATAAAACATAAGCTAAATTGTCACTTAAATGTCACTTTGATAGTTTACAATATAGATACAAAATGAAAAAAGGAGAAAAACTTATGGAAATTTTAAAAGTTAAAAACCTAACTAAAATATATGGCAAAGGCGAAAACGAAGTTCGTGCATTAGACGATGTTTCGTTTTCAATTAACAAAGGCGAATTTGTAGCAATCATCGGTCCATCCGGCTCGGGTAAATCAACATTGCTTCACATTCTCGGTGCAGTTGATAAACCAACAAGCGGTGAAGTTTTTATGGATGGACAAAATGTTTTTGAAAAAAATGATGAACAGTTAGCTATATTCCGCCGCAGACAAGTAGGTCTTATTTATCAGTTTTACAACCTACTCCCTGTTTTAAATGTAACAGAAAATATTACACTACCTGTATTATTAGACGGCAGAAAAGTAAATAAAGAAAGATTAGACGAATTAGTTGAAATTTTGAAACTAAAAGGCAGAGAAAATCACTTGCCAAATGAGTTGTCGGGCGGTCAACAACAGCGTGTTTCAATCGGAAGAGCGTTGATGAATGCTCCCGCAGTAGTTTTGGCTGACGAGCCGACCGGTAACCTTGATTCTAAAAATTCACACGAAATTATTGACTTGTTAAAGTTATCTAACAGACGTTTTAATCAAACTTTGGTTGTAATTACTCACGATGAAAATATTGCACTTCAGGCTGACAGAATTATTGCAATTGAAGATGGCAAAATCACAAAAGATGAGGTAAATAAAAAATGAAATACTTTGCAATAATCGTAGGTATAATTTCAGCTATTTGTGTAACAGCGTTTACATTACTTAAAATTAAAAGCAACGGGGTGAAAAAATGAACATTTTAAGCAAAGTTACACTCAAAAACCTCAAGAAAAATAAAACAAGAACTGTTGTAACTATAATCGGTATTATTCTTTCAGTTTCAATGTTTACCGCCGTCACAACACTTATTTCAAGTATGCAAAACTATCTTGTTGAAACAGTAAAAAAGACCGAAGGTTCATATCAAGCTATGGTGGAAGATGTTAAACCAAGCGTATTAGAAAAGATGGATAACAGCGGTGATTTTGAAGGTTATTCTTCAATAAGAAATTTCGGATATGCTAAAGTTAATTCTGAAAACGAATACAAACCATACCTTTTTGTCGGCGGTATTAATAAGGACTTCACAAAATATCTTAATGTAAATATGATTAAAGGTAAAATGCCGCAAAAAACAAATGAAATTATTCTTCCGGACCATTTAAAAACCAATGGTAAAGTTGAATATCAAATTGGCAGTATAATTACCCTAGACATTGGCGAGCGAAAAATAGAAGACATAAATTTAAACCAAAATGAAATGTATAATGAAGAAGAAAAACTGATTAATACAAGCAAAAAAACTTTTACAGTTGTAGGTTTTTACGAACGCCCAACATTTGAAGATTATTCAGCACCGGGCTATACCGCTTTAACAATTGATGATAAAAATTCAGATAAATCTTATGATGTTTATTATACGGTATCTAATGTTCGCAAAATTTATAGTATTTCAGAGAAGTATTTTAAAGATGACAATTTGAAATATCACGATGACCTTTTAAGATTTTACGGTATATCTGACTTTGGCGGATTTAATACAGTTTTATACGGCTTTGCAGTTGTATTAATAGTAATAATTATGCTCGGCTCAATTTCGCTGATTTACAATGCTTTTTCTATTTCGATCAGCGAAAGAACGAAACAATTCGGACTGTTAAAGTCAATAGGTGCAACTAAAAAGCAAGTTTTACGAAGCGTTTTATTTGAAGCGTTATTCTTATGCTCAATCGGAATACCGCTTGGACTTTTAGCAGGTATCGGTGGTATCGGAATCACTCTTTGGGCAGTAAACGGCTTGTTTATTCAATCTTTTTTTATTGATAACGGTATTGATTTAACACTTCATCTATCATTAGCGTCAATTTTAGTAGCAGCAGTAATAGGCTTAATTACAGTTTTAATTTCTGCTTATATTCCTGCAAAACGTGCAGCTAAAAAGACTGCTATTGAAGCTATCAGGCAATCAGGTGATATTAAAATAAAGGCTAAAAAAATAAAATCTTCTAAACTTACCTATAAACTATTTGGCTTTTCAGGTATGCTCGCAAATAAAAACTTTAAGCGTAATCGAAAAAAATACCGTTCAACAGTAATTTCACTTACAATGAGCATTATTTTATTCATTTCTGCAAGCACATTTTCTACCTATATTTCATCAAGCTATAAGCAATTTGCCGAACAACAAGACTACGATATTTCTTACAGTATGACAAATGATATTGAAATTAAAGACACAAAAAAATTAATAAACGATTCAAAAAGAATGCGTAAGCTTTTAAGTAATCAACGTGAAGTTTCAAAAAGTGTAAGCGTTTTCAATGCACTTACTTATGGCATATATGCAAATAAAAACGATATAAAAAACTTAAATAAAAATAACTATGATACTAAAAAAGGATTTTACTTAAGTGCCGGTATTTTATTTATTTCAGATGATGTTTATAAAAATTATCTAGTTAAAAATCATCTTGATGTTAAAGAATATACAGATAAAAATAATATGAAAGCACTTATTAACTCATCGTATGTTAATAAATCTTATGATGAAACCGGTAATAAAAAAATCGGAAAACTCGATGTTATTAATAAAAACAAAGTAAATCTTGACATCTATATGATTAAAAAGCTCAATGGTTACGAGTACAACGGTTATTACAGTACAGAAGATAACGATGATGATATTAATGCCTACTATATGAAAGGTGATAAGGAAATAAAAATTCCAATTGACGATGCAATAGAGAAAAAAGAAGTTGAAGCAACTTGCTTTGATGTTGACGGCCCTTATGGCACAAAAGCATACACTTACTCTGAAACAGCATTAATAATGCCGATATCTTTCTTGGAAAGTTTCACAAGCAAAAACTGTTTTGATAATACATCAAGTTTATTGTATTTTAGTGCTAAAGACCATAAAGCGGCAACAGAAAATATGAAAAAAATCTTAAATAGCGACAGCGAACAGAATGACGATCATTTATATGATTCAAAAGAAATTCAAGAGGCCAACATGGCACTTTTGGTTGTTGTAAATGTATTTACCTACGGATTTATAATTCTGATTTCACTTATCTCAATAGCGAATGTATTTAACACAATTTCGACCAATATTATGCTTAGAAAAAGAGAGTTTGCAATGCTAAAATCAATTGGTATGACTAAAAAAGCATTTAATAAAATGATGAATTATGAATGTTTGTTATACGGTTTAAAAAGTATTATTTACGGCTTGCCAATAGGATTATTTGTTTCATATTTACTCGGAAGAATAATGCAGGAAGGGCTTTCAATGGGTTATATTTTCCCTACTAAAGCAGTAATTATTGCAGTTGTTTCAATATTTATAGTTGTATTTGTAACAATGGCTTACTCGATGAGAAAAATAAAAAAAGACAGTCCTATCGAAACACTAAAAAACGAAAATATTTAAAACAAAAACGCTTTGACCTAATTTTTCCGGTCAAAGCGTTTTTTCATACTGTTGTTTTATAAAATTTAATTGTAAATTTTGCACCCTTATCTTCATTGTTTTCGGCTTTAATAGTGCCATTTTGTGAAATAATAATCATTTTAGCCAGTGCAAGACCGATACCTATACTGCTTGAAGATGAATTTTTTCCTTTATAAAACCGTTTAAATAAATTAGGCAAATCATTTTCATCAATACCTTTGCCGTTATCTGAAATAACAATTTCAGAAAAGATAGGCGTTTCTGATAATGTTACTGTAATAGTTCCGCCTTCATCGGTATGCTCCATACAATTTTTTAAAATATTTTCAACCGCCTCAATAGTCCAATTAATATCACCATAAAAATATTCTTGCTTGTTTGAGTTGATAACTAATTTTTGATTTTTCAAATCAAGCGGTATTTCAATTGGTAAAGCACTCTTTTTAATTAGATTATAAAGATTTACCTGTTCATTATTAAACTTAATTGTACCTGCGTCTAACTTTGAAATTTTAAGCAATGAATTTATAAGCCACTCAATTTTTGAAAGCAATGAAAACAGTTCTTTTGTAAGTTCCAGTCTTCTGTCATCACTTAAATTTTCTTCAGATAAAAAAGATGCAATTAGATTTATTGAGGTAAGAGGAGTTCTGATTTGATGAGAAATATCTGCAATTGAATCAGCAAGATAAATTTTATCTTTTTTCAAATTTTCCGCTTGCTCATTAAGCCTTGCAGTCATTTTATTAATCTCATTGTGCAAAACGGCGAGTTCGCCTTCAGCATAATCTTTTAAATTAAGTTCATAATTTCCATGCAAAATTTTATCAATATCCAAACTTAAATTTTTAAGTTTTTTATATCTTATATATGTTGTAATGAAATGAAAAAGTCCAAAAATCACACATATAGCTAATGAAAATAACCAAGAATTATTGTCAAAAGCAAATGATAGCAAAACAATTGCAACTGATAAAAATATATAAAGAATAAAACTTCTTTTTATTTCCGGATTACGAAAAAATCCCATACTTAATCCCCTACTTTATAGCCGAGTCCTCTGACAGTTTTTATAATCTTAGGATTTTGCGGATCATCTTCAATTTTTTCACGAAGTCTTTTTATGTAAACTGTCAATGTATTGTCATTCACAAACTCGCCTGCAATATCCCAAATTTCTTCAAGTAGCTTATTTCTTGATAAAACAACGCCTTTATTTGAAAATAAAACAAGCAACAGCTTGTATTCAAGTGCAGACAAAAACAAATCTCTATCGTTTTTCAACGCTATACCTTTTAGCGTGTCAATTTTTATATTACCACACTCAATAGTATTATTAATTTTGCCTGTTCTTCTTAGTACGCTTTTAATTCTAGATATAAGTTCTCTTGGGCGAAAAGGCTTGCCGATATAGTCATCAGCGCCCATATCAAGCCCGGTCACGACGCTATATTCGTCACCAGATGCAGATAGAAAAATAACAGGAATATTATAATTTTTCTTTATTTCACTACAAGTTGAAAAACCGTTGCCATCAGCAAGCGACACATCAAGCAAAACCAAATCAAAAGTATTATTTTTTATAAGTTCAAGAGCCAAAGATTGACCGCCGGCACTTTTAACCGAAAAATTTTCAGCAATTAAAAATTCGGTTAAATTTTTTACTATCATCTCATCATCTTCAACTAATAAAATATTTGTCATAATAAAAATTCCTTTAGTTTTTTATAATTTTATCATATAATTTTATTTGTTGCAACAAAAAAGCACGGAATTTTATATTCCGTACTTTGTTTTTATTCGTTCTATAACAGGTCCTAGCGGAATTACTAACGCAAGCAAGAAAATAACATTAGAAACCGCATATTCAACTGTAAACCAAGCCGCCGAAGCAATTGCCGCACCGTATCTTGCAAAATTAAAACTGCCGTCCCACCATAAAACTGTCCAAACATCCATTAAAAGTGAGAAAATAACACCTGAAATAATTCCGTAAATTATAAGCAAAACTTTGCTCTTTTTAAGTGGATTTGCAATCATTCCCGCAATTAATCCTATTAGTCCCCAAACAAACATTTGAAAAGGAGTCCAAGGGCCTTGTCCGAAATAAAAATTTGATATTACCGCCGAAAGAGCACCTGTTAAAAATCCTATTTCTCCACCAAAATAAATTGCAGTTAAAACAACAATCGCAGTAACAGGTTTAAAGCCGGGAATCGGTGCAAAAAGCATTCTGCCGACTGTTGCGAGTGCAGTCATTATCGCAAGAACAACCATTTCTTTTGTATTATCTTTCTTTTTTTCAAATGAAAGAAAAAAAGGTATACAAGCGATAACTGCAACCGCAATTGTAATAAAAGCATATTGCTTATCTTTAAAAACAATCGCACCAAATAAGACAACCAAAGGAGTTACAACTAAAAGTAAAATGTAATTAATTATCTTTTTCATTTTACTTCCCCGTTCTTTTTACAAAGTTCTATTACTTGCTCACAAGTTACCGCACCTGAATACAAATGTCTTGAAATTCTGTTAGCGGCTGTAGTATAAAAATTATTGTCGCCGAAAAATTTATTAGGTGTATCTGTTGAAATAATTTTGCCGTCGAAAAACAAAGCACATCTATCAGCGATTGTAGTAGCAAACTCAACATCATGAGTAACAATTACAACAGTAATACCATCATTTTTAAGTTTTGCTATAATGCCTGATAAAACCTTTTTAGCATATGGATCAAAGCCTTTTGTAGGCTCATCTAAAAGCAAGATTTTAGGATTTGATAGCAATAGTTTGCCAATAGCACATTTTTGTTGTTCGCCACCGCTTAAATCATAAGGGTGTTTATTCAAAAGATGAGTAATTTCAAGCTTTTCTGCAACTTCATTGATTTTTTTCTCACGCTCTTCTCGCTTTACATCATTAACTTTTAAAATTTCATCAAAATCATCAATTACAGTTGATTTTAAAAATACACTCATTGGATTTTGAGGCAAAAGTGACAAATTTTGTCTATATAATTCGTTGCCTTTATAATCCTTTATCTTTTTATCGTTTATTAAAATCTTACCTCGATATGCTTTGTTAACTCCCGATAAAACATTTAAAAGAGTCGTTTTTCCAACGCCGTTTCCGCCTAAAATACAAAATACTTCGTTTTTATGGATTTCAATATCAATGCCCTTTAAAACATCAGGCAAATCTCTCTCATATCTAAACCAAGTATTTTTTGTTTTAAGTGCAATATTCTCGTTTAACTTATGTTCTTTTGCAACATATTCTTTTTGAATATTATTTGAAAAATGATTAGATAAAAACATTTTTCCGTCACGAACAGTAAGCGGACAATCATCATTTACATCAAGCCCGCTGAATATTCTAACTGCACTCGGAAGCCCTAAAAGCATTGGGTGGTTTTCATCTATTTCTTTAAGTTTGCTTGCGATATTTTTAGGCTCATCTTTAAGCAGTAACTTGCCGTTATCAATTAAAATTACCGAATCTGCAATCGGGAAAACATCTTCAAGCCTATGTTCGACCAAAATAATTGTAAGACCTAATTCCCTATTCATTTTTTGCAGTGTTGCAATAAAATCCGATGCGGCAATTGGGTCAAGCTGGCTTGTTGGCTCATCTAAAATTAAAACATCAGGCTGCATAACCATTACTGACGCTAAATTTAAAAGTTGTTTTTGACCGCCGGAAAGTTCATCTGTTTTTTTATGAAAAAGGCTCTCAATGCCAAAATAGCTTGACATTTCGCCTATTCTTCTGCGAATAATTTCGGTTTCTACACCTAAATTCTCAAGTCCGAAAGCCATTTCGTGCCAAACTTTATCGGTTACTATCTGTGAATCAGGATTTTGAAGAACATAGCCGATTTTTTGTGCCGCAGTAAAATCATCTAATTCAGAAATTTCAGTACCTTTAAAATATACTTTGCCTTCAACCTTGCCTTCAGGAGTAAGTTCACGCTTTAGCATTTTTAAAAGAGTCGTTTTACCGCATCCGGACATACCGCAAACTACCGTAAACGAACCTTCTTCTATTGAAAAGTTGAGATTTTCAAGTGCTTTTTCTTCACTACTCGGATAAGTAAAACTTAAATTTTCGATATGTAATATTTCCACTTAAAAGCCTCCTTAATTTCAATAAAAAACGGTGTGAATGACAACAAAAAGAATGATATATAAGTTATAATCGAAAAAACAGATAAATTAATTCTACTAATTGACGGGTAATACCAAAAATCCATTTTACCAATGCTGACGCTTACAATTGTAACAAGCAAAAATAACAGAGTTGACGACAATAAAACAACATCATTACTTGAAAAAGTAAAAATTGAATAGTTAGTTCGCTTTTTAACCCCGTAGCCCCTTGCCTTCATAGAAATTGAAGTTTCAAGCGAGTTTTCAAGGCTCCAACTAATCATAACAAAAAATACTTTTAATGATGAATTAATTCTCTCTACCCTGCTTTTTGATGAGTACATACCCATTGTTTTTTGAGCATTTTTAACCTTTTTAATCTGCTTTTTAAATTGCGGAATAAAGCGTAAAATCATAGACAAAACAAGCGATAATTTTGGAATTACTCTGCCGAATAAATATAAAAACTTATCGCTTGTCATAATCTCGCTATAACATCTGCACCAAAGCATTACGCCGATTACCATTACCGCAATTGCAACACCGTAAACGAATGCTTCGAGCGTTACGGCTTGTCCGTTTAAAAAGAAAAGCGGCGTTACGCCGTTGTGTGAAAAAAGAGGATTTGTTAAAGTTACTAAAATAAAAAGTGGGATATAAAAATAAAATCCCGACAAAATTTCTTTTTTTCTTTGTAGACAAACACAAAATAAAATTGCACCAAATAATGCAGACAACTGCAAAACAGGATTTTGGACAAACATAGCGATAATTATAACTGATAAAAAATATATCATCAAGCAAATTGGGTGATAATTTGCAAACGCTTTCATTTTGTCACTCCTTCCATCCATTCACAGCCGACATCTTTACCTAAATCACAGGTATAAACCCACTCTATCACATCGCCGTCATGCAATTTATATTTTGAACAACCATAATTCGGGTAAACGCCGTTTACCTTATACATCCAACCGGAAAGCGGTCCACAAGAAAACTCATAAAGATAATTTATTCCTTGGACGTAAACACTTCCATAACTGTTTTCATCAGCACCCTGATATTCCATTTGAATTTTATTATATCTAACTGCACGATTTAGAATATCATAAACGGTATCGCCATTTCGCAAAACATATTCGGTTTTAGGCAGAATAACGCCGTTTTTAGGCACAAATTTTTCACTTTTTAATGGCTTATCCAAATCATCATAATTATCTAAAATAGTATCACAACGAATCGAAATAAAAACAGTTTCGCTCTCGGCGGTTATATCATCAATATGAGTTAAATAATACTCGTCTACCGACTGAATATTAGTTCCTTTTACAACAAAAGCGACAACTAAAAACAATAAAAATATTGCTATAATATCTTTTTTCATTCTTCGTCCTCAAATTCTTTTGCTAATTCTTCTAGTTCTCTTATTTTTTTATTTTTTATTGATTTTATATGATAAATTATAAACACTGTTAAAACCGCTATTATAACAGCACAAAGGCACATAATAATGACTGCTCTAAGTTCATTATCAACCTTTGTTTTGGTTTTAACAACATCTTCATAATTTTCTATTTTTGTTTTATCATATTCAGATAAATTCTCAATTCTTTTTACTATATTATCAATAGTTTTTTTATTACTTAACCCCATTTTATCAAGCGGATACAATTCTTTTTTTACAGATGAATTAATATTATCAATTTCTTTTTGAATTTTTTCCACTTGCTGTTTTGCTTTTTGAAGTTTTGATTTATATACTTCTTTTTCATCAAAATTGCTTGAATTTTCAAGTTTATCAAGAAGTTTTACAATGCTTACATACTCTTTTGTAGTAAGTTTTTTTGGTAAATTATTAACTGAATTTTTATCATTTTCAGTAAATTCAATTTCTTTTAAATTATTATTATTTTCATTATCAAAAACAACTTTTGTTGATTTTTCAATACTTTTTAAATCAATGTTGTTTTTAATAGCTTTATCGTATAAATCATTAAAATTTCTTACATAAAAACGCTCATCTTTAGGAATAGCATAATACATTTTAAGTAATTTTTCAAGTTCTTTTTTATCGTTGCTGCAAGACTTTATTTTTTCTTGTAATTCACTTATTCTTTTCTTAAAATTTTTAGAAAAATCAATTCTAAAATCGTATAAATTACGCTCACAATTCAAATTTCTAACAATAGCAGCCATTGTATATAGTGTCTGCTCGCCTGCCATTGAATTAGATTTATCAGGCTTTGATGATGGATTATCACTATCATAAGTATAAGAATGAACAAAACCACCGTCAGCCATTTTATATTTTAAAATTCCGTCAATTAAAGTGTTACCTTTTTTAATAAATCTTTTATCAGTTTGCGGATTTATTCCAAGGCTGCATAATGCAACAACAACTTGACAGGTGCTTTCAACATTTTGAGTACCCCAGCTAAAATAATCACCACTATCAAGTTGCATTTTTGATAAACACTCTATTGACTCGTTAATAACTTCTCTAACGGTCTTATTTACTGTTTTTTGTGATATTTTCAGTTTATACTCATATTCCTTATTATCATTATAATAAGGTGCTAATGCTTGCAAGGTCATTGCGGTAATATCAGGATCCGCATTTTTACCCGATAGTGCAAATCCACCGTCTGATAATTGTTGTTTTAAAATTTCAACTATAATATCATCTCTGGTATAAAAAGCATTTTTCGCCACTTCATACTGCATTGAATCAAGAGAAATAAGTCCCCAAATAAAACCGTTTATTCCCTGCTTACCGAGTGAAGCAGTATATCCACGATTATAAGTTCCGTCTGCTATTAAATCAATATTTTTACCGTTTTTATCTAGGCATAAGTTTTTAGGATCACCGCCACAAGCTAAAACCGCCAGTGAAATTCTATGCCACTCGGTAGCCTTTACAGACGAGAGTTTTGAAGAAGATTTATAACGCTCTTTAACAATGTTTTTTATAACAGCTAAATATCCGTCATAGTCATCATTAATCCCCAGCCTTGACATGCCTATTTGATACCAATCTCCCGGAGTTGTTCCGGCAAGCTCCAAATAGTTATTATTAATTAAATTTCCGTTTTTCTTTGCACCTAAATCGCCTTTTTTCCAATTAACAATACCTAAAGCAATACACTTGATTTTATCAGCGTTATAATCGCTTTTAGCTTGTGCATAAAAAGGAATAAAGAGGCACAATATAACTGTCAAAAGCATTGATAATATCCTTTTCATTTTAATTGCACCTCTTTATTTTAAATTTTAAATTATTTAACTTTAATAACTTTTACCTTTGACCAATTGCTATAAACTCTTGATTTATTAACAATTTTAAAGCTACGAATTTGTACTTTATACTTACCTTTTTTAGAAAGTCTAATAGTTTTTACAGCAGATTTTTTAGTTTTAAATGTTTTAATTACTTGTTTTTTGCCTATTTTATATTTAACCTGGAAACCTGATGCATTCTTAACTTTTTTATATTTAACAACCAAACGTTTTTTAGCTGAAGAGAATTTGAGCTTTGGTGTTTTCAATACAATTTTATTAACTGCTTTAGTAGTAGGAGCAGTAACTGTTGTTGGAACTGTAACAGTTGTTCTGTTTATTGTAGTGTAATTTGAAGTAGTTGTTGTAGTTGAAGTTACTGAAGCAGATGTTGATGTAGAAGTAGAAACAGAACTTGAAGTTGTAGTTGTTGAAACATCAGGGATTGATGATGTAGTTGTAGTTGTTGATGATGTTGTAGCATTTGTAGCTTTAGTATACATAGCATACAATGTTATATTATCAGCGGTTGTTGATAATAAATCATTAGCAGCTAATGAAACACCGCTTCCGTCTTTTTTTGTATTCCAACCATTAAATGTACAATCACTTGTATTATCAACATTAGGAATTGTTACAACTTGATAAGGTGAAAATGTAACAGGATCTTTTGTACCCATTTCGCCTAAATCAAATGTAAGCGTTTTTGTACTTGCAATTGCGTCAACATAACTGCCATCGGTCATATCGGTCATATCATATAAGCTATTTTTGCCTTTTATAAATCTTTCATAAGCTATTAAAGCATAAGTTGCTTGGTCAGTTGCCATTCCGTTAACCTCAGTGCCTGAACCGCTACCACCGTCAGAACCTTCAGTTACATGTTTAAAACCACCGATATCTGCACTGCTGCCACTTCCATTTGCCCAGAAAGTGAGAATAGCATCAAGCATATTATTAGTTGTAACACCGTTGTATTCAGCACCCTCTTTTACAAATGAGCAGATTTTATCAATAGTTGGCAAATAAATTGCTTCTGTCAACGGATCAATTCCGAGTTCAGTAAGTGCAACAATGACTTGAGCAATACTTTCGCTGTTAATACTACCCCAGCTTGCATAACCACCGTTTTTCTCCTGGATTTCGCTTAAAATCCAAACTGCATTTTCAACAGCGGTTTTTAAATCTTCGTAAGTATAAGAAGCTGTTAATTCATCACTGTAATAAGCATTTTCCATTGCATTATTAAATTTATTTTCATCAAGATAATAAGGTGCTAATGCTTGCAAAGCCATACCTGTCATATCAGGATCAGGTTTTGAACCGGCTAATGCCCAACCGGCAGTTACATCTGCATAATCGCCTGAAGTTTGTTTAACCTGACAAGACAAAATGTATTCAAGCAACTTACCTTCAGTTGATACACCTTTATTTGTAATTTTACCTGTATTTGCATTAACAGCTTTGCTTTCATCTTCAATAGAGGTAATGTTTAATGCCTCCATTTTATGAGCCAAATTTGTATCTGTACCATCTAAGCCTGCTTGTAATTCATCTTTTGTATATAAAGAATAATCGCCTGTATTTAAAGCTATTAATGTCCAAATCGGTCCGTTAATTCCTTGTTTATATAAGTAAGACATAGAAACAGAATATTTTAATAAAAAGTCATAAGAATATTCTACTGCACCTTCGGCATTGGCGTCACAAACTTCACCGTTGTAGCCACCTGTTCTAAAATGAGGAGCTACATTAGTAACATCATAACCGAGTGATGATAAAGCTAAAATAAGTCTTGAATATTCGGTTGACTTTGCTCTATGTAAATTTCCGTTTTTTTCAATAACATACTGTTCAAATACATCAATATATTTATCAAAATAGTCAGATGGAATTTGATTTATATAATCATATCCTGTATACATACCACGGAGCAGGTTCATTGCACTCCACTCGCCTGCGCCTGTTCCAAACTGTAATTCAGGAATGGTTTCAAGCAAATATTTTTCTGATGCGTTAATATAAAACCCAACATCAGCCTTTCCGTTTTGGAATTTCAATGATAAATCATTGTAATCCTTATTTGGATCATAAGCATTCGCACTTGCACTAAAAGCAATACTAAAAGTAAGTACGGCACAAACAACTAATGCTACAATCGCTTTGAGTTTTTTACTACTTGTCATTTTTTATAATTCCTTTCTTTTTTAAAATATATATTAATAATAAAATTAATAATACCGTTGCTACTACCGCCAAAATAATTATAATAGCGGTTAAAATAACTGCCAATGTTTCTGTATTATCAGAACTAACTTCTTTATTATTTTTATTCTTATTATTTAAAATAGTTTTTTCAGTTTCTGATACATTAGAATTATCACTGTTTTTAATTGATTTTTCAGTTGATGAATTTTTGTTTGTTGTAGTTGTTTCTTTAGATGAATTATAAGAAGATGTTATTTTTTCATCATTTTTTTTATTGTTTTTTAATTCTGTTGATTTTTTATTTGTTTTATAATTCTTTTTTACATCGCTTTTAATACTGTTAGAATTGCTGTTTTCATTTAAAACAACATCTTTGATATCAACATATTTATTTAAAACTTCACTTAAATTCTTTGTTACACTGTCAACCTTTTCTTGCGATACATCTAATTCTTCAGCAACTTTGTAACAGTTTTCATAAGCATTTTTTATATCTGACTTGCTTTTTAATCCTTTTGAATTAACATAAGCCATAAATGATGTTAAATTACTTTTATCACTAACTTTATAATAGTCGCCGCTAACACCGTTAACTCCAGGAACAGAGCCGCCCATTGCACTAAATCCGCCTATATCGGCACCGTATCCCATTGTAAATTGAACACGAATTACATCGCCGTCCGATAAATAAGTTTGAGAAAAACTTACATTAGGAAAAACATTATTAACTGAATACATCCACCCTGAACCGTTTGTAAATAAAAATTCTCCTAAAAATCCATTTGCATTTTTATCGTCATCTTTTTCAAAATAATTCATATCTTTTTCAAGATAACCGGAAAGCATTTTTGGAATATTAGATTTTATTTTAATCTTTTTAGGGTTTCTTGGCTTACCGTAAGTTTTTAAAGAGCTTGTATATCCATCATAATTTTTTTCAGTTTTATCACCATCAGCAATATAAGCCATATAAAAATTTTTGCTTAACTCACCGCTGTAATAACACAAATAACCGTTTTTATGAAGAAATTTTACAAGTGCAACTGCCGCGTTTTCTCCTTCAACAATATCAATATTTACAGGTTCGATTAAATAACCATTGCCAAAAGAAAAAAGCTCAACACTAACTGCCGCCTGACCGATAACTTCTCCCGGCTTGGCTTTTATATAAGTAATATTGATTTTTTTACCGACACCATCGGCGATTATTTCAACTGTATTGCTTCCCTCTTTTGTTAAATTCAAAGTAAAGCTTGTTTTATCGCTATCATCCCAAGCTTTTGAAACTTTACTGCTGTTAAGCGTAACAGAAGAAGATATTTTTTTGCCATTTTTTCTTGCAATAACATCAAAAGTTTTTTTAGCCGACTTAATTACGGAATTGTTTATTAAAGTTGTTTCTATACTTACTGATGATTCGGCATTAACTAAAGTAAAATTAGCCGAAAATAATAAGCACAAAATAAAAATAACCGATAATAACTTTTTCATTTTTTAAATCCTTTAAATTAAATAAAAAAATACTCTTTTATCTTTTTTGTTAAAAAGACAAAAGAGTACAACATTTATCAAAACCACACAAACCAAACCGACAGAAGTTGCACCGTCGGCTATAATTTAAGCCTTAAAAATTGATAAACGGTTGCACTCTTCACGCCAAAGTTTGTGAAAACCTTAAAGGAAAACGCAGCAGGTCTCCTGGCTTGTAACCTATGCTAAAAATTACGCAGAATTATACACGCAAAATAAACAAACAAATAAACCTTCTCAAAGCATAAAGCTTCAATGGTAACATATTTGCAAATCAGTTACATACAGTAATGGCGGTTGCTCCGGATTTGAACCGGATTCCCTTTTCATCTACTCAGTTGACAACTTTTCAAAACTGCATTTTCCTATCAATATTCATTTTTCCATAAAATTATATCATTATTTATAAGTTTCGTCAATAAAAACTTTTTAAATCATATAATTTTTTGCTTTTGCATAATATGATACAAAAGGGGTGTTATTTTAATGATAGATAAAAACAAACTTGATGAAATGATGAAAATTGCTGAAAAAAATAATCTTGACCAAGCAAAAGTCAATGATATTATGAAAAATTTAAATGATAAAGACAAAGAAAAAGTAAATGATATTTTAAATGATAAAGAAAAATTAAATAAAATTTTATCAGACAAAAATGTTCAAGCTCTTTTAAAGAAATTCTCTAAAGGCAATGGATGATATTGCTTCAAAAATAACAGAACTGCTTAATGATCCGGAGGGTATGCAAAAAATAAGCAGTATGGCAAACACTCTAATGCAATCTAATAATGATAATACAAATAATATAAGTGATATTATATCAGCAGTAAATACGAAACAAAATGAAGATAATTCTGCTGATAATTTTTCCATTGATCCTATGCAAATGGGTAATATAATGAAAATGATGTCACTAATCAAACAACAAAATACCGATGATGATAACACAAGATTATTATTAGCATTAAAGCCACATCTTTCAGATGAAAGAAAGAAAAAAGTTGACAAAGCATTATCACTTTTAAAAATTGCAAAACTGCTTCCTGTTTTAAAAGAAAGCGGAATTATGAATCTTTTGGGAGGGTGATTTTTTGCAAGACTATTCACTTAACCAAATTAAAAGAATGGAGCAAGAGGCTACAAGGCGTGCAAGAGAATATAATTCTCGTGCAAAACCTCCAACAAATGTTCAAAACAAATCGTATGAAAATCAACCGCAAATCACACAAAACAATACCAATAAACCGCATCAAAAAGAAAGAGAGCCACAACAAAAAAAGCGTGGCTCATTTAGCTTTTTGAATGCTCTTGATATTAAAAAGTTAATCGGCGAAAACTCTGAACAGGCAATGCTTTTGCTTTTAATTTTGATTTTATCGAATGATAATACTTGTGATGAATATTTGATTTATGCATTAATTTATATTATGCTTTAAAACCAAGATCTAACCGATTCGAACCACTCAATAACTTTAAATTTCATAATATATTTATCTTTGTTTTGAGTAATTTCAGTTTCATCTTCAGGTAAAACATCATCAATTTTTTGTGATGAACCAGGCACACACAGCGACGGATACATAACGCACCACCAATTTTTCCCTTCCGCCTTTCCTATTTTTATTTCAAGTGCGTTATACTCGCCTGCCGGTAAAGTTGTTGTTGAATATGTTCTTGTATTGAAATAACAATCAGTAACTTCAGCATTAACATTATAATTGCTGCCGTTCTTTATTAATTCATCTTTAGCAACCGAACAAAATTTATCTATATTATTATTTGCTATTAAAATAGTTTCTTCCAGATTTTTAGAATCTTTAAAAACTATTAATCCTTCATTTAAAAGCCTATCACGAACTTTTAGTTTTAATTTTTGATCATATTCCGAATTAGAATTAGCCAGAATATGTAATCTAAATACTCTATTTCTAATATCATTACATTGATAAGAAAAATCAAAACAACTTAATAAAACAGTAAAAACTAAGGCTATAAGCAAACTCAACTCTAATTTTTTTAAACACATAAAAATAACTCCTTAACAAAAATGTTGTATCAGCATTATTGACAAGGAGTTTTATTTTTATTCAATTTTTTTTAAAATCAGTCTTCAAAACCTACTTTAGTAGGCTCGCAAACAAACACTTCGCTATATTTATCTTCTAAAGCATCTTTTGCATCTTTAGCAGTATCAATGTCTTTAAATAGCCCAAAAATGCTAGGTCCGCTACCCGAAAGAGCAGAACAAATTGCACCGTTTTCTATAAGCTCATCTTTAAGTTTTAAAAAGTTGCTTTCATATAAACTTTCAAAAACATTTTGCATATTTTCTGATGCTTTGTATAAGTCGCCTTCACAAATTGCTTCAACTAAATCAGATGTAACAGGATGAATAATGTCCTTTTTTTCATCAAATCTTTTATACATTTCGCCAGTTGATGGTTTATAACCGTCTTTTACGATAACAAAAGCACACTCCGGCAAATCAGGAAGCGGTGTCAGAATAGTACCGCGACCTTCAGCTAATTGAGTTCCGCCACTTATGAAAAACGGAACATCTGAGCCTACTTCTTCAGCAATTTTTTCAAGTGTATCTTCATCAAAATTAGTTTCATAAAGCTTGTTTAATGCAACAATTACTGCAGCTGCATCAGTAGAGCCGCCACCAAGTCCGGCGGCCTGCGGAATACGCTTTTTAATTTTAATACCAGCACCGCCTTTAATATTTGAAAACTCAAAAAAGGCTTTAGCCGCAATAAATGCTATATTATTTTCATTTGATAATTCATCACTACTGCATTGAACGGTAATTTCACTATCTTCTTTAGATACAGTAACAGTATCATAAATATCAACAGTTTGTAAAACCATTTCAACGGTATGATATTGTTTATTACCTGAAACACCTGTAATATCAAGATTAAGATTAATCTTTGCAAACGCTTTTAAGGTAAGCGAATCAGACATTATTTTTCTCCTTTTAATTCTTCAACAAACTCTTTAATTCTAGATAAAGCGATTTTCAAATTAGGTAAGCTATTACAATAAGAAACACGAATAAAGCCTTCGCCACACTCACCAAAGGCATTGCCCGGAACTGCAGCAACATGTTTTTCTTTAAGTAATCGCTCAACAAATTCTTCGCTGGAAAGGCCTGCTGATTTTATACAAGGGAACGCATAAAAAGCACCCTTTGGCTCAAAACAAGAAAATCCGATTTTTCTAAATTCATTAACAACAAATGAGCGTCTTATATCATATTCAGCAACCATATTAGCTATATCTTCATCACCGTTTTTTAACGCTTCAATAGCCGCATATTGCGATGTCGTAGGCGAACTCATTATACAATATTGATGAATTTTAGTCATTTGTTTTAAAACAGGAGCAGGACCGCAAGCATAACCCAATCTCCAACCGGTCATTGAATAAGTTTTAGAAAAGCCGGAAATCAAAATTGTTCTTTCTTGCATTCCGTCAATCTCAGCAATTGAACAATGAGAGTTTTCACCATAAGTAAGCTCTGCATAGATTTCATCTGACAAAATCATTATGTCAGTACCACGCAACACTTCAGCTATTTTCTCTAAATCTTCCCTACCCATAATTCCGCCTGTCGGATTATTAGGATAAGGTAAAATTAAAAGCTTTGTTTTATCGGTAATTGCTGATTGTAACTCTTCTTTAGTAATTCTAAATTCATTTTCTTCTTTGGTATTAATAATTACAGGAACGCCGCCTGCCATTTCAACAATAGGAACATAACACACAAAAGAAGGTTCGGGAATTATGACTTCATCACCTTCGTTAATAAGTGTTTTAACACCTATTTCAATTGCTTCTGAGCCACCTACTGTAACCAATATTTCTTTTTCAGGCTCATATTTTAAATTATATTTTCTATCTAAGAACTTTGAAATTTCTTTACGCAATTCAAGCAAACCCCAGTTGCTTGTATATCTTGTTTGAGATTTTTCAAGCGAATGAATGCCTGCTTCACGAATATGCCAAGGGGTTTTAAAATCAGGCTCACCAACACCCAAAGATATAACATCATCCATTGTAGCGGCAATATCAAAAAACTTACGAATACCTGATGGTTTGACTTCTAAAACAGTAGGATTAATAACTTTGTTATAATCTATCAAAACGAAAAAGTCCCCCTGTCATCAGTTTCATTATTCATCATTTGAACACCGATTTCTTTATATCTTCTTAAAACAAAATGAGTTGCGGTAGATTCGATATTATCCATAACGGCAAGTCTTTTTGCAACAAAAAGTGCAACCTCTTTAAAAGAACGACCTTTTACTGTTACGCTTAAATCATATCCGCCCGACATCAAATAAACAGATTCTACTTCATTCATTTGCATAATTGTTTCTGCAATTTCTTCAAAACCTGCATTTTTCTGCGGAATAACTTTAAGTTCAATTAAAGCAGTAACATGAACATCATTAACCTTATCCCAGTCAATAATAGTTTTATAACCGCAAATTATTTTTTCTTTTTCTAATTTTTCAATAGTTTTAGAGATTGTTTCAACATCTGTTTCAAGCATAGATGCTAATTCAGAATGAGTATATCTTGAATCTTTTTCAAGGATTTTTAATAATTTTTCTGCATATTTTTCCATAATAATCACCTTTCAAATTAGAGTTTTTTTATTTTTCTAACTCGTTTTAATCTTTTTCTTCTTCGTTTATTACTAACAATAATAGCAATCGCAAGACAAAGAATAATTAAAACTAATATAACAACAAAAGCAATAAACCACCCTGAAGTAACAATGTTTTTACCTATTTCAAGAATAAATAGCCAAGTACTTCTCTCTATTTTATCGTGATTAACAAGGTTAACTTTTGCAATTTCCTGTCCTGCACATTTAATGCTTACATAGCCCAAAACCTGCCCTTTTTCAACAGGCGCCCAAATATTATTATCGGTTATAACAGGATCATAAATAATACTGTCGTTACTAATATCAGATGGCATTATAACAGTAACATTCTTTTCAGGATAAAGCTGAATAAAATCAGTTTCAGATGAAAGCTTTACCTGCATTTCTGAAATAATTGTATTAGTATCGGCAACTGTTCTATACTCAAAATTATTAAATGCCCATTCATAAAGGTTTTTTGAATCAGAAAATTCAGTCCTTTTAACATTGTCACCACCCATTACAACACAAAGATAATTATATCCGTCTTTTGAAGCGGTAGAAGCAACACATCTGCCTGCCGGTGTTGTAAAACCGGTTTTTATGCCTTTTGCATAGGTGTAATACATATTTGTCGCTCGATTAATTAAAAAGTTTGTTGTAACAACTGTTCTTTTGTCATGCTTATTAGTTTTTGGAATTTGATATGTTGCCTGAGAGCAAATATCAAGAAAATTAGGCAAATCAATTGCATATTTACAAAGCTTAACTAAATCTCTTGCAGTAGTATAATGGCTTTCATCATGTAAACCAGTTGCATTAACAAAATGAGTTTTGGTCATTTTAAGCTTTTTGGCTTTTTCATTCATTAAATCAACAAAATTTTTGCCTGTTTGTTTTTCTACATAGTCAACTATTACATTAGCTGAATCTGCAGCTGAACAAACCATTAATGTATTTAAACATTCTCTTAAAGTAACATTTTCGCCCGGCAAAAATCCGGCAACAGTTAAATCAGAACCAAAAAGGCTTTCGACATTATCCTTTGTAACAGTAACCTGAGTGTCAAGGTCATCACAATTTTCAACAAGCAAAGCACCTGTCATAATTTTTGTAATTGACGCAGGATAACGCTGTTCATCAGCATTTTTTTCATATATAACATCGCCTGTATCAAGGCTAACTAATATTGCGGCTTCTGATTTTACTTCAAATCCACTTGTTTTATAAGCACTTGCTGTAAAAGGAGTAATACAAACAAATAGAACTAAAACACTAATTATACTTATAAATTTTTTCATTTATATAAATCAATCCTTTTTAAATTTTCTTTAAAAATTATAAATTAATATAGAAATTTATGATAAAATATTATATAATATGTATTATAACATAAAACTAATGATTTTTAAATAGGAATTTTAAAAAATAGAAAGGATTTTCTATGGTTTATATTACAGGTGATATGCACGGAGATCAAAGTCGCTTTAATACTAAACAGATAAAAAGTCTTGAAGCCGGAGATACATTAATTGTATGTGGCGATTTTGGTTTTGTATGGGAAGATACAAAAAAAGAACGTGATTTTATAAAATGGCTTGGCTCAAGAAAATATAATATTTGTTTTGTAGACGGTCCACACGATAATTTTGATAAAATTTACTCTTGCAAAAAAACTGTTTTCAAAGGCGGTATTGTTCACAGAATTTCAGGAACGCTTTTTCATATGTGTCGTGGACAAGTTTTTAATATTGACGGATATAAAATCTTTACATTTGGCGGTGGCGAAAGTCCTGACAGAGATGTTAGAAACGATGCAAAGATTTGGTTTAAAGAAGAACTTCCATCTCCAGAACAGATGAAAGAAGGCGCAGAAAATCTTGAAGAAGCCGGTCTTTCTGTTGATTACATTGTTACCCATGAGCCACCGTCAGTAGTTAAGAAAGCTATTCAGCTTAGAGCCGGCAAAAATGAATATGTAAATAAGCTAAACGGTTATTTAGAGGAAATAAACCGTGGTGTTAAATTTAACAAGTGGTTTTTCGGCTCTGTTCACGAAGATAAACAAATCACAAAAAAGCATATAGCTGTTTTTAAAGAAGTTTTACCTATTGATGTTGTAGCTTCACCGAATTTATTTTAAAATATTTAAAAAAGTAGCCTAATATTAGGCTACTTTTTGTTTTAGGCAATTATTTCAATTTTACTTCCGCCTGATTTGTCTTTTTTAACAACAATCATTTTATCAATTCTCTGCTTTAATTCGGCAACATGTGAAATTATTCCGACTAATCTATTGCTTTGAGAGAGTTTAAGTAATGCGGTAATTGCTTGCGAAAGTGATTGTTCATCTAGTGAACCGAACCCTTCATCAACAAACATTGTATCAATTTTAATTCCGCCACAGCTAGACATTATTTCATCTGAAAGACCAAGTGCGAGCGATAACGACGCCTTAAAAGCTTCACCACCCGATAAAGTTTTAACGCTTCGTTGGCTTCCGTTATAATGGTCAATAACGTTAAGTTCAAGTCCGCTTTGACTTTTTTTATCTTCAGCAAATTCGCTTCTGATTAATTCATATTGCCCATTACTCATCATCATAAGTCTTGTATTAGCACGATTAATAATATTATCAAAATAAGTCATTTGAACATAGGTTTCAAACATTATCCTATCTTTGCCTACAAGTTTACCGTTTGCAGTATCAGAAAGTGATTTGACGCATTCAAATTTTTTCTCTGTTTCAATTAAAACCTTGCTTTGTTTTGTTATATTATTGATTACATTTTTATTTGTTGCAACACGAATATCAAGTTGTGAAAGCTGGTCATCCAACACATTTTTCTCTTGTACTAAAGAATTTAATTTTTCTGCTTCTCTTTCTTTATCAACCGATTTCGATTTTTGAATTCTTTCGCTTAAGGCTTTGATGCTGCCTGTTAATTCATCAAATTTTGATTTAACTTTCTCAAATTCTTTTTTTGAATTATTGTAGTTTTCAACCATCTTGTCACGACTGGTTTTTAAAGCTGCCAAATGATTATTTGCTTTGGTTTTATCTTCAAAATCAAGGCTTTTTTTCAATTTTTCAATTAATTCAGTTTTGTTTTTAAGTTCATTTTCAAACAAAACCCGTTCTTTTGAAAGCTCGGTTAATCTAACATTAAATTCTTCTAAATTTACTTTTAATTTTGGTAAATCTTTTTCTATTTTTTCTTTTTCTTTAACTTGTTCATCAACTACTTTTATTTTTTCTTCATTTTCAACAAGCAATATTTTTAATTTTTCTGAAACTTCTTTCATAACATTCATTGCATTTTCAAATTCACATTTTTCTGCAAAAACAGAGATTTTTTCAATACAAAGTTGTTTTTTCTCTTTAATCTGTACTAGAATTTCAGAACAAACTCGACTCTTTTCTTCTAGCAATGACTTTGAATTTTCTGAATTTGTTTTTAAATTTTCAAGTTCTTGTTCACTTGGAGCTGAAGATGAAAGGCAAGCTATCTTTGGATGAGTAACCGAACCGCAAACCGGACAAGGCTCATTTTCTTTTAAATTTTGTGCTAATACACCTGCTTGTTCATCTAAAAATGCTTTATAATTTGAGTTATAAATATCATCGTCTTTTTGAGAAATAACTTTTGCATTTTTATATTCTACAACTGCCTTTTCGTAATCTTTTTCTAATGCTATGCACTGTTTATAAGTAGTATGAGCAGATTTGATTTGATCTTTTTTATCATCAAGTTCTTTTGAAATTTGCTCTAATTTTTGCTTTTCAACTAAAGAATTTTTTACTTTTTCAAATAACTCTTCTGCATTTTTTATTTGCTCAGTTAAATTTTTAATTTTATTTTCAGTTTCACCCGACTTAGTATTATTTTCATTTATTTTAGTTCTTTTATCATTTACAAAATCCAATGCATTTTCAAGTTCATCATAGCTTTTTAACTTCTCATTGAATTTTATAATTTCTTCATTTAATTTTAAAACTTCTGCTTGATTTTTTTCTTGTTCTTCAAAACTCTCTTTTGCTAATTTAAAATTCTTTTCAACGGTTGCAAAATCTTTGTTCTTATCTTCTAATGTTTTTTTATCTAAATTGAAATTTGCACCTAAAATTATATATCTTCCATGTTTAAAGATTGATTCTCTATAGCTAAATCCAATCTCTTCTTTACTAAGTACTTTTATTTGTCCGTTAT
>CAKSNE010000018.1 GCA_934476085.1 uncultured Eubacteriales bacterium | reverse complement strand
AACACGGTAGTTAAGCTCATTCGTGCCGATGATACTTGGTGGGTGACTGCCTGGGAAAATAGGTCATTGCCAACATTAAAATCAACTCCTACTCATTAATTTGAGTAGGAGTTTTTGTTTTATATAAGGCTAGTATTATTAAATTTTAAGTTTTTTACTTTAATATGTTATAATAATATTTTACTATATTGTCAACTTATCACTTGCATATTTATTGTTTTATGATACAATATACAAAGGTGATTTTTATGGAACTTATGCAAGGCAGACCGAATGACAACAACAGGCTTGATGTTGAGATTAAAACTTATGATTTACTTGATGAACTAAATATTCCTTTTTGGCGCGTTGACCACAATGCAACCGCTACTATGGAGGAATGTATTGGCGTTGACGAGATTTTAGGCATTACCATTTGCAAAAACTTATTTCTTTGTAACAGGCAAAAAAATAACTTTTATCTTTTGATGATGCCGGGGGACAAGCCTTTTAAAACGAAAGATTTTTCAAAACTTTTAGGCGTTTCAAGGCTTTCCTTTGCACCGGAAGAGTTTATGGAAGAATTTTTACATATTAAGCCCGGTTCGGTTTCAATTATGGGACTTATGAACGATAAAGACAACCGTGTTCAACTTGTTATTGACAAGGCGGTTATTGACGAAGAATTTATTGGTTGTCACCCTTGTGCTAACACTTCAAGTTTAAGAATTAAAACAAGCGATATTTTAGAAAAGTTTCTGCCGAGAGTTAATCATAAACCGATTATCGTTGATTTGCCAAAACATGATGAAAACGAATAATTTAACACCTGTCTTTTTTGCACAAAAATAGGCAGGTGTTTTTGTTGTTATTAACAAAAATGAAGTTTTAAATAAAAAAGTGTTGAATTAGTTTTTTTGATGTGGTATATTAAGACGAATTCTAAATAACAGGGGAACTTTTTATGAAAAATACTATTTTTTTCAGCGATGAAAATAAGCAGTTTCAAAAATTAAAACCGCTTGAATTTGAATACAATCCTACTGCTGAATGGAAAACGCTAAACATACATACTGATTTGCGTTTTCAGCAGATTTATGGTTTTGGCGGTGCTTTTACAGAAGCTGCGGCTATAAATTTTTCAAAAATGAGTCAAAATACAAAGGATGAATTTATTAAACTTGCATTTGATAAAAATACAGGTCTTGGTTACAACTTTTGCCGTTCAACGATAAACTCTTGTGACTTTTCAGCGAGCGAGTACACCTATGTTGACGATAATGATGAAGATTTAAAAAGCTTTGATATTTCACATGATAAAAAAGATATAATTCCGATGATAAAAGCGGCTAAAAATGCTTGTGATGATTTATTTTTACTTAGTTCTCCTTGGAGTCCGCCTGATTGGATGAAAGACAGCGGCGTTATGATTGAAGGCGGAAAATTAAAACACGAGTATTATGGCGTTTGGGCAGATTATTTTGTAAAATTCGTTAGCGAATACAAAAAAGCAGGCGTTGATGTCAATGCGGTAACAATTCAAAATGAGCCGATGGCGGCACAAACTTGGGAATCTTGTCAATATACAATAGATGAGCAAATTGAGTTTGCAAAAAATTATTTGCACCCTGCGTTTTTAAAGGCTGATCTTGATACAAAAATCTTTATTTGGGATCATAATAAAGAACACGTTTACGAAGTAGCGAGAGCAATTAAAAAAGTAAAAGACGCTGATAAAAGCATTTATGGCATTGCGTTTCATTGGTATTCAGGCGAGCATTTTGATGGACTTACGTTTGCCCACGAAACAGCACCAAATTTAAAACTCATTGCAAGTGAATTTTGCCACGGCGGATTAAAACCTATTTGGAATAATGCACTGAAATATGCTTTTGATATTAGCGGAAACCTAAATAATTTTATGAGTGCTTCTTGCGATTGGAACATTCTGCTTGATGAAAACGGCGGACCTTATAACAATCGTTCAACTCCTTGTCAGGCGATTATGCATTATGACACAAAGAGCGATAAAATTACTATTATGCCACAGTATTATGCAGTTAAGCATTTTAGCTATTTTATTAAAAAAGGCGCTGTAAGGCTTGGTACTTCAACTTATTCGGGACTTACGGGTATTTCTGCATTTAAAAATCCAAACGGCGAAATTGTTGCGGTTATTACCTGCAAAGAAGAAACTGAGCAGAAGTGTATTTTGCGTTTTGATGATTATGCGGCAGATATTATAATTAAACCTAAATCAATTATGACAATTGTGATAAACAACTAAAAAAAGTCGGAAGTTTTAAACCTTCCGACTTTTTTAATTACTTATGATCTTTTTTTGAGTTTGAGTTTTCTTAATATTTTACTAACGACACCGTCTCCGAATACTTCATCAACAGCACCGTTTAAATAGATGATAACAAAATAAATTATTGCACCGATGCCCGCATAAATACAAAGATGAATAATTTGTATAATGCTTCTTGTAGTTGTAATCGGCAGAATGTAATTCAAAATATAAATTACAACGCCCATTATAGCTGTTGGATATAAAACCTTTATAAAAGGTTTTAAAATGCTGTTGTAGCTAAATCCAAGCGATTTTTTAAGCACACCAAGAATAATAAATATGCAAGAAGATTGACCGATAACGGTAGCTATCATTGCACCGACATAACAATGCTTTGTCATACCCATATAATAAAGTAAAAGCATAAGCGGAATATCAAGAATAAGGTTTGCAATAATACCTGTTATAGTTGCAAAGCAAACAGCCTTTGTCTTTTTAAGTCCTTGCATAGCCATGCAAAGAGTAATTTTTATACAAGAAACAACATTAACAGGAATTATAAATTTTAATATAAACGAGCCGTATTCAATACTGTCATTACCGTAGAAAAGAGAATAAACAGAGTCTGATAAAATTACAATTCCCGTTGCAATAGGTAATGCAATTGCAAAAATAATATTTAAAGCCGAGCATAATTTATGGTTTGCTTGTTTATAATCGTGCTTTGCGGCAAAAGCGGACATTTCAGGAACTATTGAACTGGTCATACCCATTGCCAAAGCACTGATTATCATAGCGATTTTAGGTCCGTAAGTTGAAATAATTGAACCTATTTCAGTAGCAGCATTGCCAAAGTTAAGTTTTGTTAATGTATAGATAACTAAAACTTGGTCAACAAGTTCATAAATATTTGCTGAAACCGCAACGATTAATATAGGTATGCAGTAGAAAACAAACATTTTAATAATGTGTTTTGTCGATAAAACTTCCGATTCATCAGAAGTTTTTACTATAACATCATCGCTGTTTCTTGTTTTGATTTTTAAATAAATAATTGCGGCTAAAGCACCGACGCCTGCACCTAAAAGTGCTACATCAACGGCGAGTGTTGAAGATAAGTGAAGTTGTCTTACAACAAAGTAAGCACCAAGTAAAACAACACCGATTCTGACTATTTGTTCAACAACCTGAGAAAAAGCAGATACAGTTAAAATTTTGTGTCCTTGCAAAAATCCGCGATAAACCGAAAGAAAAGGAACAACAAGCAAACAAACGCCGATACACCTGATAGCAGAAGCAAATTCAGAAATGCTTACAGTTGTTTGAGTTGTAATAGTTGTTGTGTAAAATTCAGCGATTTGGTTTGCAAATATCTCTAAAATCAAGAAAAATAAAATGCCCATTGAAAGAGATACCGCATTACCGACACGATAAATTTTCATTTTTGTTTTGTGTAGCTCTCTTGTGTTGTAATCAGCTATTAAAATGCTGGTAGCGGTAGGAATACCGGAAGTTGATGCATTTAAAACCAAGTTGTATATTATATAAACACAAGAATAAATATATTTTCCGCCTGTTCCGATAAGAGCAGTAAACGGAATAATATAAAGCATTCCTAAAATCTTTGTAAAAACGATTGAAATATAGGAAACTAACGTTCCGTCAATAAAACCG
This sequence comes from uncultured Eubacteriales bacterium, assembly GCA_934476085.1. GTDB lineage: Bacteria > Bacillota > Clostridia > Oscillospirales > Acutalibacteraceae > RUG11462. Next base: position 39,102 of record CAKSNE010000018.1, on the reverse strand, counting down.
TTTTTCTTTAATTTTTTTGCCATATAAGCCTCAATTCATATTAATAGATGTAAAGTCTGATAGTTTTAATTATATCACACATAATAAAAAAAACAAGAATTTATTTAACGGTATATGCAAAAATATAATTTTTTATTTATTTTTAGCATATATTTTTTATATAAACATTAAAAAAGCACTTGAATTTATGAACAAAATTTATTATAATAGGTTTAGTTACATTCTTGGAGGGAACATAAAATGTCTGTAAAAACTATTGGAGTTTTAACTAGTGGTGGCGATGCACCCGGTATGAATGCTGCTGTTCGTTCAGTTGTTCGTACAGCAATTTCAAGAGGTATGAAAGTTTATGGCATTCGTCGTGGTTATAACGGTTTAATTCATGATGATGTTTTTGAAATGGATCTTAGAACTGTTTCTGATATTATACATCGTGGCGGTACAGTTCTTTATACAGCTCGTAGCCCAGAGTTTAAAACTGAAGAAGGTATGCAAAAAGCTATTGCTACTTGCAAAAAATATAATATTGACGGTTGTGTTGTAATCGGTGGTGACGGTTCATATCGTGGTGCTAGAGATTTATCTTTAAGAGGTATTCCTTGTATCGGTATTCCGGGTACAATTGATAATGATATTTCTTGTACTGATTATACTATCGGTTTTGATACTGCTATGAATACAGCAGTTGAAATGATTGATAAAATCCGTGATACTTCTCAATCACATGAGCGTTGTACAGTTTGTGAAGTAATGGGTAGAAACTGTGGCGATATTGCTTTACATACAGGTATCGCTGTTGGTGCTACTTGTATTTTAGTACCTGAGGTTGAGTGTACTTTCGAACAAATTGTTACAAAAATTAATAAAGGTCAAGCCAGCGGTAAAAAACACTTTATCATTGTTGTTGCCGAGGGTATCGGTGGCGTTGATGAGTTAGCTAAAAAGATTGAAAAAGCTACCGGAATTGAGTCTCGTGCTTCTATTCTCGGTCATGTTCAACGTGGCGGTAACCCATCAGTTCGTGATAGAGTTTGTGCTTCTGCAATGGGTTCTGTTGCAGTATCTTTGCTTGAAAAAGGCATTGGTAACAGAGTTATCGCTCTAAAAGATAACAAGATTGTTGATTTTGATATCTATGAAGCTCTTCAAATGAAAAAAGAATTTGAATTTGATCTTTATGAGATTGCTCACGAAATTGGTATCTAATTTAAAAATTCAAGTTTAAAATTTTAACGACCGCTTTGTTTATAAAAGTGGTCGTTTTTGTAAGGTGATAATAATGTCTGATATTAAAAAACAAGCTGAAAATGCTATTAAAGAATTAATCGAAACAGCTAAGCTTAACGCCGGAGATGTCTTTATAGTCGGTTGTTCTTCCAGTGAAGTAATCGGTGAAAAAATCGGAACAAATTCATCAGTTGAAACAGCAAATGAGCTATTTGATGCTATTTATTCAGTTTTAAATAAACACAAGATTTATCTTGCTGCTCAATGTTGTGAACATTTAAACAGAGCAATGATTATTGAAAAAGAATTAGCTGAGAAAAAGGGTATAGAAGTAGTTAATGTTGTGCCACAACCTAAGGCCGGCGGTTCCTTTGCAACAGCAGCTTATAAAAACTTTAAAAATCCGGTTGCTGTTGAAAATATTAAAGGTGATGCCGGAATAGATATAGGCGGAACGCTTATCGGAATGCATTTAAAAGAAGTTGCGGTTCCGGTTAGATTGTCAATTAAAAAAATCGGCGAAGCTAATATTATTTGTGCAAGAACAAGACCTAAGTTTATAGGTGGCGGTCGTGCTCATTACAACGAAGATTTAATGTAAAAACTAAAAAGTCCTTATACAATTATTTGTATAAGGACTTTTTTTTAATAGTTAATATAAATTTGTGAAAAGAAAATATTGTTTACAAAATCTCTTGAACTTCCGCTGTAAATAACAACATATTTATCATCTAAAAACCAACAGTATTTTCCGTCTTTGTTTTTATAAATATCAATTCCTTGTTTGCTTTTAAAAGAAAGATTATATTTATTTGTTTTAAGAATATTATTATTGTTAATTGTATAAATTTTTAAATTATAGGACGAACCTTTTTCGCTGAATTTAAAACAAAAATAATTTGCCGAAGAGAGATAACAGCCGTTGTCTGTACAGTCTTTTGGATAAATAGGAGCATAAGCTTTTTTATCTTCAAAGAGCATCATAAGAGTTTCTTGACGAAACGGATTTAAACATTCTGCATTTTGCTTTTTGTCAACTTGTTTTAATAAGTCACTGAATTTTTTGTATTTAACAATTTTATTTTTAAAATCAGAAATGTTTTTATATTTAATTTGTAATTCATATTTAGGAGCTGAAGTTTTTTTAGGTTTTGCCGTAGCTTTTTTTGTAGAACTTGAATTTTTAATGTTTTTCTTATCAATTAAGCTGGAGTCTTTTTTATCGGTAATTTTTTTAGATTTATTTGAGTTTTCCGAAACATCTTCTATTATTTCATCAGTACTTGCAGAAGATGTATTTGAAGATACGGTTTTTTTAGTATCATTGCCACAAGCTGAAAAAGATAAAATGACAACAAGTAATAGTATTGATAGTATTTTTTTCATCAACTCGCCTCCAATTCAGTTGAAAATTCTATGGTATCTTTATCACAGATTGCAGTAATAGTACCGCAATCGCTTGTTTTATAAATTTTAGAGTTTTTAAGTAATTCTAATGTTTCTTTATGCGGATGATTGTATTTGTTTTTAGCACCAACGCTGATTACTGTATATTCAGGGGAAAGCTCATTTGCAAGAGTTTTTGAAATGCCTGTTCTAGAGCCATGATGACTGGCTTTTAAAACTTCTATATCGCCGATATTATAGCTTTTTAAAACGCCGGCGGTGGCATCTCCGGTAAACAAAAAGTCATTATCAAAATAACTTATCAGTAAAACTACCGACGCATCATTTGTATCTTTATAACTCTTGTTAGTATCAGGACCAACTACTTCAATATCAAAGTTATCCTCATCAATAATCATATCATTTTTTGTTGGCTTTTCAAGCGGTATTCCTTCATCTTCAACCGCTTTGCAAAACTTTTCATAAGTTTTTGTTTTAGACGGAACAAACGAAGTTAAACAATTTTCAACATCAAAATCTTCAAAAACTTTGTATAGTCCGCCTATATGGTCGGCGTCAGCATGAGTTGCAACAACATAATCAACTGTAGAATAGCCGAGTGAAGCAATATAGTTTGAAACAGTTTCACCGTATTTTGCTTCGCCGCCATCAATTAACAAAGTTTCGCCGTTTGGACATTCAATAAAACAACTGTCACCTTGTCCGACATCAATATAATGAACTTTAAGTTCGTTATAGCTAGAAGAATTATTGCTTGCGGGCGGATTTTTACCTTGTTTATCATAAAACTGAGTTTTTGCAAAGTAAAGCCCTAAAATTATTACAACGGCTAAAATACCACTAAATATTCTTTTAGTTTTTCGTTTCATTATTTATTTAAAAGACTGTTTACGCTGTTTTTAAATTTAAATCTATCAAGTGCAACTGAGAAAATACAGAATATTATTGCACTTCCTATTGATTGAAAAGCATTACCGGGAATTGAAACATAAGGAGCAACCCAGTTTCCGTAAATCAAAGCTTCAGCTAAATAGTAACCGCCGATTGTAATTGCTGTCATCGGAATGAAACCAATTGCATTTCTTACTGTCAACATTTTTTGACCTTTTGAAGAGAAACAAAGTGCAACAAGTGCTTTGATTACAAATGTGAATGGAGCCCATTGCGGTGCACCTGTCAATAAATCACCGATTGCTCCGCCGACTGCACCGGTAAATACGGCAAAAGGCAATGGTAAAATAGACGCAGCTATCATAATAATAGCGTCACCAAAATGAATATAACCGCTGTTTGGTAAAACATGAAAAGATATAAAAGCGGTGCAAAGTGCAGTTATTGCTGTGAATAATGCGGTAATAACTATGAGTCTGGTTTTGTTCTTTTTCATTTTTCTAATAACTTCCTTGTTTTTTATATTTTAACCGTTTGTTTTAGTGCCGCTTAAATATTGAACGCCTGCTCTTGGTGCAGAACCTGTTTTGAATTTAATAAGCTCTGAAACGGTAACAAACTGAAATCCTTTTTTCTTTAATTTCGGAACGATTTTTTCAACTGCGTCAGCGGTTGAAGAATATATATCATGCATTAAAATAATATCGCCGTCTTTGGCTTTCATAGCTTTTTTATAGACCTTTTTAGCATTTCTGCTTTTCCAGTCTTCAGTATCAATAGACCAATAATAAAGCGACATTCCTTCTTTTATACATGTGTTTTTTATAGCTTGGGTTGTTATTCCGCCTGTTGAACGAAAAACAGTAGGTCTTGAGCCTGTTATTTTTTGAATTACATCAGAACACTTTTTAATATCAGCAGCAGTAACAGAACTGCCGTAATGATTATGAGCGTAGGTATGATTTCCTATTTCACAGCCTAAAGAAACTTTTCTTTTAAGATTATTAGGATTGTTTTTAGCATTTTCGCCAACTGTGAAAAAAGTAGCTTTTACATCATATCTTTCTAAAACATCCAGTATTCTTTTGCTTGCTCCGTTAAAATCAGGACCGTCATCAAAAGTTAATGCAATAACAGGTTTAGAAGGATCAATAACAGTTTCAGCAGCAACATTTTTAATAGTTGCATTAAATGCTTCACTGTATTCGCTATATAGTTTTTCGCCTTCAAAATCAATAAACGAACGAAGTCTTACATAATAAGTTTTTCCTTCTTGTAAGTTATCTAATTTGCATAAAAGAGTTGTTTTTCCGTTAACTTCTTTTATTTGAGCGTCAGAAAAATCACTGTTTAATGCGTAGGAAACTTCATAACCATCACAATTAAGTCCCGACGACCAAGAAACAGTTAATGTTTTCGGTGTATTTTCAGTAACATAATTAATGTTTTCGCCACGCGGAAGTGTACAAGTTTTAATTGATCTAGACATTTCACTATCTTTTTCAAAACCTAAAATGCTTTTAAAAGCAGAAATTTTAAATGTATAAAAAGATTCCATATCAAGTTGATCAATTTTACAACTTGTAGTATCGGCTGAATTTATTGTTTTGATAAGTGTAAAATCATTCGAGTCCGCATTTTGTTGATAAATTTTATATCCGCTTGCTTTGTCATTTTTCTTCCAGCTTAGAACCTGATAAGTAAGCCCTTTTTCTTTAACAGAAAAATTTGTTACAGCATCTAAATTCAATGCAACCAGTGTATAAGCGGCAAAGCCGGTTATACATAAAACAACTAAAAACCCGAACAAAATTTTAAGAGTTTTTTTCATTTAATATCGCCTTCATAAATATTTTTCAATTAACTATTATATATCAAAAAACTGATAGTTTCAATTGTTAAATACAAGAAATTTAATGTTTATAAGCACTTTCTTTTAGTAAATTTTGTGCTTTTTCAAATTCTTTTCTGTTTATTGGATCGGGATAACTCATAATTCTAAGCGGTAATGGTTCGTCACCTTGGTTTAAAGGTGTTTGAAAATACTCAAAATCATTATAAGAAAAACCGTGTTGCTCATAAAAATAAATTCTTTTTCTATTAGTTTCATTATATGGCAATTCTACTTCTAAAATAACTTTGTTGTTAAATTTGTTTTGAATAAACTCAATCATTTTGCTACCGATGCCTTTTCCTCGACATTCCTTTTTTACTGCAAAATGTTCAATAAATTCAAAACTTGATAAACGCCAAAGGGCCATAACGCCTATAATTCTGTTTTCAAAAAAACAAAAAAGAATTTGGTAATGTTCTTTTTCTAAAAGGGATTTTTGCTTTTCATAGCTTCTATATTCATCTTTTCGCATTGATTCTATTAAATAATTATAGAATTCATTGAAAAGTTCATCGGAAATTTCTTTGCCTTTTAAAAGTTTAAATTCAAGTTTTTTATTATCCATAAATTTCAAAACGCTCTCTTAACCTTAAATTTCTTATTCATTGTAACATATTTTTTTATAATTTACAATCAATAAAAAAGAAAACCACCGCCTTAAAATTTAAGACGGTGGTTAAAACAACTGGTTTTAATTATTTAATTGTAACTGCTTTTTTAGCTTTGGTAAATTTACCGATTACTTTAAGAGTTTTATTAGCACTGTTTTTATATTTTTTATATCCTGCAACGCCAACAAAATACTTTTTATTAGATTTTAATTTTGCAATTACTTTTTTAGCGGTTTTAGCATTCTTAGTATAGATGGTTTTTGTGCCTTTCCCTTTGAGTGACTTCTTCAAAGAAACTTTAATTGCATAACCATCAATGTTTTTAGCCTTTTTCCATTTAACAGTTACTTTCTTTTTAGCAGTAGATGATGCTGTAACCTTTTTAACTTTTACAGTTACCTTAGGTTTTGTAATAGTGAAAGTTTGAGTTACTGTACCTGTGTAGTTACCGATACCGGTAATAGTGATAGTAGCAGTACCCACATTTGTGTTGTTAGAATAGGTTACGGTATAATCATTTGCTGTTAAACCGGAAACAACAGATTTTGCGAATGCTTTACCATTGTAGATAACAGTAGATTTATCAACATTAAACATAGTTGCGTTAATTGCTTTAGGAATTATGCTAAATGTTTTAACAATTTGTTCACCATAGTTACCAATACCGTTTACAGTAATAGTAGCAGTACCTACAACAATGTTCTTAGTATAAACAACTTCGTAATCATTTTTACCTAAAGTAGAAGTAACAACAGGTTTGATTTCGCTGCCGGTATAAACTTTGTCAGCTAAATCAAATGTAAAGTCAGCTTCGGTTATTGCTTTTTCAACAATGTTAAAGTGTTTTACAATTTGACCTTCACAGTTATTGCCTATACCGTTTACGGTAATAGTAGCTTCGCCTTTGTTAATATTGCTTGTGTAAATTACTTCAAAGTCTGTTTCTTTTAATGTTTCAGAAGTAACATCAGGTTTGATTTCACTACCGGTATAAACTTTGTTAACGAGGTCTATTGTAAAGTCATCATCAGAAATAGTTTTTACTGTGATGTTAAAGTGTTTTACAATTTGGCCGCTAAAGTTGTTTTTACCTGTGATAGTAACAGTAGCTTCACCTGCATTAGTGTTGTCTGTATAAACTACATCATAATCATTAGATGTAATAAGATTATTTAATGCAGTAACGCTTGGCTCTAAAGCACAGTTTGCATAAACTCTGTCAGCAATAGCATCAAAATCTGCATCTGTCAAAGCTTTAGCAGTGATATTAAAGTGTTTAACAACTTCGCTGTTGTAGTTACCTTTACCTGTAATAGTAATAGTAGCTTCGCCTGCGTTAGTATTGTTTGTATAAACAACTTCGTAATCGTTTTCACCTAAGGTAGAAGTAACATCAGGTTTAATTTCGCTACCGGTATAAACTTTGTCAGCTAAATCAAATGTAAAGTCAGATTCGGTTATTGCTTTTTCAACAATGTTAAAGTGTTTTACAATCTGACCTTTGTAGTTACCTTTACCTGTGATAGTAATAGTAGCTTTACCTACATTTTTATTATCAGTATAAACAACATCATAATCGTCAGCGGTTAAAACATCAGCTGTAACTTGTGGTTCAATATTTAAACCGGTATAAGTTTTATCTGTTAAATCAAATGTGAAATCATCATCAGCAATTGCTTTTTCAACAATGTTAAAGTGTTTTACAATTTGACCTTCACAGTTATTGCCTATACCATTTACGGTAATAGTAGCTTCACCTTTATTAATGTTGTTTGTATAAATTACTTCAAAGTCTGTATCAGCAATTTTCTTAGCAATAACATCAGGTTTAATTTCATTACGAGTATATGTTTTATCGATTAAATCAAAGTTAAAGTCATTTTCGTTGATAGTTTTCTTTGTGATATTAAAGTGTTTAACAATTCCACTGCCGTAATTACCCTTACCGGTAATAGTAATAGTAGCTTCACCGACATTAGTGTTGTTTGTATAAACTACATCATAATCATCCATTGTTAAAATATCACTTGTAACAACAGGCTTAATTTCATTGCCTCTGTAAGCTTTGTCAGCTGTATCAACAGTAAGATCAGCTTCGTCTAAATCTTTTGGAGTGATATTAAATGTTGCTGAAACACTGCCGAAGCATGATCTTGCACCTGTTATAGTAACAGTAGCTTCGCCGACATTAACATTGTTATCATAAGATACTTTATAATTAGTTGCATTAATATCAGTAGTGATATCGGTAGTGATATCAGATCCTGTATAAATCTTATCAGTTGTGTCGATTGTGAAATCGCTGTCTGATAAAATCTTTGTAATAGGATTAAATACCATATTTTCATTTACAACTATTTCTTCGCCTGGTTGCACAAGAGTTTTGTAATCGAGTGTGTAACCTTTGAAATCAGGGCTTGTATTTTCAGGAAGAACGAAACCAGAACCTAAATTTACCTTATAAGTTTCATCACCGACAGTAACGAGTCTTAAATTAGGATTGTTTACAAGAACTTTTCCTATATTATCATTTGATAACCAGTTAAAGTTTTCATAAGGCTCTTCATTATCGTCAACATAAACGTTATAACCTTCGCCTAATGTAACAGTACCTTTATCAACAAAGTTACCGCCGCCGTTCCATTGGTTTCTGCCTTCGTCTTTTTCAAAACTAAGGTCTTCAATGTAGATGTTTGCGTAATTATTTTTTGAAGTAACAAAGTTTCTGTATCCTGTTGCAGTAAAGTGATTAACAATAAGATTTGCTTTAGCTGTATCAGATGTACCGTTCATTAAGAAAGCAGCAGCTGTTCCATTGGAGTTTTTAGTAAATGTATTTGTAGCTCTTGAGTTTTTATCAAGAATTAATGTTGCGTTTGCATTGATTGTAGCAATTTTTGAATCAAAGTTGGTAGCAATGAATTCGCAATCATAAGCTTTCATTGTATCTGTACCACCAACAGTTAACGGGTATACACTACCATCAGTTAAGTTTGTAAAAGTACAACTTGTAAGGTTAATAGCGTTATTTACACCTGAGGTTAAAATGCCTGTGCCCTTGTAAACATCAAATGAACAATTTTTGAATGTTTGAGTTGTGTCAGCAATTTTGTTGCCGATATTTACGATGTTTCCACCCCATAATGTTGTGTTATAGAATTTTGAATTTTCAGCATTAACAGTAGCTGTTGTAACAACATTTGCATTAGAGCTTAAGTTAATACCGTAGGTTCTTGCGTAACCTATTTTAGAGTTTTTAATGTTTAATGATATGTTGTTAACATTAAGCATAAATGCGTTTCTTTCTGCAAAATAATCAAAATTATCAGCTGTTATATCGAATTTTGCAGCAACTAAAATACCGTTATAACCCTGTCCGGTATTTCCGCTTGTTGTAATGTTTTTCAAAGTGAAGTTTTTGAATTTTAAAGTGTTATCAGCAATTGAACCGCCTGAAAGATTCATAATACCGCCGTTGTTAACGTAACAGCTTGTATTAGTGTTTACAGAACAGTTTTCAAATGTTAAATCAACCGGAGTTGTACTGTCTGAAATTGCTTTAAAAGTGAAACAATATTCAGTACCGCTATTTGAACCACCGCCGTGAATAACAATTTTACCGCCGCCGGTTGTGTTGTAAGTGCTATCTGTTAATTTGAATTTTGTAACATCTGTGCTATTGCAATAAATGAATTTATTGCTTCCTGAGAAAGCACCTTTATCAGATAAGTCGCTGATTGTGTAGCCATTTAAATCAAGAGTTAAATCATTTTTAGTAAGTGTTAAAAATGTTGTGCTATCAGAAGTAATATAATAATCGTCAATTAATTTAATAGTTGCGCCTGTGCTTGCAGCGGTTTGAGCAGCTGCAATGTTGGAGAATTTTGCACCGTTTACATCAAATGCGTAACTAACAACTTGGTAAGTTTCGCCTACAGCAGTAGAAACGGCATCTTTATATAAGTAATCAGTAGGATCAAAATTAAATTTACCGCCTTTGATTACAAAGTTGCCTTCGCCGGTAACTGCATTTGTAGTACCGCCGACAATTAAAACATCGCTATTAGCTGTTGCAGTTAAAGCTCCGTTTATAGTTGCATTAAGAGCAATAGCTTTTTTGGCAACTGTAACATTTTCTATAGTTGATTTTAATAAATAAGCTTCATTAGCATCTAGTGTGGTTATTTTAGCTCCGGCACTGATTGCAGCATAGTCTGCTGTAACATTGTTAGCAGTTATTGCACCGGAAACTTTAAAACTATCAGTTGCAGTAATGTTGCCAAAAACACCTTTTGCTGCTTCAAGTGTTTTTACATTAACATCACCGTTGAAAGTTGAATTTTGGCTGGATGTTGTTAATTTGTCACAAGTAACAGTTGATTCAAATGTTACTGTTTGAGTAACGTTCATTGTACCGGTAGCATTAACAGCACCTTTGATAATCATATTTGCGCCATTAAATGTTAAAGCGTTAGTTCCTTCTATTTTAGCAGAAAGATCACCATAAAATGTACCGGAATTAAAAACAACTTGTGCTTGACCTGTTGTTGCAAACAAAGGAGCATTTGAAGATTGATTTTCAAAACCGCCCTTGTCAGCATCACTGTTTTTAATGGTCAATTTGCTTTGATCCCATTGTGATGCCAATTCTTGAATCATAGCTTCGGTTGTAGTATCATCACCCGGAGCGTATGTAATGGTATGACCGTTTAATAAAAGTGTATCGGCTCTACCGCTTTGGTTTTTAATAGGTGAAGTAACAATAATATCATCACCTAAAGTAATGTTATCTTGCGAGTTGTTTGAAAGATACTCAGCAAGTTCTGCTTCGGTAGTGATAGTATAATCTGCCGCCGAAACTGAGAAAGTAGCCATCGGAAGAATGGCCAGTACCATCAATAAAGACAGTACAATGCTCAATAGTTTTCTCATATAATTCTTTTCTCCTTTACTATTTTTTATGCTAAAAACTAGTTATGCACATAATTATATTAACATAACCTAGAATTTTTTTCTATTGACACAAGCTACAATAAATATATAATATTTTGAATAGATTGCACAAAATCGTAATGAATATAATTTAAAATAATGTTTAATTAATATAAATCTATGCTTTTTAATCTATATGTATCGAAAATGAAATAAATATCAAAAAATTAATAAAATTTAATACATTATAATAAATTATTTTTATTTTAATGTTTATATTGGATATTTAGTTTGATTATAACTATTCATCAAATGTATCATAATATATCATCCTAAAAATTATGTGAAAAATCTTAGATGAAAATTGCAAATTACTAACTTTATTCAGACGATGAGGCAATCCGGCAAAATAAAAATGAAAAAAGAAGAATTTAAAAACAAAGCCGTTGATGTGTAAAAACATTTCAAAGGTTTTGTGTGTTATATCAATTTTTTTATCTCTGAAATATTGACAAATAGCACAAAAAATAATATAATTACAAAGTGCGATAAATGATTTGTGTGAGTTGGATTTTTAAAACCTATTGCATGAATATGTATTTATATTGCTATAAGCAACGAATTGCGGAATTTGTTGTTTTCAAAGTTTATATTTTATAAGGAGGATTTTTTCAATGAGTTTCAAAAGTGAATACCTTGAAAAAGTAATGAACGATGTTATCAAAAGAAATCCGAATGAACCGGAATTTCATCAGGCAGTAAGAGAGGTTTTAGAATCACTAGAGCCTGTTATAGCTGTACATCCTGAATTTGAAAAATGGGGACTTATCGAAAGATTGGTTGAACCTGAAAGAATTATTAAATTCAGAGTACCATGGGTTGATGACAATGGTAAAGTTCAGGTAAACCGTGGTTTTAGAATTCAGTTCAATAGTGCTATCGGACCATACAAAGGCGGTCTTCGTTTCCACCCATCAGTATATGAAGGTATTATCAAATTCTTAGGTTTTGAACAAATTTTCAAAAACTCACTTACAGGCTTGCCAATCGGCGGCGGTAAAGGCGGTTCTGATTTTGATCCTAAGGGTAAATCAGATATGGAAGTTATGCGTTTCTGCCAAAGCTTTATGACAGAGCTTTCTAAACATATCGGTGCTGATACAGACGTTCCTGCCGGTGATATCGGTGTTGGCGGCAGAGAAATCGGTTATATGTACGGTCAGTACAAGAGACTTCGCAATGAGTTTACAGGCGTTTTAACCGGTAAAGGTTTAACTTACGGCGGTTCACTCGCAAGAACTCAAGCAACAGGCTATGGTCTTTGCTACTTCACTGAAGAAATGCTCAATGCAAAAGATAACTCTTTCAAAGGTAAAACTGTTGTTATTTCAGGTTCAGGTAACGTTGCTATTTACGCTACTGAAAAAGCAACTCAACTCGGCGGTAAAGTTGTTGCACTTTCTGATTCAAACGGTTATGTTTACGATAAAAACGGTATTGACCTTGACTATGTAAAACAACTTAAAGAAGTTGAAAGAAAGAGAATTAAAGAGTACCTTACAAAACATCCTGAAGCAGAATATCATGAAGGTTGTTCAGGTATCTGGACAATTAAATGTGATATTGCTCTTCCTTGTGCTACACAAAACGAGCTTGATAAAGCTTCTGCTGAAGCACTTGTTAAAAACGGCGTAATTGCTGTTGCTGAAGGTGCTAATATGCCTTCAACTCCTGAAGCAGTTGAAGTATTCCAGTCAAACGGCGTTATGTTTGGTCCTGCAAAGGCTGCTAACGCAGGCGGCGTTGCTACTTCTGCATTAGAAATGAGCCAGAATTCACAAAGATATTCTTGGACATTTGAAGAAGTTGACAGCAAATTAAAAGATATTATGGTTAACATTTATCATAATTCTGCAAATGCTGCTGAAAAATACGGCATGAAAGACAATCTCGTTGCCGGTGCAAATATTGCCGGTTTCTTGAAAGTTGCTGATGCTATGATGGCTCAAGGAATTTGCTAATTTAAAATGAGTTTAATAACGGAAGGGATTTTATCTCTTCCGTTTTTCTCGTTTTTATAAGGAACTTAAATGTGATAATTTTTTGTTTTTTTATCACATTTATATCATATTTTTGGTTTAGAATGATTAAGGTGAATTTTAAAGAAAGGGGGTAATGATTATCTATACTGTAAGAAATACTGTGCTTGTAGTTGATGATGATCCAAAATTAAGAAATACTATTTCAGATTATTTATCAGAGAATGATTTTTCTGTATTAGTTGCCTCCGACGGTGCTGAAGCCATTAATGTTTTTGAAAAAGAAAAAAACAATATAGATCTTGTTTTGTTAGACGGTATAATGCCTAAAATTGATGGTTTTGATGTTTTGAAATTTATTAGAGAAACTTCAGAAATACCGGTTATAATGCTTTCTGCCAGAGAGCATGAACAAGATCAGTTAAAAGGTTTTGAACTCGGTGCCGATAATTACATAACAAAACCTTTTTTATTAAGTGTTTTAAAAGAGCAAATTAAGGCTTGTATTTCAAGAGCAAATAAATCTAATAAAAATTTGGTTAAAAAGGGCGCTTTGTCTATAGATAAAGCTAGAAGAAGAGCCTTTTTAAACCAAGAGCTTTTAGATTTAACACCTAAAGAATTTGATGTTTTACTTTACTTAATAGAAAATGAGCACAGAGTTTTAGACCGAGAAAGTATTTTAGATGCGGTTTGGGGAATTGACTATTACGGTGATTTCAGAACCGTTGATACAATTGTTAAACAATTAAGAAAAAAACTTACCGAAGAACATAATTATATTCGTTCAGTTTACGGCGTGGGATATTTTTTTGAAGTAACCGATGGGGAGAACAAGTAGTATGTTTAAACACTTGTCTGTAAAACTTGCCGTTTATATAATGGCAATTTTGATTTTGGTTGTCGGCGGTGCCAGCTTAGTTTATTCGCTAAATGCAAAACAATTGTATATAAACAGTGAAAAAACGCGTATGTTAAGCGCTGTTGAAAATCTAAATAAATTAAAAATTTCTAATAGTGCAGAAGATACTGCAAAAATCAGCGAATTTTTAGATGATAATTATGAACAAACCTATGATCTTTATATTTGTGATGATGAAATAACTCCGGTTTTTTCATCAAAAAGAATGTTTTATACCACTACATATATTATTAAAGAAAATTTTATTGATAAAATAGATAAATTCAAAGAGAATAATAAACCGATTTTTGTTAATGAAAAGGGCAGAACCGAACGACTTGTTTTAAGTACAAAAATTAAAAATCACGGTAAAACCTTTTATGTTTTAATTGAAGAAAGTTTAAGAATCAGTGATTCTGTTTTTAAACATACAAACGGATTTTTGACTATAATGGTCATTGCTTTCATAGCTTTTTCCGGTGTTGCGGTTTTAATTTTAATTAATCGCAATACTCGTTCTTTACGAGAGTTAAGCGAAGTAGCAAAAAAAATCTCACAGGGTGATTACTCTGTAAGATATAACGGTAAAATTAAAAAAGATGAAGTCGGTGTTTTGGCAAAAAACCTTAATTTTATGGCTGATACAATTGCAAAAAACATAAATAATCTTAACAATTATAACTTTTTGCTTAAAGAAGACAATAGCCGAATGACCGAGTATGAGAGTATGAGAAAAAGAGTTTTAACTAATGTAACTCATGAACTTAAAACTCCGCTTGCTATTATTTCAAGTCAAATTGAAATGATGAATTGTACAAAAGATGAAAAGAAAAAAGTTTATTACTATGAGTCTACTATGGAAGAAATAGATAAAATGAGTAAACTTATCAGTCGATTGCTTAACTTTTCAGCAGGTGAAAAAACAATTTTTGAAAATGAAAAACAAGACATTTCACTAAATGTTTTTGTTGAAAAGCTTTGTGAAAAAAGTCAAAGTCTTGTTAAATCTAAAAAAATTAAATTTGAAAAAGATTTTGATGAATGCTTGGTTAACGCTTCAAAAGAGCATATAGAACATATTTTTAATAATTTTCTTATGAATGCTGTGAATTACAGTAAGCAAAACGGACTTATCAAAGTATCTGTTAAAAAATTTGATAATAGATGCAGAATAGCTGTTTTTAATAAAGGAAGTAATGTAAAAGAAGAAGACAGCGAAAAAATCTGGACGGATTTTTACAAAACAGCTGCTGTTGAAGATGATTCAAAGCGTGCCGGAATAGGTCTTTTTATTGTAAAAGAGATATCAATTATCAATCATGATAAATGCGGCTTTGACAATTTTGATGATGGCGTTGAATTTTGGTATGACTTTTATACTTATGAAGTTTAAAATAAAAGATTAATTTGAAAGGGAAATAGATTTGAATATTGTATCTGTTGAATTTATAAGTTTTGCGCTATGTACGGTACTAATTTATTATTTAATACCTAAAAAATTCAGATGGTGCGTTTTAATTGTTGCCAATACTTTGTTTTATATCTATGGCGGAGCTGAAATGATAATATATATTGTTTTAGCGTCAGCGGTTGCTTATGTTATAGGCAGGGTAATGGAAAGGTACTTTAAAAAGCAAAAACAAGAATGCGAAGGCTTAGATAGAAGAGCCAAAAAACCTATTAAACAAAAATACAATAAAATCAGAAGAAGAATTTTAGTTTTAGGCGTTGTTATCATTCTCGGTGGTTTGGTTGTAACTAAATATTCAGGATTTTTAGCAGAAAACATAAATTCACTTCTTGGTCTTACCGGACTTGGAAGTATTGATTATAAAAATATAGGTGAATTTTTCCCGGCGGTTTTGGGCTGTTCCTATTTTACACTTTCAATTATCGCTTATATGACCGATGTTTACAGAGGAAAATTTGATGCCGAGAAAAACTTTTTAAAACTTTATGTTTTTATTTCATTTTTCCCGCATATTATTCAAGGTCCTATTGAGCGTTATGATTATCTTGCTCCACAACTTTTCAAAGAAAATAAATTTAAATTTGAAAATATTAAAACAGGAGCAATGCTTATTCTATGGGGCGTTTTCAAAAAAATCGTTCTTGCCGACAGAATAGCAGCAGTTTCAAATTATGGTTTTGAAAATTATGAAAGTTTTGATGCTGTTTCAATTATTTTTATTTTAGCAGTATTCTCAGTTCAAATTTACGCTGATTGGACAGCATATTGTGATATTGTCGGCGGCGTAGCCGAAATGATGGGTATAAAAATTACTCCAAACTTTGAGCGTCCTTATTTTTCAAAGAGTATGCCTGATTTTTGGCGTAGATGGCATATCAGTATGAGCAAATTCTTTAAAGATTATGTTCTTTATCCGATTTCTGCATCAAACTTTTGTCTTAAATTAAACAAAAACTCAAGAAAGATTTTCGGTAATGCGGCAGGACGAGTTATTTCATCAGCTTTGCCTATTTTGACAGTTTGGTTTTTAACAGGTCTTTGGCATGGTGCAAGTTGGAACTTTATGATGTGGGGCTTGTTCCAAGGCGTTGTAATTATGCTAAGCGTAACATTTACACCGCTTATTACTAAAATAAATGAAAAATGTCATTTTAAAACCGAAACATTTGGTTGGTCATTATTTAGAATGGCAAGAACCTTTTTAATTTGCTGCATCGGTAGAATTTTCTTTAAAGCATCAAGCCTTTCTGAAGCTTTCGGTATCTTTGCAAGACTCGGCAAGTTTAGTACAAACTTTAGCTTAACTGCATTAGGTATGGATTTGCAAGATTGGAAAGTTGCATTTTTAGCACTTGCAGTATTGATAATTGTTTCTGTTTTACAAGAGAAATTTGAAGTTCGTAAAAAATTAGACGAACAACCTATTATCTTTAAATGGGTTATTCTTTATCTACTCATTATGGCGATTGTTGTATTTGGTGTTTATGGACCGGAAAAGACATTTGTCGGCTTTATTTATGAAGATTTTTAATTGGAGGATTAGCATTGAAATTAGTGTTTAAAATTGTTAAAAATACAGTTTTTAGTATTTTGTTTCTTGCTATTATCTTTCAGTCAATAGTTCAACTTGGTTATTTTTATCGAGATAAAGACCAAAACATTGACACTATCACAGGATATTACGAGCAGGATAAAAATTCTTTAGACGCAGTTTTTGTCGGAAGCAGTTCGATGTATAGATTTTATATATCGCCACAAGCTTGGAAAGAAAACGGATTTACTTCGTTTACATATTCTTCGGCGGCAATGCCTTTTGAAGCTACGCCTTATGTTTTGCAAGAGGTTAACAGAACTCAAAAACCAAAAGTAGTTGTTATTGATACTCGAAATTTTGTAAAACAAACGGCAATTTTGCTTAAGGAAACTCAAACCGAAGAAGAAAAGGCTTATTTAGAAAAAACCAACAGCTTTATTGTTAATGTTACAAATAATATGCCTTATGGTATTACCAGAGCAAAATTAATTCATAGCTTTGTTCCTAATAATTTAAATGACCAAGATGAAATTGATTGGCAATTTGATTTAGGATCTAATCATAATAAATGGAAAGATAAAAGCTTAAAGGATTATATAAATTATTTTAAACTTTTAGTAAAAGGCGAAGAAAATTTAAAAGAAGCAGAAGATGAACTTTTAAAAATTAATTGCACAAGACTAAAATTTAAAATCAGAAAGCAAGTTCGTTGGGAGCCTAATTCTGATGAACTTAACGAAAAAGCTTCTATTCCTAAAGAGAGATTAAAAATCATTGATGATTTAATTTCTTATGCAAAGAAAGAAAATATTAAAGTTTTGTTTTTATCAACGCCTTATTCAACAAATATTGATTATTGGAAAGTTGAAAATGCGTTAGCCGAGTATGTAAAAAACAAAGGCTTTGATTATTTGAATTGTAATCTTCATTATGATGATATCGGTATTGATTTTAATACTGATTATTATGACGACAGACATACAAATGCTTTAGGCGCACAAAAATTTACTAAATATATAGGTAATTACTTAGTCGACAAATATAATTTAAAAACTTCTGCAAATAAAGCAACAAAAGAAAATTTTGATAAAGCTTATGATGAGTGGGTTAAATATTCTACACCTAAGCTCCAAAATATAAAATAGAAAAATTCATTCAGCAAAAAAATAAAATAGCTAATTATTTTTTTGAGGAGAGAAAAAGTGAAAAGAGCTTTATTATTTTTTAAAAATTTAATATTTTCTGCATTGTTTTTTGTTATTCTTTTAGAGATGTTAATTCAAGGAGTAGATCTTTTTAGATTTAGAAACTTACAGTCTTCTTCTATTGCATTAGATAGTTTTTATGCTGCTGATGAAAATACAATGGATGTAGTCTGTATAGGTAGCAGTTCGGTTTACCGTTTCTTTTCTGCTCCGGTTATGTATAAAGAACAACAAATTACTATGTATAACTATGCAACTGCTCAAATGCCTTTTGAAGCCGGTATTGATTTACTTGATGAAATAAGTTATACTCAAAAACCTAAGCTTTTTGTTATAGATGTTCGTGGTTTTATAGTCAGAACAAAGAACATTTTAAGCAAAGATGCTGAAACAGATGCATATTTAGAACAACAGGAGTCATATATAAACAGAATACTTAATAATATGCCGATTACTCCTGCACGTTCATCTCTTATACATAGAGTGGTTCCTGAATATTTAAATCAAAATGAACTCATTTGGCAATTTGAATATGCAAGAACTCATAATAACTGGAAAGACTTAACTGAAGATGATGTTTTGAATTTTGTTAAGAAAAAACTCGGAAAAGAAGTTCAAGAAGAACCGCTTTTAGATAAAAACGGCGAGCTTTTGGAAGAAAATAATTATAAAGGTGCAGTTACCGTTTCATCTGTTGATTATGTTGAAGCTGTTGATGTTTCAAAATATACAAAAACAGCAACTCTTTCAAAAGACCGAGTAAAAATTCTTGATGATTATGTTAAAAAGATTAAGGAAAAAGGGTATAATGTTTTATTTATTTCAACCCCTTATCCTGTTACCGAAGAACAGTATTCTTATGAAAAATATTTTGAAGAATATTTTAAGAAAAACGGTATGAACTATTTAAATTGTAATAATTTTTACAATGAAATCGGTATTGATTTTTCTTCTGATTTTTACGATGAAAAACATGTTAACACTTTAGGAGCTTATAAGGTTACAAGTTATTTAGGAAAATATATTAAAGAGCATTATAAATTAAATCCAACTTTATTAAGTAAGACTCAACAAAAGGATTGGCAAACTTCTACTGATTTATGGTATAAAGAAGTTTATGAACCCGGAGTTGAAAAAATTATGACTACCGTTAATAAACATAAAGCAAAAGGTAGCACAAATTATTAAAAAGGATGCTGAAAATTCAGATGAATTCAATAGTTGAAGCAATTAAACTAAATAGCATTTCTAATAAGGATAAAATCTGCCTTATTGATGCTAAAGGTGAAATAAATTACGGCGATTATTTTGAAAAAATTAAAAAAAATGCAAGCTTTTTGGTTGATAATGATGTTAAAAAAGGCGATAGAGTTGTTATAAAATCTTCTCAAAGTATAGATTATTTAGCTGCATTACATTCGGTTCATTTAATCGGTGCTATTGCAGTTCCGCTTGAAAAGACCGCTAAGGCTGAGCGAATTTTAGAGATTTTTAATGATACTAATGCTAAATGTTTAATTTCCGATAAAAATATCGAAGAAGTAAAAACTTATTTATATTCAGATTTAAACAGTTATGAAAAAGTAAAAGAATTTGATTGTTTTCCGCTTGAAAGTGATGCTTCTACAATTCTTTTTACAACCGGAACAACGGGTAAATCAAAAGGTATTTTAATGTCTCATTTTGCTGATGTTGCGGTTGCTGAAAATGTTCTTTACGGAACAAAGATGAAAAAAGATAATGTTGAGATTTTACCGATGCCTCTTAATCATTCTTTTTCGCTTAGAAGATATTATGCAAATATGATAAACGGTTCATCGGCAGTGTTGCTTGACGGTGTGATTTTTGTAAATAAATTCTTTGAAGCAATTGAAAAATTCGGTGCAACTTCTGCGGGAATGGCACCTTCGGCTTTGTCTATTATTTTAAAATTATCAGATGATAAAATTTCACAATATGCTGATAAAATCGACTATATAGAATTCGGAAGTTCTTATATGTCCGAGGCAGAGAAGAAAAAAATATGTTCGCTTTTGCCAAATAGCAGATTATATAATTTTTACGGTTCCACAGAAGCCGGTTGTTCATCAATTATTGATTTTAATGAAAATAGCGAAAATCCATATAATATCGGCAAACCGACAGTAAATTCTGTTATAAAGTTTGTTGATGAAGAAGGCAACTTTGTTAATGCTGATAAAAATAATCCTGCTCGTTTAATAACAGGCGGAAAAATGATTATGAATGAGTATTATAACGAACCTGAATTAACAAATGAAATTTTAATAAATGGCTATATTTATTCAAATGACCTGGGTTATTATGATGAAAACGGTGATATTATAATGTTAGGCAGAATGGATGATGTTATAATATCAGGCGGGCAAAAAATTTCACCGTTTGATATCGAAGATGTTTGTATTAAATACGACGGTGTAGATGATTGTGCCGTAATAGGTGTCGATGACAATGTTATGGGACAAGTAGCAAAGCTTTTTATTGTTGTAAATGAAAATTACGACGAACAAGAGTTGGTTAAGTTTTTAGGCGATAGGCTTGAAAATTTTCAAATACCAAAAATAATTACAAAAATCAAAGCAATTCCTAAAACCTATAATGGCAAACAAAATAAAAAGGAATTAAGAAAACTAGTTTAAAAAAGGAGATTATTTAAAAATGGAAGAATTACTGGAGATTTTATCAGAAATCAAACCGGGTGTTGATTTTGAAAAGGAGACTAATTTAGTTGATGATGGTATTTTAGACTCACTTGATATTATTTCAATTATTTCTGAAGTTTCAGAAGAGTATGATGTGAAAATTCCACCGGAAGATATTGTACCTGAAAACTTTAACTCAGCCGGTGCTATGAAAAAATTAATTGATGAATTAGCCGAAGACTAATTCAGCTTTTTAAAAAGGAGAAAACTTTATGAATTTTAACAGATTTAAAAGGGTTGTATCATTAACCTTAAGCATTGTATTTTTAATTGTGCTTTGTTCTTGTGAAACAACAAATACAAAAAGCTCTGATAAAAGCAAAAAAGAAACTATTACTATTGCTTATCAGGGAGGTATAGGTTATGCACCTGTAAATATTTTGGAAACTGAAAAGCTTATTGAAACAAATTACGGTAAAGATGTGAAAGTTGAGTTTAAAAAGTTAAACTCGGGTGCTGATATTAATACAGGTATTATCGGCGGAACTATTGATATTGGTTGTATGGGAATAGCTCCTGCTGTTTCAGCTATTGCAAACGGTGTTTCTTGTAAAATTATTTCTAACCTTTGCTCTCAATCAAACGGACTTATGACAAATGATCCATCTATAAAGTCATTAAAAGATATTAAGTCTAATGATAAAATTGCACTTGTTAATACAGGTTCAATTCAACATATTTTCTTAGCTATGGCTGCTGAAAAAGAGTTGGGCGATGCTCATGCACTGGATAATAACATTACTCCTATGGCTCATGCAGACGGTATGGCTGCACTTGAGTCAGGTACTGTAAAGCTTCATTTAACATCAGCTCCTTTCATTACAAGAGAAAGAGAAAGCGGAAAGTATACAGAAATTGATGCAGTAAAAAATATTTGGCCGAATGGTAATACTTTTTTAGTTGCTTTGTGTTCAACTAATCTTGAAAAAGAAAACAAAGAATTGTTTGATGCAATAAAGAAATCATTTGATGATGCAATTGGCTTTATTAACAATAATAAAGAAGAAGCGGCTAAAGCAATATCAACTTATCTTGGTCAGGATGAAAAAACAACTTTAAACGATTTAAATGACGGTTCTTGTGAATTTTCAGATGAATTAAAAGGTGTTACAACAATTTCTGATTTTATGTTTAAAGCTAAATTTATTGAAAACCAAGTTAGTATAGATGATTTAAAATATAGCGATGTAAAAGGAAGTTAACTCTTTAATTTAGGGAGATTTACAAATGAAAAAATACCAAAAAGTATTAACGGAAGTTATTTTTTGCATAGCTGTTTTCGGGCTTTGGCAATGGTATGCTGTGTCACGAGATATTATGGCTTTCCCAAGAATAACTGAAATTTTTAAAACGCTCTATGAAGATATGTTCTTTAATCAAAATAAGCCGATTTTAGCTTATATGGCAAATTCACTTATTGCCATTGTTGAAGGCTTAGGTATCGGCGTTATTTTGGCATTTATCTGTTCAGGTTTAAGCGTTGTAAGCAAAATATTTGGCGTTATTTATAATTTAATAGTATCTGTTTTTGACTTGTTACCGGGTGTTGCGTTAATGCCTATTTTGATGATTACTATTAAAGATAACAGTACCGCTATTTTGGTTTTGGTTATCCATTCGGTAATTTGGCCTATGTCCAGAAGTATCATTGATGGCTTTAAAGGTGTTCCGAAAATGTATATTGAATCAGGTAAAAATATAGGCCTTAGCAGATTCGGTCTTATTTTCGGAATTTATATTCCATCATCATTTGCAAGTATTTTATCGGGTATCAGAACAGGTTGGGCAAGAGCTTGGCGTGGTCTTATTTCTGCTGAAATGATTTTCGGTGCAGCTCAAGCTGCCGGAATCGGTGTGTTTATTAATAATGCAAGAACGATTTGGATTGATTATGTCAGCGTTTATGCAGCGTTAATTTTAATAATTATTGTTGGAATAATTGTTGAATATGGCATTTTTGCAAATGTAGAAAAACATACCATTAAGAAATGGGGTATGACAAATGAGCGATAATTCAATTTTAAAAGTCGAACACCTTCGTAAAAGCTATCACACTCAAAAACAGAGTGTTAATGTTATTGAAGATTTGAATATTTCAATTGATAAAAATGAATTTGTTTGTATTCTTGGTCCTTCCGGTTGCGGTAAATCAACATTCCTTCGCTGTATTGCAGGTTTTGAAGGATTTGAAGGAAAAATTACTTCAAACGAAAAAGCTGTAACCAAGCCGGGAACAGACAGAATTATGGTTTTTCAGGATTTCAATCAATTGTATCCTTGGAAAACTATTGAAAAAAATGTTCAATATCCGCTAAAGGTTCAAGGTCTTAAAGATAAGGCTAAACTTAAAGAAATTTCTGATGAATTTTTGAAAAAAGTTGATCTTGACGGCTATCAGAAAATGTATCCACATGAATTATCAGGCGGTATGAAACAGCGTGTTGCTATTGCAAAAGCACTAGCACTTAAACCTGATATTATTTTAATGGATGAGCCATTTGCAGCACTTGATGCGATGACTAGAAATAATCTTCAAAAAGAACTTTATAGAATTTATAAACAAGAAAATATTACTGTTATCTTTGTTACTCATAATATTCAAGAAGCTATTGTTTTAGGCTCCAGAATTTTGCTTATGAGCAAAAAAGGAAAGATAGTTATTGATGAACAGAATCCTATTGAAAAGCCATGTACACCTTCTTCAAAGGGCTACGGCGATATGTGGGATATGTTCTCAAAAGCATTAGAAAACGAAAATACAAGAGAAAGTGAGAAATAATGAATTTGATTAAAAAAGCGATTGCAATATTAATAGTTTTAACAGTTTGTCTAACACCAATAATGGCAAGTGCCGATGAAAATGTTGATAATAAAAAGGTAAAAATTTTAATGCTCGGCAACTCGCTTTTTTATGCTAATTCGATGGATACATATATTTTTCCTGAGTTTTGTAAAGCAGCAGGAAAAGATGTTGAAATTACCAGTATAACTGAAAGCGGTACTACATTATATCGCTTGGCAAGCAGCGAAACAAGCATTGGCAAAAAGGCTCTTGCAGCTTTAGAAAACAATGTTTACGATTATGTTATTTTAAATCCTTCTCGAAGAGTTACCCCTTTTGAATATTCAGTTTACCATGCTGAGAAGCAAGCAGCATTATATTTAAATTCAATAATTAATGCAATGGGGGCTAAAACGCTTTTGGCTGCTCAACCGGGTGTCGCTGTAGAGGATATACCGGTTTATACTATGTCTGAAAGTGGTATTGGTTCAAGTTCAGCTTATACCTTGCCTATGGATCGATTAACAAATCAGATTTATGTAGAAAATCTGTGTAATGATTTATGCAGTGAGATGAAAAACGCAGAAGTCGTTAGAGTAGGTGCAGCCGCTGAAACAATTATTTCAGAGTTTCCTGATTTCAATTCGCTTTATAATGCAGATAATCGTCATCCTAGTACCAGGGGCAGTTATTTGCAGGCAGCTTGTTATTATGCTGCAATTTTTAAAGAAAGCCCTGTTGGAGTTAATTTTGTCTATTCTCTTATTCCTATGAACGCTGTAACTGTTCAAAGAGCTGCCGCAATATCAGTTTTAAATCAAGATAAATCAATTTTAAAAACTGAAGTTGCTAATCGAGTTTTAAGCGGAAAGTTAGTTTCAAATACTTCGGCAACTCTTAATTGGACAGAACCAAAATCAGCAGATTATTATAATATTTATAGAAAAGATGGCCATAATTCTTATGTTTTAATAGGAAGAACTGTCGGTAAAGAATGTAGCTATACCGATAAAACCTTAAAGGGCGGTAATACTTATTATTACCGAGTAAAACCTGTTCATAAAATCAGAGATTTAGTTTATGAATCAGATTATTCTAATACAGTGACCGTTAAAACGCTTGGAAAAGTTAAGGTTACTTCTATAAAATTAAACAGTGCAAAATCTGCAACAATTAAGTTTAACAGTGTAGACGGAGCGGCAAAATACAGAATTTATCGTAAAAAGACCACCGGTAAATCATATTCTTTAATTGCAAAAACAAAAAAGACTTCTTATACCGATAAAACTTTAAAGCTCGGTAAAACTTATGATTATGTTGTTGTAGCTCAAGGTTCAAGCGTAGCTATTCAAAGTGAAAAATCAAATGTAAAAAGTGTTGCAGCTTTAAATTCTCCTAAAGCAACATTTATTGCTAAAAAAAGTATTATAACAGTTAAAGTTTCTCCGATAAAGTATGCAGAAAAGTATTCAATTTATTATAAAAAAAGCAGTTCTAAGAGCTATAAGCTTTTAAAAACTTCTAAAAAGACTTCTGTAACCGCTAAAAAATTATCTTCAAATACAAAATATAATTTTAGAATTGTTGCTTTAAAAGGCAATTATAGCGGAACTCAAATCACTTATACCGTAAAAACTAAATAGTTTTTAATTTTCATAATTTTTTCCTAAAAAAAGATTGCTTGATAAATTTCAAGCAATCTTTTTTTATGTGATTTAAAATTTATCAACATACCATAAAACAGGTCCTGTAGGCGGATAACTCATTGGTACATCGGTACGATATGGAGTGTAATCGCTTTTTAAAATTTTCTGTTTTACTTTTTTGCCTTTGTTTTGACAGTAGGTACGTCTTACGGTGTCGGTGTGTTCGTGGTCTTCTTTTTTATAGAATATATCGTATTGATCAGAATACGGAGCCCAACCTGAACCCGGCAGACCTAATTCATTGCAAATGTATAACATATGAAGCGCCCAATCATCGTGTTTAGTCGGCCCGTAAAAATATTTACCGCATTCGCCACATAGCATTGAATAATTATCTCCGCCCGGCTCATATACTTTGTATTTATTTTGGTAATAATCATACTCTATATCGGTGAAGCTGTCATCATATTTGCCACCCTCGTGAATACATTTTAAAGTGCCGTAATCATTGTTGTTTTCGCCACAACCAAGATAAAAATCGAACGCTTCTTTGTATGATGAAAGTTCAATTCCGTATTTAGATTTAACAATTTTAATATATGCTGAAGGGTTAAAATAAGTGTTAGGGCAATAACCTCTTGAAATTAAATGTTTAACATAATATTTCTTAACTGCAATATTGTTTTTCCAAGGTTTGCCGCTATCTATCATAACATCTTGTAACTCATCGTAAAAGGCATTGATATAGATTTTTGTTAAATAATCAATGTTAACCATATCGGTATAGTCGCTCGTTTTAAGTTCGCTGTATTTTGGCTTAAAAGAAACGCTTTTATTTATCTTTGTACCATAGTCATAGTAAGTTTTACCGTTGTACCAACCTAAGAATTTATATCCTCTTTTGTATGCAATAGGGTATTCATAAATATATCCTCTTTTAGCTTTTAAAGTTCCTAAAATTACACCATTATTTTTAGTGTTAAACTTAACAGTTTTGCTTCCTATTTTAAATGATTTTTTTGATTTGGTAGTTACAGAAGTTGAAGTTGTTGATTTATCTTTTACAGTAACTTTTAAAACAACAGATTTTTTCTTGTATGTAACAGTAATCTTTGTTGAACCCTTTTTTATTGCTTTGATTTTGCCTTTTTTACTTACAGTAGCTGTTTTTTTATTACTTGACTTGTATTTAACGCCTTTTTTAACTCGTTTTTTATTAAACTTCGTCGTAACAGCTTTTTGAGTGCCAATATAAATTGTTGTAGCTACCTGTGCCGAAAGCTTACCTTTTTTAGCAGAAACAGCATAAGCATTTACATTGTCAAAAGAACATATTGTTGTAATAAAAATTGTCGCTAGTATAACGGATAATGTTTTATTAAATATCTTTTTCACTTTACATTTCTCCCGCTTTGTATATTTTATTATATTATAAATGTGTATTTTGTTAAAGTCAATAGTTAAAGCTTTTAAAAACAAAAAATCCATCGGTAAAACCGATGGATTTTTGATTATATAATATTAACCCATAACAACTTTAACTTCACGAACTTTGTTGCCAATTGGAGCAATAGGACCAAATGGAACTTCTTTGCCGTCAACAATTAAAGTCTTAACGCCTTTTTCAGCTTTAGCGCTGTTATCAACTGTAATGTTGAATGTATCGCCACGGAATTTACGGGTTACAGTAAATTCAGTTAAATCATCAGGTAAGCAAGGGTCAACAACAAGTCCGTCATAATCAGGTTTGATACCGAGAATGAAACGAGAAACATTGTAGAATGTCCAAGCAGCAGTACCTGTGAGCCATGAGTTTTTAGCTTCGCCGTGATTTTTAGCGTCACGACCTGCAATCATTTGCGAGTAAACATAAGGCTCTGTTCTGTGAATTTCTGAAATATCTTCAAGATAAGCAGGGCAAGTTTTTCTGTAAACTTCAAATGCTCTGTTACCTCTGCCTACTACTGTTTCAGCAATTGATACCCAAGGGTTGTTATGGCAGAAGATACCGCCATTTTCTTTATATCCAGGAGGATAAGAAGAAATTTCACCGAGTTCAATGTGGTAACGAGTATATGAAGGACTGTTTAAAACAATACCATATTTTGTATCAAGATATTTTTCAACAGACTGCAATGCTTTTAATGCTCTGCCGTCTTCAACGCCGATACCTGCCATTACGCAGAAACCTTGCGGCTCGATAAAGATTTTACCTTCGTCACATTCTTTAGAACCGATTTTGTTGCTATAAGCGTCATAAGCACGAACAAACCATTCGCCGTCCCAGCCTGCTGTTAAAACAGCTTCGGTCATTTCGTCAACTGCTTTTTGAGCGGCTTTAGCTTCATCTTTAAGACCTTTTTCTTCGCACATTCTAATGTAGTCAGGACCTACTGCAACAAACATACCTGCGATAAATACAGATTCAGCAACAGGACCTTCAGAAGGACCGAATGTTTGGAAAGACTCGCCCGGGTTTTCTGAGAAACAGTTAAGATTTAAGCAATCGTTCCAGTCAGCACGACCGATAAGCGGTAATTTGTGAGGACCAAGATTATTTGTAACATGGTCGAATGAGCGTTTTAAGTGAACTAAAAGTGTGTCTGCTTTTGATTCATCATTATCAAATGGCACCATTTCATCAAGAATTGAGAAATCGCCTGTTTCTTTAATGTAAGCAGCAACACCAAAGATGAGCCAAAGCGGGTCATCGTTAAATCCGCTACCGATATCGTTGTTACCTTTTTTGGTAAGTGGCTGATATTGGTGATATGCAGAACCGTCTTCCATTTGAGTAGCGGCAATATCAAGAATTCTTTCTCTTGCACGCTCAGGAATAAGGTGAATAAAGCCTAACAAGTCTTGTGAAGAATCACGGAAGCCCATACCTCTGCCGATACCTGACTCAAAGTAAGATGCAGAACGTGACATATTAAATGTAACCATACATTGATATTGGTTCCAAATGTTAACCATTCTGTCGAGTTTTTCGTCAGAAGATTTAACTGAATATGTAGACAAAAGATTGTTCCAATATGCCTTTAATTCTTCGAGTGCTTTGTCAACCTGTTCGTTAGTTTTGAATTTAGCAAGCAATTCGTTAGCAGGCTTTTTATTGATAACATCTTGTGCTTCCCATTTGTCGTCTTTTGGATTTTCACAGTAGCCTAAAACGAATACCAAGTTTTTAGTTTCGCCGGGTTTTAAAGTGATTTTTTTAGAATGTGAACCGATTGGTGACCAACCTGATGCAACTGAATTTCTTGATTTATTTTCAAAAACAGCGTCAGGCTTATCAAAACCGTTGTAAAGACCGATAAATGTTTCTCTGTCAGTATCAAAACCGTCAATTTCTTCGTTGCAAGAGAATACAGCGTAATGATTTCTTCTTTCTCTGTATTCTGTTTTGTGATAAATTGTGCTGCCGATTACTTCAACTTCGCCTGTTGAGAAGTTTCTCTGGAAGTTAGTAGTGTCATCGTTAGCGTCCCAAAGACAAAATTCAACGAATGAGTAAACTGTAAATTCTTTTTCTTTATCAGTTTCGTTAGTAAATTTTAATCTGTGAATTTCAGCGGTAGTGTCAAGCGGAACAAAAGAAGTTTGCTCAGCTTTAAGACCGTTTACCTTTGATGAAATTATAGAGTAGCCAAGTCCGTGACGGCATTCATAAGATTCATAATCAGCCTTGCAAGGTTTCCAACCGGGATTGAATACATTGCCGTTTTCGTTGATATAAAAATAAATACCGCCGTCATCAGTAGGAACATTGTTGTATCTGTAACGAGTTAGACGAAGAAGTCTGGCATCTTTGTAAAAACAATAACCTCCCGAAGTATTTGAAATAAGCCCGAAAAAGTCTTTGTTACCGAGATAGTTTATCCAAGGATATGGAGTTTTAGGCTCGGTAATGACATATTCTCTTGCTTGATCGTCGAAATGTCCGAATTTCATTAAATTAAGTCCTCCCTATGTATAGTGTACCGATTAATAGGTGTACTTATATATAATAAAGTATATTTTGCTTTAATGCAAGAGAAATTTTTATAAAAACGGTATTTTTTATTCATTTGTCTAAAAACTATTATTTTTATAGGCATTTTGCACAAATTGACGGCAACGATTTTATTTGTTTTAAACAAAAGGTAGAAAAATACAAAAACGGCTTAAAAATTGTTGACATTGCATAAAATTAAGAGTATAATTTGGTCAAAGAATACAAAAGGATGTGTTTAGTATGACTTTCGCAGAAAAATTCAATTCCTTAAAATCAGCTTTTGAAAAAGCAAATACCAAAAAATTCAATGCTGACTTTGCAGTTCAAATCACTATGACAGATGAAGACTGCGGTGGCACTTTCTATATCGAATATAAAAACGGCAACTACTCAGTAGAGCCTTATGATTATTATGATAACAACGCTTATGTTAATGCAAGTGCTGCTTCAGTAGCTAAGCTTGCTAAAGGCACAGTTGCTAAAGATGTTGAAATCGGCGGCGACGAAGAAGTTGTTAAAACTTTAGCTGCTTCTTTAAAACCGGCTAAAAAACCGGCTGCTAAAAAAGCTCCTGCTAAGAAAGCACCTGCTAAAAAGGCTGCTGCAAAACCTGCAGAGAAAAAAGAAGATAAAAAAGTTGAAGCAGTTAAACCAGCTAAAAAAGCAACAAAAACAGTTGTTAAAACTGCTGCAAAACCTGCTGCTAAAGCAGAAACAAAAGCAACAAAAACAGTTGCTAAAAAGGATACAAAAACTTCAAAATAAGTTTGTATTTAATTAATTAGCTATTCCTCTTTTAAGTTTTTTCATTATATACTCCATTTCTGAAAAGCCGACAGTTTTCTGTCGGCTTTTCGCTTTATATATAAACTAAAAGCATTTGATTATTAATCAAATGCTTTTTCTAATACTCTTATTTTATTTATATTATATTTTTTAAATAATTTTATATGTTCATCAGTTATTAGCTCTCCGCTTATTGCAATTGGGACAGCAGGGGGACAGGAAACACAGGTAAACCCGCATATTCTGCCGTTTGCGTCTTTAAAATTAACTTCTTCTTGCGGAGAAAAATAGCTTTCACGAATGCTTAAAACCTGTTTCGGTTGCGGCAGTCTTAAAACTTCTTTTTTTAGCTTTGTTCTTTTTTCAAGTTTGTCAATAGCAGATTTTATTTTTTCAAAATCTTTATCAGAATTTTTAGTGCTAAACATTAAAACAACAAAGTGTTCATCAGCGTACTCTGTTTCAATTTTGTTTTGTCTAAATACTTCGTTTAGCTCAAATCCGCTGTAACCGATATTTTCAGCACATAGTGTTATTTTTAAAGGCTCTTGACTTATATTTTCAATGCTTTTTCTTTTTATGTAAACTAATAACTTGCTGATTTTTGAAGTTATTTTATCTAAATCTTGCTTAAAACTTTCGCTTAAATAACGGTTTGCTAAATCAAGCGAACGCATAATTAAATAAGACGGGCTGGTTGATCCGAAAACAGCTAAAGTTTCTTTAACGTTTTTATCAAAAATGTCATTACCTATGTGTAAATAAGCTCCGCCTGTGAGTACAGGCAATGTTTTATGAGCAGAATCACAACACATATCAGCACCTAACTTGATAGGGTGTTGCCCTGTGAATTTTAGGTAAGCTCCGTGTGCATTATCAACTAAAAGCGGAATATTGTATTTTTTGCATACTTTGGAAAGTTCTTTTATATTTGCTGTGTTGCCTAAGTAATCAGGTGATGTTATGTAAACTGCACAAGGCTTTTCATTTAATTCATCTAAGCGAATTTCTAATTCTTTTGCAGTAAAAATACACGAGCAAAGAGAATTTGTGCTTTTGGGAATAATCCATTCTACATCAAAATCGATTAGTGCTGCTGCATGAACAAACGCTTTGTGAACATTTCTCGACGCAAGAATTACAGGGCGGGAATTAAAATGTCTTTTAAATTCAGAAACCGCTAAACAAAGCATTGTTTTAATGCATTGAGATGAACCTTCAGTTGAGTAATATGTTCTTTTTGTTTCAAATATTTTTGTAGCATTTTGTTCTGATTTGTTGATAATGCCATCAGCTTCATAAAGTGAATCTGCACCTTTGATTTCGGTTATATCAAACTGTTCAATCTCGCCAATGCCCTTGTGTCCCGGCATATGTAATCTTGAAGTATCGCTTTTAATATAATTATCAATAAAATCAGCAATAGGAGTATTCATAAAAATTAGTCCTCTTCGCTTTCGGCAACCTTCATCATAATTGCACATTCAATACGCTTTTTGAAAAGCTTACAGCCATATTCATAAATGCCGTTAATATTACCTGTTGCGTGGTAAGCGTTTGCAGCACAACCGCCTGAACAGTAAAGTTTAGCAAAGCAATTCTTACATTCTTCTTTAGCATAAGCGTTGCAAAGTTTAAATTCGTCAACACGCTTTTGATTGCTGACGCCGTTCCAAATGTCACCTAATTTATAGCTTTCATCACCTACAAATTGGTGGCAAGGGTATAAGTCGCCTTGTGGAGTAACAGCCATATATTCTGTACCTGAACCACAGCCTGTAATTCTTTTGTAAATACAAGGACCGTGAGTTAAATCAAGCATATAGTGGTAGAAAGTAAAGCCGTTACCTGCTTTTTTGCGTTTAATCATTTCTTTGCTTAAAATTTCATATTGTTCAAGCAAAGTCGGCAAATCTTCTTCAGTTAGTGCGTAAGGCTCGTCAGGTGGGCATACAACCGGCTCCATACTAAGCTCTTTAAAGCCAAGATCAGCCATATGGAAAATATCATTTGTAAAGTCAATATTGTTGTGAGTAAAAGTACCACGCATATAGTAGCTTTTATCACCACGCTTTTCAACAAAACGTTTAAAGTTGTCAATAATTCTTGCATAACTTCCGTTGCCGGCTAAGTCTTTTCTAAAGTGGTCATGAACTTCAGGACGACCATCAAGACTTAAAACAACATTATCCATTTCTTTGTTGCAAAAATCAATAACATCGTCATCAATCAAAACGCCGTTTGTTGTAAGGGTAAATCTAAAGTTTTTGTTGTGCTCTTTTTCGATACTTCTAGCATACTTAACAAGTTTTTTAACAACATCAAAATTCAAAAGTGGCTCTCCGCCGAAAAAGTCAACTTCAAGATTTTTTCTGGTACCCGAATTTTCTATAAGAAAATCTAATGCTCGTTTACCTGTTTCGTAGCTCATTAATGAATCTTTGCCGTGATATTTGCCTTGAGCCGCAAAGCAGTATGAACAGTTAAGGTTGCAAGAGTGGGCAACATGTAAGCAGAGTGCTTTTATAACAGTGTTTCGCTTTTTAAAATCAATTGCAAGATTTTCATATTCATCTTCTGAATAAAGTTTTCCGTTTTCTTCAAGCGTTTTAATATCGTCTAAACATTCTGTTACTTCGTCAGCAGAAATACCGTATTTTTTAGTAATTTCATTGATTATTTCATCTTTTGTTTTAGTTTTATAATCAGCTATTATATCATAAGCTACATCGTCAACCGAGTGAACGCTGCCTGAATTTGTATCTAAAACAATGTTGTATCCGTTTAATTTATATTGATGTACCATTTTTGTAAATTCCTTTTATGCATAGTAAAAATGCCGCCTTTTTTCGGCGGCATAAATATTTTTCAAATAAACTTATTTTGAAGCGTTTTCACATTTCTGATTTGCAACGCCGCAGGATGTTTTACAAGCTGATTGACAAGATGTTTGACATTCGCCGCAACCGCCTGTTTTTACGCTCTTTTTAAGGTCGCGTGTTTCAACAGTTTTAATTCTTTTCATTGAAGTTACATCTCCTTAACTAGATTTAATATAAATATATTTTACTACAACAATAGTATAAAGTCAAGTGATTTTTAATATCTATTATATTTAGACAGTAAATTATATAAGACAATAAAAGGTAAATTTTATGGAAATAATATTTTTAAAAATGAAAGTCATAAATCTACAAATTCTAATTGTTTTTGTAAAATTTTTATTATATAATAAGGTTATAAATTCGGGACGAGTTTAATAGTCTTTATAAGAGAACTTTTAAGTATAAAAATTGTTAAAATACACTGCGTTTTGGTATAATTGCACTATAAATATTGTTTTGGTTTGTTGATAATGCCTAAATTATATATTTTTACCAAAACAATGTTGATTTTGGGCTCCGAATTTAGTATAATATAACAAAAGGAATCAGTGCATATAATTGGAGGATTTTAGTTTTGGCTAATAAAATAAACGAGAATAAAACAAACAGAGATTTAGCACCTTATTTTTTTCATCAGGGCACTTCTAACAGAGCCTATGAGTATTTAGGTGCTCATTTTGCTGAACAAAATGGCGAAAAAGGTGTAATGTTTCGTGTTTGGGCTCCAAATGCTGTGAGCGTTTCAGTTATCGGCGAGTTTAATAATTGGGATGAAACTGTCGATATTATGGATAATAAAGAAGATAAAGAAGTTTTTGCATGCTTTATTAAAGATGTTAAACAATATGATGCTTATAAATATTGCATTACTGCTAAAGATGGCGAAAAGCTTTATAAAGCCGATCCTTATGCCTTTCATAGTGAAACACGACCTGATAATGCTTCAAAAGTTTATGATATTTCAGGTTTCAAATGGCATGATGATACTTTTATGCAAAACAGAGCAAAAACAGATGTTATAAATTCGCCTATAAATATTTATGAAGTTCACCCGGGTTCTTGGAAAAAATACGAGAATGATGAGTTTTTTGATTATGTAAAACTTGGAGAAGAATTATCAGATTATTGTAAGGATATGAGCTATACTCATATTGAGCTTATGCCGGTTTTAGAACATCCTTTTGACGGCTCTTGGGGTTATCAGGTAACAGGGTATTATGCTCCGACTTCCCGCTATGGAACACCGAAAGATTTTATGAAATTAGTTGATATTTGCCATAAAAAAGGCATCGGTGTTATTATGGATTGGGTGCCTGCACATTTTCCTCGTGATGCTCATGGACTTCGTCATTTTGACGGCGCTCCTTTATATGAATATCAAGATCCTAAAAAAGGTGAGATGAAAGAATGGGGAACAATGGTATTTGACTGGGGCAGAAACGAGGTTGTTTCTTTCTTAGTATCAAATGCTTACTATTGGTTAAAAGAATATCATATCGACGGACTTCGTGTTGATGCTGTTTCTTCAATGCTTTATCTTGATTATGGCAGAAAAGACGGCGAATGGGTTGCTAATAAATATGGCAAAAATGAAAATTTAGAAGCAATCGAATTTTTTAAAACATTAAATAAAGCTATTTTAACCGATTTTCCTAATACATTGATGATTGCCGAAGAATCAACCGCTTGGCCTAATGTTACAAAGCCCGGCGAAGTCGGCGGTCTCGGATTCAACTTTAAATGGAATATGGGTTGGATGAACGATATGTTGTCATATATGTCGTTAGACCCGTTGTTTAGAAAGGATAATCATAATAAGCTTACTTTTAGCTTTTTCTATGCGTTTTCTGAAAATTTTATACTTCCGATTTCTCATGATGAAGTGGTTCACGGTAAGTGTTCGCTTATAAATAAAATGCCCGGCCTTTATCATGATAAGTTTAAAAATTTAAGAACATTTTTTGCTTATATGATGGCTCATCCCGGTAAAAAGCTTATGTTTATGGGACAGGAATTTGCTCAGTTTATCGAATGGAATTATGAACAACAGCTAGATTGGTTATTGCTTGATTATGATATTCATAAACAAACACAGCAGTTTGTTAAAAAGTTGAATGAGTTTTATAAAAAGACTCCTGCTTTTTGGCAAAACGATTATTCTTGGGATGGATTTTCGTGGATTGCGGCTGATGATAATGAACAAAGTGTTATTGCTTTCAGAAGAATTGATAATAAGAAAAAAGAGATTATTACTGTTTGTAATTTTGTTCCTGTCAGAAGAGAAAATTACAGAATAGGCGTACCTCATAAAGGAACATATAAAGTTGTTTTAAATACTGATGATAAGGCTTTCGGCGGAGAAGGACTTGTTAAAAAAGTTTCTTATAAGGCATCGGCAAAACCGATGCATGGCTTTGATTATTCAATTGAGCTTGATATTCCACCGCTTTCAGCGTTGTATTTAGAAAAATCAGCTGCAACTAAAAAAACAACTTCTGCTACTAAAAAACAAGTAGTTAAAAAAGATGAAAAATAATATTTTTGGTTTGTGCATTTAAATCGAGAGGAGATTTTATTGTTATGAAGAAAAAAACAGAATGTGTTGCTATGCTTCTTGCCGGAGGCGAAGGCAGCCGTTTAGGAGTTCTGACAAGAAAGGTGGCGAAACCTGCAATTCCTTTTGGCGGAAAATATAGAATAATTGATTTTCCGCTATCAAACTGTGTTAATTCAGGTATTGAAACAGTTGGTGTTTTAACTCAATATCAGCCGCTTGAACTTAATAGCTATATTGGTTCTGGTGCTCCTTGGGATTTAGATAGATTAAATGGCGGAGTTAGAATTTTGCCTCCTTATCAGAAAAAAATCGGCACCGATTGGTATAAAGGTACTGCTAACGCTATTTATCAAAACATTTCTTACATAGAAACTTATGATCCGAAATATGTGCTTATTTTATCAGGCGACCATATTTATAAAATGGATTATTCTAAAATGATTAAATATCATGAAGATCATGATGCTGCTTGTACAATTGCGGTTATGAATGTGCCTTTTGAAGAAGCACCTAGATTTGGTATTATGAATACCAATGATGATAACAGTGTTTATGAGTTTGAAGAAAAACCTGAACATCCAAAATCAAATAAAGCGTCAATGGGCGTTTACGTATTCAATTGGGAAGATCTTAAAAAATATTTAATTGAAGATGAAGCTAATGAAGAGTCTTCAAACGATTTTGGTAAAAATATTATTCCGGCAATGCTTAATGATAATAAGCGACTTTTTGCTTATGAGTTTGACGGCTACTGGAAAGATGTTGGAACAATTGATAGCCTTTGGGATGCAAATATGGATATTTTAAATCCTAATATTCCGCTTGATCTTGATGATAAATCTTGGAGAATTTATGCCAGAAACAGAGCCTTGCCACCTCACTTTGTAGCTAAAGGAGCTAAAATTCAAAACTCTTTAATTGCTGACGGTTGTGAGATCGGCGGTGATGTTTATGACTCTGTTATTTTCTCAGGTGCTGAAGTAGAAAAAGGTGCCGAGGTTAGTTATTCGGTTATTATGCCGGGTGCTAAAATTAAAAAAGGTGCAGTAGTTAAATATTCAATCGTTGCACAAGATGCAGTTGTAGAAAAAGGCGCTAAAGTTGGCGATAGCCCTGAAGAGTTTAAAAATAATATTGATGAATGGGGTATTACAACAATCGGTCCTAACTATGTTGTAAAAGAAAAAGAAGTTATTGCACCGAAAGAAATGGTTGAGGCTTAAGAAAGGAGATAGATCAGAATGATTAATAAGAATGTAATGGGAATAATCTTTTGTAACACAAATGATGCTTATTTAAATGAATTAACTGCTATAAGAGCAATCGGATCTGTCCCTTTTGGCGGAAGATACAGACTTGTTGATTTTGCTTTATCTTCATTTGTTAATTCCGGTATTTCTAAAGTAGGGCTTGTTACAAAAGAAAATTTTAGATCATTATCTGACCATGTCGGCAGCGGTCGTCCATGGGATTTAGCTAGAAAAAATGGCGGTTTGTTTATTTTATCGCCTTTTTCATCTTCAAGTGCGGTTGTTTATAAAGGCAAAATTGATGCTTTAAACGGTGCTCTTGATTATTTAGAACATTCTACCGAAGAATATGTTGCATTGTCTAATGCAAATGTTGTAGCATCTTTTTCAATTGAAGAAATGGTTGATTATCATATAGAAAATAACGCCGATATTACAGTTGCTTATAAAAAGAATACAAATACAACTTCAAGTGTAAAAATCAAAGATGGATTGGTTGAAAGCTTTAAATCTGAAACAAAATCTATTGGCAGAAACGGTTATTTAGAAACATTTATTGTTTCAAGAGAATTATTGATTTCACTTGTTAAAGAAGCAATGAAGCATAATTATACTGATTTTACTGCTGATATTTTTGATAGAAAAGCAAACAAATTAAAGATTTGTGCTTATGAAGTAAAAACTTATGCTAAAATGATTAATTGTGTTCAGGATTTCTTTGATGCAAATATGGATTTGCTTGATAAAGATGTCAGAAATGAAGTATTTAATCATGAAAACCCTGTTTATACAAAACTTCGTGATGAAATGCCTAGTAAATACGGCTTTGATTCTAAAGTTGAAAATTCTCTTATTGCTGAAGGTTGCACAATTGAGGGTGAAGTTAAGAATTCAATAATTTTCCGTGGTGTTAAAATCGGTAAAGGTGCCAGAGTAGAAAATTGCATTATAATGCAATCGGGTATTATCGGTGACAATACTCAACTTGATTATGTTGTTGCTGATAAAAATGTTGAATTTAAAGACGGCAGAACGTTGATGGGTTGTCGCTCATTCCCAATGCTTATTGGCAAAGATCTTACAGTTTAATTAAACAAAATCAAAATGCTTGAAACAATTTTGTTTCAAGCATTTTTTTGTGTACTTTAAATTTTTACATCGTAAAATCCGTTTTTATCAAATGATTTTACCTTGTTAAATCCGACTGATTTTATGTAATCAATCGCATTATCAAAATCATACATTAAGTTATCTTTAAAGTGGCAGTCGCTAGATAAAATTATGCTGCCGCCTTTTTCTTTTATTCTCTCTAAAATAAATCGAGCAGGGTAGGCCGAAGTTTTGTATCCGCGAGAAATTGCACCTGTGTTTACTTCAAAAATAACATCTTGTTGTAACAATTTATCAACTGCACTGATTGCCATATCAACATATCGTTTATCATTTGTATTAAATAGTTTATCTTGCTCGTTAAACTTTGTAATAAGGTCAAAATGTCCGATTATATCACACTTTGTCCTGTTGTAAACATCAGCAACATTTTTAAAATAACTTTCGCAAAATAAATAATAATCGTCGTTAAAATAAAGTTTAGTTGACTTTATAAAATCATCAACCGATAAGTCAATATCAATGTATTTTTCGTTTTGTTTGCAATAGTGAACCGAGCCGATTACATAGTCAAAATTATCGGTATTAATATCAGAATAATAATCTTTTTCAACACCGCAAAAAATATTGATTTTATCTTTATATTTTTCTTTTAAAACATTAATTTCGGCTATATATTTTTCAGTATCACACTCGCTCATACAATAACTGCTATCAAAATCAGTATAAGAATGTCCTGAAAAACCGAGTGATACCATACCTTTTTGAATAGCTGATTTTACTGTTTCTTCAAGTGTGCTTTTGCCATCGCAAAAAGTTGAATGAACATGAAAGTCAAAAGGATAAATCACTTTGTCATTTTCTCCTGTTTAACTTTGTGGTTGATAACATGGCGAGAAGCGAGTTCATCTTTAATCTCTTCAACTGAAATGCCCATTTCAACCATCATTACCATTATATGATAAGCCAGATCTGCTACTTCGTAAACTGTTTCAGCCTTGTCATCAGCCTTGCTTGCAATAATAACTTCGGTGCATTCTTCACCGACTTTTTTCAAAATTTTATCAATACCTTTTTCAAAAAGATAAGTTGTATAAGAGCCTTCTTGTGGGTTTTCTTTGCGTCCTTTTAAAAGTTCATAAAGTCCTTCAACTGAAAAACTTTCAAGTTCGTCATTTTTAAATAAAAGATTGTTAAAGCAAGAATCTGTGCCAAGGTGGCAAGCGGGACCGTCTTTTTTAACAACAACTGTTAATG
>CAKSNE010000017.1 GCA_934476085.1 uncultured Eubacteriales bacterium | reverse complement strand
GAACAAAAAAGTTGAATTAAAAGAAGATATTGAACAAAATTATTCTGAAACTTTCGGCTATGATGATGAAACCAAAGAATTGGTTTCTGCTTTGCAAAAATTACCGCAAAAATACAGTTCTGTAATCACACTTTACTATTATGAAGGGTATAAAATAGCAGAAATTTCAAAAATTCTCGATTGCAGTGAAAATACTGTTAAGTCACGACTGAAACGTGCCAGAAAAAACCTTGCTGATGTAATGCATAATGAGGAGGAATAGTTATGAATTTAAAAAAATTAGATCAAATTAAAGCACCTGATGATTGGGTAAATTCTGTTTTAAACCCAAATGAAAACATCGATAGAAAACCAATGACTAGCGGAATAGTTTTCAGAAAAAGAACCTTTAAAGTAGCGGCAACTTTACTTGCAGTATTATTCGTATTTGGCTCTTGCTTTACAGCGGCAGCACTGTCTTCAGATACATTTATGGATTTTTTATCAAAAGTTTTTGGAAAGCAAAAAATAACTAAAGTTGAAATGGTTAACAAGAAAACTAAAATTAAAACTGACAAAAAAGGCTTTTTAAAAACTGATGAAAATATTTTCGTAGTTGGAGAAAATGAAAGTTTTATATGCGAGTATCATTGGAAAGATGACAAAGAAGTTGTTGATAACGTATATATTATTAAAAATAATGATTTAGTAAAATTAAGTGAAAAACATTTTTCAGGTAAATACGATGGAAAAGATTTTTCATTCGATTATGTAATTAATAATAATGAAATTTACGGTTATAACTATTCGGGAGATCTTGAAAATATTTTCTTTAAAATTAAAAATGATACTGTTTATGCTACATTTTTAACGGTAAAAAAAGATACTGTGATAAAAGGCTCAATAGCTTCAATTAATTTAAAAAACAAAACAATAGTTAAGATTTCAAACGATAAAATGATTTGTAATTTTATAATGTCTCCTAATGGAGATTATATTTTGTGTAATCATAGGTCAAAAGGTTATTGGTCTTGTTTTAATATTTCTGAAAAAAAGGATAGAAAAATCAGTTCTAAACTTATTAATGGTTACAACAGAACAAACGAGATTAAATTCATTGACAGTAATAGGATTTTAACACTAGGAGAACCGTACATCAGTAATAATACAGAGATTTATACAACAAATCTTATAAATTTAAAAACTTTAAAATGCGAAAAAATTTATAAAAATTCGGGTAATATTACAGTTGATTGGTCTTATAAATTAAACAAAGATAAATTGACAATTTTTAATATTACAAACAAAGAAAAATTTACTGTTCCTGATGTAAAAAATATTATTCAACCGTTAGATATAAGTAAAAATTATGTTCTTTTTGGCGATGAAGAAAATAATGCAGATTGTTATTTAGTTGATTTGAATAAGCATTCTTATATAAAATTCAATATGCCTGATGAAATGAAATCAAAAATAGAAATTCATCTGGATGGAAATAGCAAAAAAGCATTGTTAACCAATGGAGAAAAGGCTTATTTACTAGACATAAGTTCTTTATAATGTGACAAAGCAAAAATCCGTCTACGTTAAGTAGGCGGATTTTTGATGTATATAATTATTTTATTCTGATTTATTTATATCTTCAAGTGCGTATTTTGCAGTTAGAGTTTCTACATTTGATACAAGTAAAGAAATTTCGTTTTCACCCGTTGAAATAAGCAGAATTTCAATATTAACTCTGCAAAACTTATCAAAAATCATTGATGCAATCGTTGATTTATTAGCTTTTTCTGTGGATAGATTGATTTTTGTATTTCCTGCACAAATTGAAAACTTGAGTTCAGGAAACTCTCGTTTTAATTCGGTCAAAATCCTGACCGCTTGTTTTAAATCACTGTCGTTAATAGTAAACGATAACTGCGTATCAAATGTGTGGGTGAGTGGGCGACTAATCATATCAACTTCGATATTTTCAAGAAAAAACCTGCTGAAAAGCAGTGATAAAAAACAGATTTCAGCAGGCATTTTATAAACATTTATTTGTGTAACATCCTCTTTAATTGAAAACTTAAAGAGTTCGGGCATATATTTTGCACCCTTTCAAAGAAATTATTTATCAGCCAATAGGTCTGACATTGTGTAAATTCCTTTGTTTTGATTTTTCATAAATATTGCAGCATTGATTGAACCAACTGCAAATACTTCTTTAGAACGAGCAGAGTGTGAAAGTTTAATAATTTCATCACGACCTGCAAAGATAATCTCGTGTTCGCCAACGATTGTACCACCACGAATTGCATGCATACCAATTTGTTTTTTAGGTCTTTTTTCACGCTTTGAATGACGGTCATACTCGTAAGTATATTCATTATTCAAAGTTTCGTTAATAGCGTCAGCCAACATAATAGCAGTACCTGAAGGTGCATCTAACTTTTGATTATGATGAGCCTCAACGATTTCAATATCAAAATCATTAGCAAGTACAGCAGTTGCTTTTTTAGCAAGTTCTGCAAGAAGATTAATTCCCAGCGACATATTATAAGTGAAAAATACAGGCACTTTTTTAGAAGCTTCATTAATCATTTCAATATGTTTCTCGTCCATACCGGTTGTAGCGATAACAACAGGTACATTATTAGCAACAGAATAATCTAAAATTCCTTTTAAAGCAGATGGATGAGAAAAATCAATAATAACATCAGGGGTTTCTTTAACTTCTGTGCAAGATTTATAAATAGGGAAGTCAGCATATTTTTCTCCTACAGGGTCAACACCTGCAACAATTTTGCAGTTTTCTCTGTTACAGACGCAATCTGCAATAACTTTTCCCATATGTCCGCAAGCACCGATAAGAAGAATATTAGTCAATATTTTCACATCCTTAAAGTTTGATTATTTTACTAAATTGTGTTTTTTAAGAGAACTTAAAAGTTTTTCGCAATGCGCATCAGTAGGTTTTACAAGTGGTAAACGACATTCGCCGACATTCATACCCATCATATTCATTGCTTCTTTAACAGGAGTTGGATTTACTTCAATAAATAAATCATTAATGAGTTCCAAATATTCAAGTTGTAATTTTCTGCTTTCTTCAACATTTCCTTTTAAATATTCATCACAAATTTTATGAGCAATATCAGGGCATACATTAGAAAGAACGGAAATTACGCCTTTGCCGCCGAGCGACATAATAGGAACGATTTGATCATCGTTGCCTGAATAAATTTGTAAATCATCACCGCAGAGTGCTGCTATTTTAGCAACTTGAGAAATGTTACCGGAAGCTTCTTTTACAGCAACAATGTTTTTATGTTCTGCTAATTTCTTAAATGTTTCAGGAGCTATATTAAGTCCTGTTCTTGATGGAACATTATAAAGAATTATCGGAATATTAACTCTATCAGCAATATAGAAGTAATGCTTAATTAAGCCTTCTTGTGAAGTTTTGTTATAATAAGGAGTAACGATTAAAAGTCCATCAGCACCGCATTCTTCGGCAAACTGAGAAAGTTCAACAGCAAAATATGTTTCGTTTGAACCTGTGCCTGCGATAACAGGAACTCTTTTATTTACATAATCAATTGTAAATTTCATTACTTCTTTATGTTCTTCATGTGACATAGTTGCACTTTCGCCTGTTGTACCACAAGTGATAATTGCGTCTGTGCCGTTTTCAATCTGAAAATCAATAATTTCCTTTAATTTCTCGTAATTAATCGAGCCATCAGTGTTCATTGGTGTGATAATAGCAACACCGGCACCTGTGAAAATAGTTTTTTTCATAATTATTCAATCCTTTCGGAAAAAATTAATCTAAATAGCCTTTAGCAGCAAGAAGTTCAGCCATAAGAACAGCACCGCCTGCAGCACCTCTTAAAGTGTTGTGTGAAAGGCAAACAAATTTATAGTCATACTGTGTATCTTCTCTAAATCTACCAATGTGAACTGCCATACCTTTTTCAAGTTCTCTTGTAAGCTTAACTTGTGGCATATCGTCTTCTTCATAGTAGTTTAAGAAATGTTCAGGAGCAGAAGGAAGTTTCAATTCCTGCGGAACTGAAGAAAATTCTTTCCAAATCTTAATAACGTCTTCTTTTGCAGGTTTGTTTTTAAATCTTACAAATACTGCTGATAAATGGCCGTCAGAAACAGGAACACGGATACATTGAGCAGTAAAGTTAGGCTTTGTAGCGTTTACAATTTTACCATCAACAACTTTACCCCAAACTTTAAGTGGCTCAAGCTCTGATTTTTCTTCTTCGCCGCCGATATAAGGAATAACATTATCAACCATTTCAGGCCAACGCTCAAAAGTTTTACCTGCACCTGAAATTGCTTGGTAAGTGCAAACCAAAACATCTTCAACACCGTATTTTTCATCAAGAGGGTAAAGAGCAGGAACATAGTTTTGGATTGAGCAGTTAGATTTAACAGCAACAAAACCTCTTTTTGTACCAAGTCTTTCTCTTTGAGAATCAATAACTTTTGCATGATCATAGTTAAGTTCCGGAATAAGCATCGGTACATCATCAACGCCTCTGTTAGCAGAGTTGTTTGAGATAACAGGGCATTCGAGTTTAGCGTAATCAAACTCCAATTTTTTTATTTCATCTTTTTTCATATCAACTGCACAGAATACAAAATCAACAATTGAAGCGATTTCTTTCATATCAGCAGTAGCGTCAAAAAGAACCATATTTTTCATTTTTTCAGGCATAGGTTTTTTCATAGCCCATCTGTTTTTGCATGCTTCTTCATAAGTTTTGCCTTTTGAATTAGGTGAAGCTGCAATTGCAACAACTTCAAACCAAGGATGATTTTCGAGAAGAGTTGCATA
The DNA here is from genome assembly GCA_934476085.1 of uncultured Eubacteriales bacterium. Lineage (GTDB taxonomy): Bacteria > Bacillota > Clostridia > Oscillospirales > Acutalibacteraceae > RUG11462. Next base: position 41,486 of record CAKSNE010000017.1, on the reverse strand, counting down.
TCTTTGACCAACCATACCGGTTGCACCTATGATACCTACTTTGTAATGTTTCATAATTTACCTTCCTTGTCTATAAAAATAAAAAATTACTTGTAATATTGAGAGTTTTGCAATATAATATAGACTATGTGGTTTAAAACCCACACAAAACCCCAATATATTGCATAATATTTTATCACATTGTGAGAGGAATGTCAATATGAGAAAACAGGATTTTTACTACGATTTGCCTGAAGAATTAATTGCACAGCACCCATCTGAAAAAAGAGAAAATTCCAGATTGATGTTACTTGATAAAAATACAGGAAAAGTAGAACACAAACATTTTTACAATATAATTGATTATTTAAACGAGGGCGACTGCCTTGTTTTAAACAATACAAAGGTTATACCTGCAAGAATTTACGGCATTAGAGTTGATACAGGAGCAGTAGTTGAATTTTTGCTTCTTAAAAATTTAGGCGATGATAAATGGGAATGCCTTGCAGGTCCAGGCAAAAAAGCAAAGGTTGGCTACAAATTTACTTTTGCAAACGGTATATTAAATGCAGAAGTTGTTGATGTGAAAGACGATGGCAACCGAATAGTTAAATTTGAATATTCGGGCAGCTTTTATGAAGTTTTGGATAAGGTAGGCGAAATGCCTTTACCTCATTATATTCACGAGAAACTAAAAGATTGCACAAGATATCAAACTGTTTATGCAAAATACGAAGGTTCAGCCGCTGCACCAACTGCGGGATTGCATTTTACAAATGAACTTTTAGAAAAAATTAAAGAAAAAGGCGTAAAAATTGCCTATGTAACTTTGCATGTAGGTCTTGGCACATTTCGACCTGTTAAAGAAGACAACATTGAAAATCATTTAATGCACTCCGAACATTATATAATGCCACAGGAAACCGCTGACATAATTAATGAAACAAAGAAAGACGGCGGACGAGTTATTTGTGTTGGTACAACTTCTTGCAGAACAGTTGAGTCAGTTGCTTCAAAAGGCGAGATAAAAGCAGATGAAGGTGACACATCTATATTTATCTATCCCGGATATGAATTTAAATGCCTAGATGCACTTATAACTAATTTTCACTTGCCTGAAAGCACACTTATTATGCTTATTTCAGCACTTGCAGGTCGAGAAAATGTGTTGAATGCGTATAAAATCGCTGTTGAAGAAAAATATCGATTTTTCTCATTTGGCGACGCTATGTTTATAAGTTAAGGGAGTAAAATATGTCATATAGATTAATTAAACAAGAAAAAAATGCACGCAGGGGAGAGTTTACTACTGTTCACGGTACAGTTCAGACTCCTGCGTTTATGAATGTTGCAACTTGCGGAGCTATAAAAGGTGCAGTTTCGGCTTATGACCTTATGGAAAACAAATGCCAAGTGCAGCTTTGCAATACATATCATTTGCATTTGCGTCCGGGTGATGAAAATGTCAAAAAGCTCGGTGGATTACATAAGTTTACAGGATTTCAAGGCCCTATTTTAACTGATAGCGGTGGATTTCAAGTGTTTTCACTTGCAAAGCTTCGCAATATTACCGAAGAAGGCGTTGAATTTCGTTCTCATATTGACGGTCACAAGATTTTTATGGGACCTGAACAGAGTATGCAAATTCAGTCTAATCTTGCATCTACAATTGCAATGGCTTTTGATGAATGCGTAGAAAATCCTGCTGAATTTAATTATGCTAAAGAGTCTTGCAAACGCACAACTCGTTGGCTTGCTCGTTGTCAAAAAGAAATGAAACGATTAAATTCACTTGACGATACAATAAATAAAAATCAGTTGCTTTTTGGTATTAATCAAGGTTGTACTTATGAAGAACTTCGTGCCGAACATATGAAAACTATTGCAGATATGGATTTAGACGGTTATGCAATAGGCGGACTTGCAGTAGGCGAGCCGACAGAAGTTATGTATTCGGTTATAGAAGCGGTAGAACCTTATGCTCCTAAAGACAAAATTCGTTATTTAATGGGTGTTGGTACACCTATGAATATTATAGAAGCAGTTCGTAGGGGAGTCGATTTGTTCGACTGTGTTATGCCATCTCGAAACGCACGCCACGGACAGCTTTTTACAAGCAAAGGTATAATTAATCTTAATAATGCCAAGTATATGCTCGATGAGAGCCCTATTGATGATGAATGCGATTGTCCTGTTTGTCGTCATCATTCAAGAGCGTACGTTCGCCATTTGTTAAGAGCAAACGAAATGCTCGGTATGCGTCTTTCTGTTATTCATAATTTGTATTTTTATAATACATTAATGGAAGACATAAGAAAAGCACTTGATGAAGATAGATTTGAACAATTTTATCAATCTAAAAAAGGCGTAATTGACAAAAGAATATAATAAAAAAGACTTGACAAAGCGGTAATAATATGGTATTATAACATCACAACAAAGAAGAACCGTCCGGTTCTCGCCTTGTGGTTTTATCTTAACAAGGCCAATTATTACTGCTTTTCAACTTGATTTATGCAGTTTCAGTCGGACGGAAATAATTCCGTCTTTTTTTGTTGTAAAATTTAGCGGAGGTGTTTACCCATCAGTAAAAAAGAGCATTCCATTAATGAAGAAATCAGAGATGAAAAAGTAAGACTTATCGGTTCTGACGGAGCTCAGCTCGGTATTGTTTCATCAAAAGAAGCTTTAAAAAAAGCAGAAGAGGCTAATCTTGACCTTGTTAAAATTGCGCCTAATGCGCAACCACCTGTTTGTAAAATTATGGACTACGGTAAGTTTAAATTTGAACAGGCTAAAAAAGAAAAAGAAGCAAGAAAAAGTCAAAAAATCGTTGAAACCAAGGAAATTAGACTTGGTCTTAATATTGATGTTCATGATTTCAACACTAAACTTAAACACACACAGCGCTTTATTGCTAACGGCGATAAAGTAAAGGTTTCTATTCGTTTTAAAGGACGTGCTATCGGTCATACAGACCTTGGTCTTGATACAATGAATAGATTTGCAGATGCTTGTACTGAGTTTGCTGCAATAGAAAAACCTGCTAAAATGGAAGGCAGAAATATGCTGATGTTTTTAGCACCAAAGAAGAATTAGATTATTTTTTAAGGAGGACATAACAATGCCTAAGATCAAAACACATTCCGGTGCAAAAAAGAGATTTAATCTCACAAAAAACGGAAAAGTAAAAAGAGCTCATGCTTTTAAATCACACATTCTTAACAAAAAGACTACTAAGAGAAAGAGAAATTTAAGAAAAAATGCTATTGCTGATAAAACTAATACACCAGCAGTAAAGAGACTTATTCCTTATAAATAAGATTAAATTTTAAATTCATGTTATGCCTAAAGAAAGGAACGATTAATAATGGCAAGAGTTAAAGGCGCGATGATGACTCGCAAAAGAAGAAATAAAACTTTAAAATTAGCCAAAGGTTACTTTGGTTCTAAACATAAACTTTTTAAAACTGCTAAAGAAGCAGTTATGAAATCAGGTCAATATGCTTATATCGGCCGTAAACAGAAAAAGAGAGATTTCAGAAGACTTTGGATTACTCGTATTTCAGCTGCTTGCAAAATCAACGGTATGAACTACTCAACATTTATCAATGGTCTTAAAAAAGCCGGAATTGGCATGAATAGAAAGATGCTTGCTGAATTAGCAGTATCAGATGCTGCCGGTTTTGCTGCTCTTTGTGAACAAGCAAAAGAAGCTTTAAAGTAATGTAAATTTGTACCCGAAGTAATTTCTCTTCGGGTGCTTTTGCTTTTTATTTATTTAGATTTAGTCGGAACGGTGTTTACTTGTGAATTTAATTTCAAGCAAAAATAACACTAAAATTAAATATACTGCCAAGCTGTTTTGTTCTTCAAAATTCAGAAGTCAAAACGGCTTATTTGTCATTGAAGGACTTCGTCTTTGTATTGATGCTTTTAAAAGTAATGTGAAAATTAAAACTGTTTTTGTAACTAAAGATATGACAAACAAAAGCAATGGGTTTGTTAATGATATTATTAAAAACGCAGAAGAAAGCTTTGAAGTATCCGATGATGTTATGAAGCATATTTCCGATACTGTTTCTCCGCAGGGAATTGTTTGTGTTTGTGAAAATATTAAACCTAATTTTAATATTACCGATAATAGTAAAATCGCTGCACTTTTTGATGTTGCCGATCCTTCAAATTTAGGAACAATCAGCAGAACTGCCGAAGCTTTTGGAATTGACGCATTAGTTGTTTGCGGCGGTTGTGATATTTATAATCCTAAAGCACTTCGTGCATCAATGGGTGCGATTTTTCGCTTACCGATTTTATGTTTAACAAAAGATGAGGCATTCGAATTTTTTAAAGATAATAATATTAAATCCTATGCGTCAACCCCTAGAGACAAAGCTGAAAACTGTATTAATATTGATTTTTCAGGTAAAAGTGCAGTATTAATAGGCAACGAAGCAAACGGGCTTTCTGATGATGTAATAAACGCTTGTGATTATGCAATAACAATACCTATGAAGGGTAGAGCAGAATCACTTAATGCAGCAGCTGCTGCTTCTGTTTTGTTGTTTGAAATGGTGCGTGGCGACTTATGAAGAATGCAGTTTATTGGATAGCACTTCAAGATATTTTAGGCTATGGTGCTAAAGAAGTTATTGAAATTTTAGAGAATTTTGATGATGTAAAAGATGTTTTTGATAAGTCGACTACTCGAAAAGACTTATTCTTTTTAAATGATAATAAATATAAAAAACTAAATAGTTATAATTTTAAAAAAGCAGAGTCTGTTATTGATTATTGTGATAGAAAAAATATTCAAATAATTACAATAGACGATGATATTTATCCTATTGTTTTAAAAAGAATAGGAACTGCTCCGGCAGTTTTGTATTGTCGTGGTACATTTCCTGATTTTGATGAAGAAGTCGGAATTGCTATGGTAGGCACAAGAAACGCTACTTTAAACGGTATGATAGTTGCAGCTACATTGGCTTTCAGAATGGCTCAAGCCGGAGCAATTGTTATAAGCGGCGGAGCAAACGGTATTGATACAAAGTGTACACAAGGTGCACTTTATGCGAAAAAACCAACTGTCATTGTAAGACCTTGTGGGCTTGATTATGACTATTTAGGAAATTTAAGAGATATTAGAAAATCGGTTGAAAATTGCGGAGCAGTTATAAGTGAAGTTCAACCATTAGGCAAAGTCGAACGCAACGCTTTTCAAGTTAGAAATAGAATAATAGCAGCGTTGGCACTTGGTACTGTTGCCATTGAAGTTCCGGCTAAAAGCGGTGTTTTAATTACAATTGGATATGCTCTTGAATTCGGAAAAGATATTTTTGCGGTTCCGGGCGATATTTGTTCTGAAAATTATGTTGGATCAAATAAATTATTGCAAGATGGTGCTACTCCGATATATAATGCTTATGATGTATTAAATGAATATCTTTTCGCATTTCCACATAAATTAAAACTTGATAAAGCCGGAATCCCTATAAATGAAGATGATATTTATCTAAGACTTCAAAAGAAATACAGCAAAAAAGCATTGCCTGATAAAGAAACAGAAAAGCCAAAGACTACGATAAAAAAGAAATCTATTATTTCAGTTGTTAAAAATAAATTAACAAAAGAAAACAAAAAAGAAGATATAATAAATAAAAATTCAAATAATTCTGTAAAAAAGCTTTCTTATGATGCAGATGACAATGCAAAGCTTGTTTTTAAGTGTTTATTAGACAGTCCTTGCACATTGGAATATATTGTTGAAAAGACAAAACTCAGTCCTGCAAATGTTATGTTTGCTTTAACAGATTTAGAAATAAATAATGAAATTAATGCTCTGCCTGGCGGCAGATATGAAATAAAATATTAGGAGAAATAATATGTCTAAATTAGTAATATTAGAGTCACCGGGTAAAGCTAAAACCGTTCAAAAGTACTTAGGACCTAAATATGAAGTTGTAGCATGTATGGGTCATATCAGAGATTTACCTAAATCAAAAATGGGTGTTGATATTGAAAATAATTTCGAGCCTAAGTATATTGAGATGAGAGATAAAAAAGATATCATTAAACAGCTTAGATCAAAGGCTTCTGATGCTGATTATGTATATCTCGCAGGGGACCCGGATAGAGAAGGAGAAGCAATTTCTTGGCATTTATGCTATATTCTCGGTCTTGATGTTAATGACAATAATCGTGTAACATTTAATGAGATTACAAAAAAAGGCGTTGAAGAAGGTATTTCTCACCCAAGAAAAATTGATATGGATTTAGTTGATGCACAACAAGCTCGTCGTATTCTTGATAGAATTGTTGGTTACAAATTAAGTCCTTTTCTTTGGAAAAAGGTTAAAAGAGGCTTGTCAGCAGGTCGTTGCCAATCCGCAGCATTAAAGATTGTTGTTGACAGAGAAAAAGAAATCAGAAGCTTTGTTCCTGAAGAATATTGGTCAATTGATGCTGTTTTAACTAAAGGTAGATCAAATGTTGAAGCTTACCTTGCTAACGGAAAAGACGGCAAAAAAATCAAAATCACTAATGAGAATGAAGCAAAAGAAATTTTAGATGATTTAAATTCAGCCGAGTATGTTGTAAAATCAGTTAAAAAAGGTACCAGAAAGAAAAAACCGGCACCGCCGTTTATTACTTCAACTTTGCAACAAGAAGCGTCTAGAAAGCTTAATTTTAATGCTCAAAGAACTATGCGTATAGCTCAAAATCTTTATGAAGGTGTTGAAATAAAAGGTCAAGGTGCAACCGGTTTGATTACCTATATGAGAACCGACTCTTTAAGAATTTCTGAAGAAGCAAGAGGTATCGGTAATCAATTTATTAAAGACACCTATGGTGATAATTATTTACCTGAGAAACCAAGATATTTTAAAACCAAAAAAACCGCTCAAGATGCTCATGAAGCAATTAGACCAACTAATCCGGCTTTAACTCCTATCAGCATAAAAGATTCACTCACTGCTGATCAGTTTAAACTTTATAAGCTTATTTGGGAAAGATTTATCGCTTCATTAATGGCTGATTGCATTCAAAACACAGTTAATGTTGAAATAGACGCTAACGGATACACTTTTAAAGCCAGCGGTTATACCGTTAAATTTGACGGCTTTACAACACTTTATGTAGAAGGTAAAGATGAAAGTGAAGAAGCAGCAAAATCTTTGCCTGAACTTAAAGTTGATGATGTTTTAAAACTCAAAAAGATTACACCAAATCAACATTTTACTCAACCGCCTGCACGCTTTACTGAGGCTTCGCTTATCAAAATGCTCGAAGAAAGCGGAATTGGCAGGCCGAGTACATTTGCAACCACTGTTACAACTATCATTAATCGTGAATATGTTGAGAGAGATAAGAAAACACTCATTCCTACAAAACTCGGTGAAGTAATCACCGACTTATTAAGCGAGCTTTTTCCTGAAATTGTTGATCAAAAATTCACCGCTAAAGTCGAGTCAGAACTTGACGATGTTGAAAACGGCGATGAACAATGGAAACAAATGCTTGATAAATTCTATAAGGGATTTGATAAAACTTTAAAATCTGCCGAAGAAAAAATGGACGGAACAAGAGTTAAAGTTCCTGAAGAAGAAAGCGATGTTGTTTGCGAGAAATGCGGCAGAAAAATGGTCATTCGTTCAGGCAGATTTGGTAAGTTTTTAGCTTGTCCCGGTTATCCTGAATGTAAAAACACTAAACCTATTGTTACTGAAACAAAAGGATTTTGTCCAAAATGCGGCTCTAAAATCATTGAGAGAAAATCAGGCAAAGGCTACAAATACTATGCTTGTGAAAAAGGAAAAGAATGTGGCTTTATGACATGGGATGTCCCAACTGATCAAACTTGTCCAAAATGCGGTAAAACATTGTTTAAACGCAGAGGCGGTATAACTGTTTGTAACAATGAAGGTTGCGACTACGAAGTAAAAACCGAAAGAAAGAAAAAGGCTAAAACCGATGAATAAAGTTTATGTTATCGGTGCAGGGCTTGCAGGCTGTGAAGCTGCTTATTATTTAGCTAAAAACGGTGTAAAAGTCACACTTTTTGAACAAAAACCAATAAAACGTTCCCCAGCTCATCATATTGATACTTTTGCAGAACTTGTTTGTTCAAATTCATTAAAAGCAATGCGAGTTAACAGTGCGGGCGGTTTGCTTAAAGCTGAAATGCGTGAATTCGGCTCGATTTGCCTTGAATCTGCAGATAAATGTGCAGTACCTGCCGGCGGTGCTTTAGCCGTAAATAGATACGATTTTTCAAACTATATTACCGAAAAAATTAAAAATAATGATAATATAGAAGTTGTTGAGAAAGAAGTTACTGAGATACCAAATGATGTTTATACTATAATTGCAACAGGTCCTTTGACTGAAGGTAAATTTGCCGAAAGCATATCTTCATTAACAGGCGAGTATTTATCATTTTTTGACGCAGCAGCACCGATTGTAACTTTTGATAGTATTGATATGGATAATGCGTTTACCCAGTCAAGATATGACAGGGGAGACGCTGATGATTATATTAATTGCCCTATGAATAAAGAGCAGTATGAATATTTTTATCAAAACTTAGTTGAAGCTGAAAGTGCCGAAATTCATGCGTTTGACAAGCCAAATGTTTATGAAGGTTGTATGCCGATTGAAATTATGGCAAAACGTGGTGCTGATACTATGCGTTTTGGTCCATTAAAACCTGTCGGTCTTACTAATCCAAAAACAGGTCATAGACCGTGGGCAAATTTGCAGTTACGCAAAGAAAATAAAGAGGGTACTTTATATAATTTAGTTGGTTTTCAGACAAATTTAAAGTTTCCTGAACAAAAACGAGTTTTTTCGCTTATTCCTGCTCTTAAAAATGCCGAATTTATTCGTTACGGTGTTATGCATAGAAACTCTTTTATAAATTCACCAAAGTTGCTTGATAAGAACTTTAAGTTGAAATCAAGAGAAAATATTTGGTTTGCAGGGCAAATAACAGGCGTTGAAGGTTATATGGAATCGGCTATGTCAGGCATTTTGGCTGCAGTTTCTGTTTTAAGAACAATCAACGGTGATACTCAATTATGTTTACCAAAAACAACTATGATGGGTGCTTTATCAAATTATATCAGCACCGATGATAAAAAAGATTTTCAACCAATGGGTGCAAATTTCGGTATTTTGCCTCGTGATGGTATTGAAATTAAAAACAAACAAGAAAGATATCAAGTTATAGCTGATATAGCTTTAAACGATTTAAAAAATACTCTTAAAAAATAAGGAGAAAGATATGAAAGTAATTGTTGATGCATTTGGCGGAGATAACGCACCGCTTTCAAATATTGAAGGTGCTGCTTTAGCAGTTAAAGAATACGGTGCAAATGTAATTCTTTGCGGTGATGAGCAAAAAATAAAACAGTGTGCAAAAGATAATAATATTTCATTAGAAAATATTGAAATAATTCACGCTGATGATGTTTTTGATGTTCATGATGATCCTAATTTGTTGTTAAAAACTAAGAAAAATACTTCATTAGCAGTTGCTTTTGATGCAGTTAAAAATGGCAAAGCCGACGCAATAGTAAGTGCCGGTTCATCAGGTGCTGTGTTAATGGGCGGTACTTTTATTGTAAAAAGAATTAAAGGTATAAAGCGTCCTGCTTTTGCAACGGTTTTACCTACAACAAATAAGCCGTATATGCTTTTAGATTCCGGTGCTAATATTGACTGCAGACCTGAAATTTTACATCAATTTGCAGTAGTCGGAAATGCTTATATGAAAAATATTTTTGATATAGATGCTCCTAGAATCGGACTTTTAAATATCGGTGCCGAGGATTCAAAAGGCGGCGAAGTTTTAGTTGAAACCTATCAAAAGTTAAAAAATGATACAAAACTTAATTTCATAGGTAATGTTGAGCCAAGAGATGTGCCAACAGGTGCTTGTGATGTGCTTGTTTGTGATGGTTTTGCAGGAAATATTGTTCTTAAATTAACCGAAGGCGTAGCAAAATCTTTTATGAGTATGTTTAAAGAAGTTCTGATGAAAAACGCTATTACAAAGCTCGGTGCGCTTATGGCAAAAGGCGGATTAAAAGATTTAAAGAAAAAATTTGACTATAAAGAATATGGCGGAGCTCCTTTGATAGGCGTAAAAAGCCCTGTTATTAAGGCTCATGGCAGTTCTGACAGCAAGGCAATTAAATCTGCCATCAGACAAGCGATTAATTTTACTAAAACTAATGTAATTAAAGATATCGAGGATGCTTTAAGAGATGAAAACAATGATAAGTAATTTAGAAAATACTATTAATTATACTTTTAAAAATAAAGATTTACTTCAATTAGCTTTAACTCACTCTTCTTATGCAAATGAGCTTGGCAATCAAGCTGAATGTAATGAACGACTAGAATTTTTAGGCGATTCTGTTTTATCTATAATTGTTTCTGATTATTTGTATAATCATTTTGAAACTCCTGAAGGCGATTTAACAAAACTTCGTGCATCATTAGTTTGTGAAGAAGCTTTATTTGATTTTGCTAAACAGATCAATTTAGGCGATTATATTAAACTCGGCAAAGGCGAGTATAATAATGGTGGTAATAAGCGTCCATCAATTTTGTCAGACGCTTTTGAAGCACTTCTTGCGGCTATGTATTTAGACGGTGGAATAGAGCCTGTAAAAATGCTTGTTTTAAGATTTGTTAAAATCGATTTAAAAGATAGAAAGAGAATTACTTTTAAAGATTATAAAACCGAGTTACAAGAAGTAATACAGAAAAATCCTGAAGAAAAAATTGAGTATGTTTTAGTCGATGAACAAGGTCCTGACCATGACAAGAGATTTACCGTTTCAATTCAATTAAATACAATTTCTATTGCAACAGGTACAGGAAAAAGCAAAAAAGCAGCCGAACAAGAGGCTGCTCATGAAGCTTTAAAATTAATGGGACTATGAGCCATAGTAATATTTCAATTTTTATTCCGCATAACGGTTGCAAAAACCGCTGTAGTTTCTGCAATCAAGTTTACATAACAGGTCATAGCGTTATGCCGACTGAATTAGATATTGATAATGCTGTTTCAACCGCATTAAACAGTAAAAAATATGATAAGAAAAGCGGGCAAATAGCTTTTTTTGGCGGTAGTTTTACTGCAATCGACAGAAATTTGATGATAGATTATTTAAAATGCGGATACAAGCATATTTTAAACGGAAGTGCCGAAAGCATTAGAATATCCACTAGGCCCGATGCGATTGATCAAGAAATTTTAGATATTTTAAAGCAATATGGAGTAAAATCAATTGAACTTGGGGCTCAAAGTATGTGCGACGATGTGCTAAAAGCTAATCTTCGCGGTCATACTGCCGGAGATGTCGTAAATGCATCAAAGTTAATTAAAGAAAATGGTTTTGAACTTGGCCTTCAAATGATGATGGGTTTATACAAAAGCGATGAGCAGAAAGATTTGTATACTGCTAATGAGTTTGTGAAAATTAATCCTGATACTGTTAGAATTTATCCTACCGTTGTGCTTAAAAATACACTTTTAGAGTCACTTTATAAATCAAATGAATATAAACCGCTTGATATTGATAAAGCAGCAAAAAACGGGGCAGTAATTTTAAAATTATTTTATGATAATAATATAAATGTAATTCGCTTCGGACTTCACTCAATTGATAAAGAGAGTTTTATTGCAGGTGCGTTTCACCCTGCAATAAGTGAGTTAGCACAAGGATATATTTATCGAAATATCATTGAAGAAAAAATAAATAACAAAGGCTTTTATACCATTTTTGTAAATAAAAAGGAACTGTCTAAGGCAATCGGACAGAAAAAATCAAACATAGAGTATTTTAATAAAAAACATATATTTTTAGATATCTTACCGAATGAAAAAATAGGGAAATATAATATAAAAGTGCAAGAAAGGAATGGGGAAGTTTGAGATTAAAAGTAATCGAAATACAAGGATTTAAATCGTTTCCTGATAAAACAAAGCTTACTTTTGACCAAGATATTACCGCTGTAATCGGTCCTAACGGCAGCGGCAAGAGTAACATTTCCGATGCAATTCGTTGGGTTTTAGGCGAACAGTCTAATAAACAATTGCGTGGTAAATCAATGGAAGATGTTATTTTTACCGGTACTGCTAAGAGAAAAGCACTTGGATTTGCGGAAGTTTCTATTACTATTGATAATTCAAAACGTGAATTGCAGTTTGATAATGACAATGTTACAGTTACAAGAAGATATTTTCGTTCCGGTGAAAGCGAATATAAAATCAATGGCAATACTGTAAGGCTCAAAGATATTCATGAATTATTTATGGATACAGGTCTTGGCAGAGACGGCTATTCAATGATCGGACAGGGTAGAATTGATGAAATAGTAGGCTCTAAATCTGATGAGCGAAGAGATATTTTCGAAGAAGCAGCCGGTATTTCAAAATACCGTTATAGACGTGCTGATACCGAGCGAAAATTGGCTCATTCCGAAGAAAATTTAATTAGACTTCGTGACATTATGTCTGAATTGGAAGTCAGGGTAAAACCGTTAAAAGAACAAAGTGAAAAAGCTAAGGAGTTTTTATCGGTTTCAGATGAGAAAAAACAACTTGAAATCGGTCTTTGGTTACATACTCTAAATAAGTCGAATGAACAATTAAAAACTCAAGATGAAAAAATTACGCTTGCTAAAGCTCAATATGAAAAGCTTGAGCGTGAAATTACTGAGCTTATTGCTCAATCGGATATTTCTGCAATTGAATCTAATAAACTTTCTTCACAAATTGACGCAATAAGAAGAGAAGCGTCAAAAGCTGATGAACAAACTTCTGAGATAAAAGGTCAAATTGCAGTTTTAAATAACAATATTCTTCATAATAATGAAAATATTGATAGATTAAAAGGCGAGATAGAAACGGCTAATACCGATGATGAAACTCTTAATAAAGAAATAGATGATAAACAAAATTCTATAAAAGAATTAGAAAATAAGGTTACTAAAAAAACCGAAGAATTGAATTTTGAGCTTGAGAAATTAGCTTCAATTTCAGACGATTCAGGCGACTTTTCAGAAAAAATTGCTGAAAAAAACGCAAAACTTAATTCTCTTTCTGAAAAAATTTCTGAATGTAAAGTTGAATTAGTTTCAGCTAAAACTGCTATTGATGAAATTGACAACAACTTTGATAATTTTGATGAAACAGTTAAAAAGATAAATGATTATCTTGAAGATATTCAAATCGAAATTGAAGAAAGTAATGCTGATATTGAAGATTGTGATAAAACAATTGAAGAATGTACAAATGTTATCAATGGTTATAAATTAAAATCCGGAAAACGAGAAGAAAAAATAAAAACTCTTACCGAAGAAATTAATTTAAAAACACTTGATAAAAGTGAATTTCAGCGTAGAATTAAAATTTTAGAAGAACTTGAAAGAAACCTTGATGGCTTTAATTATGCTGTAAAACAAGTTTGTAAGGCCGCTGACAAAGGTTTATTAAAAGGCATTCACGGTCCTGTTTCAAGATTAGTTGAAGTTAAACCTGAATATTCAACTGCTATTGAAACCGCTCTTGGTGCAGCATCTCAAAATATTGTGGTTTCTAATGAAGATTGTGCTAAAAAAGCAATTCATTATTTAAAATCAAACAACGCCGGCAGAGCAACATTTTTACCGTTAACTTCGATTAAACCTTTTTCTTTTAAAGATAATTCTGTTGAAAATTGTTTTGGATTTGTCGGTTATGCTGATAAATTGGTTTCGTCTAAAACCGAGTATAAAGATATTATAAGTTCATTACTGGGCAGAACTGTCATAACTGAGAATATTGATAACGCAGTTTCAATGGCTAAAAAATATTCTTATAAATTCAAAATTGTAACACTCGATGGTCAAGTTGTAAATCCCGGCGGTTCACTTACAGGTGGTTCTACTGCTAAAAATGCCGGTCTTATAAACCGTAGTTCACAAATTGAAGAATTTAAAAAGAAAATCGACAAGCTCAATTCTGAAATTAATGGATTAAATAAAGAGTTTGAAAAATTAAATGCTGAAAGTGAAAACTATAATTCTTCTTATGAAGAAAAAGAAATCAGTTTAAAAAGAGCTAATGAAGATAAAATAAGATTATTAGGTGAATTAAAACTCTTAGAAGAGCAATATAACACTAATAAATCTAATCTTGATAATTTGATTTTAAATAAAGAAAATTCTTCTTCTCGTACTAAAGAATTAAACGAACGCATTTTATCAGAAACTCAAAAGCTAGAAAGGTTTGAAAACGAGAAATCAGATCTTGAAAAATCTATTGATTTGTTATTAACTGATAAAGACAAATTAAGTGGAACAAAATCTGATATTTCTGATAAAATATCAACAATTCGTTTTGAAATTGTCAGCCTTAATAAAGATATTGAAAATTTGAAATCTTCAATATTACAGATTAATCAAACCAAAAATGACAGAGTCGGCAGAGTCGCCACGTTAACAAGTGAAATCGAGTCATTAGAACTCAAAAACGAAAATGATAAAGAAGAAATTACAAGATTGACACAAATTTCGAGTGGATTTATTGAAAAATCCGAGTCTAGCGAAGATGAGATTAAACGACTTAGTGAAAAACGCACTCAAATTGAACAAGCAAATTATGCTTCGAGAAATGTTGAACGTGAAAAATCTCAAGATAAAGAGCGTTTATCAGGAGAATTAGCTAGACTTACAGAGCGTAAAGAAAGACTTGAAAAAGAATATTCGGATATTATTTCAAAGCTTTTTGAAGAATATGAGTTGACTAAATCTCAAGCCGAAGAAATAGGTTTTCCTATTGATGATATTCCTAAAGCAACAAAGCGACTTAATGAAATTAAATCAAAAATTCGTTCGCTTGGTGCTGTAAATGTTTCAGCTATTGAAGAATATAAAGAGGTTTCCGAGCGTTATGAATATATGCTTGCTCAAATTACCGATGTTGAAAAATCTTCTGCTGAACTTAAAAAGATTATTAACGGACTTACATCGAAAATGCAGGAAATGTTTACTGAAAAATTTGCAGTTATTGCAAAGAATTTCACAGAAGTTTTCAAAGAGCTTTTCGGTGGCGGAACTGCAAAACTTCAGCTTACAAATCCTGATAATGTTTTAGAGTCGGGAATTGATATTATCGCTCAACCACCGGGAAAAAATATCTCTATTATTGAACAACTTTCAGGTGGTGAAAAAGCGCTTATTGCTGTTTCAATTTACTTTGCAATTATGAAAGTAAATCCTCCTCCATTCTGCTTACTTGATGAGGTTGAAGCAGCGTTAGACGAAGTTAATGTTGACAAAGTAGCAGCATATTTAAGAAGAATGAGCAATAATACACAATTTATTGTTATTACTCACCGCAGAGGTACAATGGAAGAAGCTGATGTACTTTACGGTGTTACAATGCAGGAAAAAGGTGTTTCAAAATTACTTTCAATTAATGTTTCAGAGATTGAAAAAACTTTGAAAACTAAAGTATCTAAATAATTTAAAGGAGTTAAAATGGGTTTATTCAGTAAAATTAGTCAAGGACTTAAAAAAACCAGAGATAGCTTTGCCGGAGCGGTTAATTCAGTTATTTCTTCATTTACAAAAATTGATGATGAGTTATTTGAAGAGCTTGAAGAAACTTTGATATTGGCAGATACAGGTGTTAATACTGCAAATGCTATATGTGAAGAATTAAAGAAAAGAGTAAAATCAGAAAGAGTTACCGATCCAAGTGAAATTCACGGTATGTTACAACAAGTTATTGTTGATATGATGAGTGCTGATAATACTATAAAAACTAACACAAAGCCATCTATGATTTTGGTTATTGGAGTTAATGGCGTAGGTAAAACTACTTCAATCGGAAAAATCGCTAATATGTATAAAAACCAAGGCAAATCAGTTATTTTAGGCGCTGCTGATACATTTAGAGCAGCCGCTGCAGAGCAACTTACAATTTGGGCAAACAGGGCAGAAGTGCCTATTATTAAGCATCATGAAGGTGCTGATCCGTCTGCTGTTGTATATGATACTATTACTGCAGCTAAATCAAAAGGCTCAGATGTTATTATATGTGATACCGCCGGCAGACTTCATAATAAGAAAAATCTTATGGATGAGTTATCTAAAATGTCAAGGATAATTGACAGAGAATTACCTGATGCTGATAAAGAAGTATTGTTGGTACTTGACGCTACAACAGGTCAAAACGCTGTAAACCAAGCAAGAGAATTTAAACAAGCAGCGGGAATTACCGGAATTATTTTAACAAAACTTGATGGTACTGCTCGTGGCGGTGTTGTTCTTGCAATTAATCAGGAACTCGGAATACCTGTTAAATTAATCGGCGTTGGCGAACAAATTGATGATTTACAGGATTTTTCACCAGAAGACTTTGCAAAAGCCTTATTTAGCGAGGAAAAATAAATGAAGTTTATTATTGCAAGCAAAAATAAAAAGAAAATTGCAGAACTTGAGAGAATTTTAAATCCACTAGGTATTACTGCTGTTACTGAAAATGAATTAAATATATCAATACCGGAAGTTGAAGAAACAGGCACAACCTTTGCTGAAAATGCTTTTTTAAAGGCTAATTCTGCGTGTAAGGCCAGCGGCTTGCCTGCTATTGCTGATGATTCAGGACTTTGTGTCGATGCGTTAAACGGCGAACCCGGCGTTTATTCAGCAAGATATTCCGGTGAAGATGCTACTGATAAAAAGAACAACGACTTATTAATTAAAAACCTTGAAAATGTAAGTGAAAATGACAGAACCGCAAAATTCTGTTGTGCTATTTCTGTAGTCTTTCCAAATGGTGATAAGGTTGAATGTTTTGGCGAGTGTAAAGGCAAAATAGGATTTGAGCCTATGGGTGACGGCGGATTTGGCTATGATCCATATTTTTATGTTGATGGAAAATCATTTGCGTCACTTTCTGCAGACGAAAAAGATAAAATAAGCCATAGAGGCAACGCTTTAAGACAGTTAAAAGTTAAATTAAAGGAGTATTTAGATGATAACAAGTAAACAAAGAGCATATTTAAGAGGTTTGAGTAACGGTTACGAAACACTTTTTCAAGTTGGAAAAAACGGTATTACCGATACTTTAATAAAACAAGTTGAAGATGCATTAAAAGCAAGAGAATTAATTAAAATCAATTCTTTGGAAAATACTCCGTCTACTCCAAAAGAAATTGCAAATACTATTGCAGAAAAAGCAAAGTGTGATGTAGT
Source organism: uncultured Eubacteriales bacterium (assembly GCA_934476085.1). Lineage (GTDB taxonomy): Bacteria > Bacillota > Clostridia > Oscillospirales > Acutalibacteraceae > RUG11462. Next base: position 24,245 of record CAKSNE010000017.1, on the reverse strand, counting down.
TCAAGTTGTGGGCAGAAAAATGATTTTTTATAAAAGAAATAATGAAAATCCAAAAATTGAATTACCTAAATCTAAAAAGAAATAAAGGGTGATTTAATGAAAATCGCAATATACGGCGGTGCTTTTAATCCTGTTCATAAGGGACATATTGAAATAGTTAAGCAGCTTTCTGAACAATTTGATTTTGATAAAATTTTAATTATTCCAAGCAAATTTTCACCACATAAGTCTAACAATGCACTTGTTTCAGATAACGATAGACTTAATATGTGTAAATTAGCATTTAATAATATAGAAAAATGCGAAGTCAGCGACATTGAAATTAAAAGAAATAATATCAGTTATACAGTTGACACTTTATATGAGTTAAGAACTATTTATCCTAGTGATGAAATTTATTTAGTCTGTGGATCTGATATGTTTTTATCGCTTCTCGATTGGCGAAAGCCTGAAGAAATTTTCAAAATGGCAAATATTTTAGCATTCAGACGAGATAATGAAGATATTTCAAAAATGAATGAATATAAGAAAAAGCTAAATAATCTTTGTAAAAATGTGATTATTTGCGAAGTGAAAATTCCACCTTTTTCTTCAACTGAAGTTAGAAATGCTATTAAAGAAAATAAGCCTTTTCAAAATTATGTTACAAAGGAAATTTACAGCTATATAAAAGACAACAAACTATATTTATAAGGATTTTTGTTTATGTATCAAAAATATATTGATTATTTAAAAGAAACGTTAGATGATTATAGATTTAATCATAGCTTAAATGTGGCTGATATGTGTAAAAAATTAGCTTCAAGAAATAATTATGATGAAGAAAAAGCATATCTTTGCGGTTTGCTTCATGATGTTTGCAAAAACGATTCTAATGAAAAAATGTTGCAAATATTTCATAAGTTTGATATAATATTAGATGATGTTCAAAAAAATGTTCGTTTACTTTGGCATTCTATTGCAGGTTCAGCGTTTATTCAAGATAAATTTTCTATTAAAGATAAAGAAATTATTGACGCTATCCGATACCATACAACAGGCAGAGAAAATATGACAAAGCTTGATAAAATTCTTTTTCTTGCTGATTTTATATCTGCCGACCGTGATTTTGAAGGTGTCAATAGACTACGAGAAGTTGCTGAAAACAATGATTTAGATACTGCCATATTTGAATGTTTAAAATTTTCTATCGATGAATTAATTACAAACCAAAAACCTATACATATTGATACGATTAACGCTTATAACTATATGTGTTTAGAAAGGATGTAAATTATGGCTTATAAAAAGTCATCGGATGAATTAAGAAAAAAGCCTAACAAAAGACGCAATTCTTACTACAAAAAAGAAAGTAGTAATTTAGATATACAATCAAATTCAAAAGATTTATATTCTCATTCAAAAGACAAATCGTTTGATTTATCATCTATGGGAAACAGGGCAAAAACTCAAAAATCAAAAAAATTATTGATTTTATCTAATGTTTTGATTTCGCTTTTATTAGTTGTTTCAATTGTTTCTTTTACTGCAACTGCTTTGCTTGAATCAAGTTTTTTGAAAAATAGTTCAATTGACGCTAAAGAAGCTAATGACAAATATGAATCTATTAAAACTTCTGTTAATGAAAATGTATCTTATTTTTTAATTTGCGGTGTTGATTTAAGCGAAAATTTAACAGATATTATTATGGTAGCTTGTTACGATTTAGCTAACAATGAAATGAATATTTTACAAATTCCGCGTGATACCTATGTTGGTGACGTTCCATCAGGTAAAATTAACGCTGTTTACGGTCATCCTAGAACAGGAGAATCAAAAATAAAAGCTCTTATCAGATGTATTAATAAAAACTTAGGTTTGCCTATTGACCATTATGCAACAATTACTGTTAAAGGTACTGAAAAAGTAATTGATGCTATGGGCGGCATTGATATTACTCTTGATAGAGATTATGTAGGCAAATATCATCTTGTTGATGACTCAAGAAAACCCGAACAATACAAAGAGCTTCGCAAAGGTAAAGTACATCTTGACGGACAATGGGCTACTGCTCTTATTAGAAACCGAAAGAATACCTATGTAAATGGAGTTCGTGATGGTGGCGACTTTGGTAGACTTCAAAATCAGCGTGCAGTTTATGCAGAAATTTTAAAGAAATTAACTAATGTTTCTTTCGGCGAGGTTACCAGCATTGTAACCAACTGTATGAACGATGTTTCAACAGATTTACCAATAGGCCTGGCACTCGGTTATGCTGAAAAAGCTAATAATTTAAAACTTGACAAAGTAAATATTATGTCGTTACCGGGTCAAAGCCAATATATCAACAAACTATCTTGTTGGGCTTGTCATAAACAAGAAACCGTTGATATGATTAATAAGTATTTCAGACCTTATGAAACCACAAAATTATCTACTTCAGATATTTCAATTTTAGATTACTCTCAAGTAACATCAAAATACAGTAAAGATTATGGCACTGTAATTGACGGTGGTAGTCTAAGCAATTATGATAGGGAAGCTGCAACTTCTAAAAAATCACATTAGATCAATTGATATTTACTTGATTAAAATTGAAAGGATGTAAATATGGCTTATAAAAAATCATCTGACGAATTAAGAAAAAAACCTACTAAAAAAAATTATAATAAAAGAAATACTGTTAAAAATATTTCATCAAACAGTAATGAACTTTATTCTCATTCAAAAGATAAGTCTTTTGATTTATCGACTATGGGGAACAGAGCAAAAACAAAGAAGTCAAAAAAAGCTTTGATAGTTTCAAATGTTTTGATTTCACTTTTATTGGTTGTTTCAATCGTTTCATTTACCGTTACTGCATTGCTTGAATCTAAAATATTAAAAGATAATGATATTGATGCTAAAGAGTCCGGCAACTACGAAAAAATTATGACATCAGTGAATGAAAACGTATCTTATTTCTTAATTTGCGGTCTTAATCAGGATTTAACTGATATTATCATGATAGGTTGTTATGATCTCGCTAATAATGAGATGAATATTCTTCAAATTCCACGAGATACTTATGTCGGTGATGTTTCAAGCGGTAAAATTAATGCTGTTTATAAATTACCGCGAGAAGGTGAATCAAAGATTAAGGCTATGATCAGATGTATTAACTCAAAATTTGGTTTACCAATTGACCATTATGCTACATTAACAATCAAAGGTACTGAAAAAATCATTGATATTATGGGCGGTGTTGACATTAAGCTTGATAGAGATTATAAGCTTATAGACGATACAACTAAGCCACAGCAAGTTAAATATTTCAAAAAAGGTAAGGTACATCTTGACGGACAATGGGCTACGGCTCTTATTCGTCATAGAAAATCTTTTGCTCAAGGCGATATGGGCAGACTTGTAAATCAGCGTGCAATATATTCTGCAATTTTGAAAAAATTAACCTCTCTTTCATTTAGTGAACTTTCTTCGATTGTTGCTAACTGTATGGATGATGTTTCAACTGATTTGCCACTTGGTTTAGCACTCGGTTATGCTGAAAAAGCAAATAAATTAAAGCTTGATAAAGTAAATATTATGTCATTGCCGGGTCAAACAGCTACAATCAACGGACTTTCTTGTTGGGTTTGTCATAAACAAGAAGCTGTTGATATGATTAATAAATATTTTAGACCTTATGAAAGCAAATTATTAACTACAAGCGATTTGAAGATTGTTGATTATGCTGACAGAGGCTCATCATATAATAAAGATTATGACGAATTCTTAAAAGGCGGCACTCTTAATGATTTTGACAGAGAGGCCGAAAAAACAACTACAAAATCCGCACAATAAAGGAGATTAAATGGAGACTTTAGATAAAGTAAAAGTTGCTGTTAAAGCACTTGACAGTAAAAAAGCATACGATATTAAAGTTATCAAAATTGATGACTTAACAATTTTAGGCGATTACTTTGTAATAGCAACAGGTTCATCTTCAACTCAGGTTAGAGCATTAGCTGATGAAGTTGATGAAAAAATGTCTGAAAATAAAGTTGAACCAAATCATATTGAAGGAAAAACAAGCGAATGGATTTTGCTTGATTATGGCGATGTGATTATTCATGTCTTGAGCAGAAAAGAAAGGGAATTTTATTCTTTAGAAAAAATCTGGCAAGATGGAAAAGAAATAGATATTTCAGAATTTATCAGCGAATAAAAGGAGTCTTATAGTTGAAGTACGATTTTAAAAGTGTAGAGCAAAAATGGCAAAAAATATGGGATGAAAATAAAACTTTTGAGGCAAAAGACGATTATTCAAAGCCAAAGTTTTATTCATTAGTTGAATTTCCTTATCCGTCAGGTGCAGGTATGCATGTTGGTCATATTAAGGCATATTCAGGTCTTGAAGTTGTTTCAAGAAAAAGAAGATTACAAGGATATAATGTTTTATTTCCGATAGGTTTTGATGCCTATGGTCTTCCTACTGAAAATTATGCTATTAAAACAGGTATTCATCCTCGTGCAGTTACAGATAAAAATATCGAAAAATTCACTTCTCAGCTTAAAAAGGTTGGTTTTTCATTTGATTGGACTAAAACAATTGACACAACAGATGAAAACTATTATAAATGGACACAGTGGATTTTCCTTAAAATGTTTGAAAAAGGCTTAGCTTTTCGTGATAAAACATTAATTAACTACTGTCCGTCTTGTAAGGTTGTACTTTCAAATGAAGATTCTCAGGGCGGCAAATGTGATATTTGTCATAGTCCTATTGTTCAAAAATCAAAAGATGTTTGGTATTTAAGAATTACAGATTATGCTGACAAGCTTCTCGATGGTTTAAAAGAAGTTGATTACTTACCTAATATTAAACTTCAACAGGAAAATTGGATTGGTAAATCAACAGGTGCATTTGTAGATTTTTCTATTAAAGAAGTTGATGAGAAACTTAAAATATATACAACAAGACCTGATACATTGTTTGGTGTTACATTTATGGTTATTGCACCGGAACATCCAATAATTGAGAAATATAAAGATAAAATCGGCAATTTTGATGCACTAAATGATTATAAAGAAAAATGTGCTCAAAAGACCGAATTTGAACGTACACAACTTGTTAAAGATAAAACAGGTGTTAAAATTGAAGGCTTAACCGCTGTAAACCCTGCAAGCGGCAAAGAAATACCTATTTATATATCTGACTATGTAATGATGGGTTATGGTACAGGTGCTATTATGGCTGTTCCTGCTCATGACTCTCGTGACTATGATTTTGCTAAAAAATTCGGCATTGACATTATTGAAGTTATCAAAGGCGGCGATGTTTCTAAAGAAGCTTATGCCGGCGATGGCGAAATGGTAAACTCTGAATTTTTAAACGGAATTAAAGAGAAGAAAATCGCTATTGAAAAAATGATCGAATTCTTAGGCAAAAAAGGTATAGGCGAAAAGGGCGTTCAATATAAAATGAAAGATTGGGCGTTTAACCGTCAAAGATATTGGGGTGAACCAATTCCGATTGTTTATTGCGATAAATGCGGAATGGTGCCTGTTCCATATGAAGAATTACCGCTTAAACTTCCTGTTGTCAAAGAATTTAAACCCGGTCAAGACGGCGAAAGCCCACTTGCTAAAGTTAAAGACTTTGTTAACTGCAAATGCCCTAAATGCGGTGCTGATGCAAGAAGAGAAACAGATACTATGCCACAATGGGCAGGATCTTCTTGGTATTTCTTAAGATATATCGATCCAAATAACAACGAGCGTTTTGCTGATAACGAAAAGTTAAAATATTGGATGCCTGTTGATTGGTATAACGGTGGTATGGAACATGTTACCCGCCACTTGATTTATTCAAGATTTTGGTATAAATTCCTTTATGACTTAGGCGAAGTTCCTTATCCGGAACCATATGCTAAAAGAACTGCTCAGGGCTTAATTTTAGGACCTGACGGTGAAAAAATGTCAAAATCAAAGGGCAATGTAGTTGATCCAAATGAAGTTGTTGATGAGTTCGGAGCTGATGTACTTCGTACGTATGTATTGTTTATGGGTGACTACGAAAAAGCTGCCCCTTGGTCAAAAGACGCAGTAAAAGGCTGTAAAAGATTTATTGATAGAACTTTCAACCTTTGCGATATACTTGTTGATGGCGATGAGTATTCTAAAGAATTAGAATCTTCTTTCCATAAAACAATTAAAAAAGTTTCTGATGATATTGAAACTTTGAAATATAATACAGCAATCGCAGCTATGATGACATTGCTTAATGATATTTATGCTAAAGGTTCAATCACAAAAGCTGAGTTTAAAACATTTATTACTTTATTAAATCCATTTGCTCCGCATGTTACTGAAGAAATGTGGCAAATCGCAGGTTTTGAAGGTATGTTAAACGAAACTTCTTGGCCTGAATATTCAGAAGATAAATGTAAAGACGCTACTATTGAAATCGTTGTTCAAGTTAACGGTAAATTAAAAACAAAACTTCAAGTTTCTGCTGAAAGCATTCAAGAAGAAGTTTTATCCGCTGCAAAAGATGATGACAAAGTAAATGCAGCTATTGACGGCAAAAATATCGTTAAAGAAATTTATGTTAAAGGCAAATTAGTCAATATTGTTGCTAAATAATATATTATTTATATTATGATAATTTTTTGTGTTAACATAGGGAACATATTTGTGTTGTTGTAAAAACATAAAACAAGTATTGATCGACGCTTTGTTAAAGGACTAAAAAAATAGTTGACATACCACAAATTTGGTGGTATAATCATAAGGTAAAATACCCCTGCTAAGGCGGAGGGAGGGATTAATGTGAGTCAAGTTCGTATAAAAGAGAATGAATCATTGGAAAATGCACTTAGACGTTTTAAAAGAGCGACTGTAAGAGATGGCGTTATCCAGGAAGTTCGTAAAAGAGAACATTATGAGAAACCTTCAGTTAAAAGAAAGAAAAAATCTGAAGCGGCTCGTAAAAGAAAATTCAAATAATTATTGGGCTTTTTACATATTGTCCGATAGATATTTGTATTCTATTTGATTTATAAACGGACATATTTTATATGTCCGTTTTTAATTTGCTTTTATAAGGAATAATTATGAAATTGTTTAAGCCAAATTTTTATTTTAAAAATATTTTTTCTGTTAATCCACAATTTCTGAAAGAAAATAATATTAAGGCTTTGCTGCTTGATGCTGATAATACTTTGTGTATTTATCATGATAACAAGCCTATCGACGGCGTTTTAGAGTGGATTAATGAAATGAAAAGCTGTGGCATAGATTTGCATATTCTATCAAACGGAAAACCCGGTAGATTAACCGAGTTTTCTGAAAATGTAAATTTGCCTTGTTTTTATATGTCATTAAAGCCGCTTCCATTTAAAATATCTAAAGCTGTAAAAAAACTTGGATTTAAAAAAAGTGAAGTTGCTTTAGTCGGCGACCAAATGTTTACGGATATTTTAGGCGGAAACTTAAGCGGAATAACAACAATTTGGCTTGATTATATTCAAATAGAAGACTCAAGAAATTTTCGTTTTAAACGCAAAATTGAAAGTAAAATAAAGAGAAATTTAAAAAGAGGTGATTAAATGTCTGCTTTGTTTGGACCTGCCGGAAATGCTGAAAGCTTTTCAAAAATGGGTTATAAATCTAATATTCAAGCTCCTGAATTTGTTTCAAAAATGGGACTTGATATTTATGAGTATCAATGCGGTAGGGGAGTTAGAGTTTCTGAAGAAAATGCTGCAATATACCGAAAAAATGCTGAAGAATTAGGCGTTGTTACTTCGCTTCATGCTCCATATTTCATTTCACTTTCTTCAGTTGAAGAAGAAAAGCGAATAAAATCAGTGGATTATATTTTGCAAAGTGCAAAGGCGGCTGATATGCTTGGTGCTAACAGAATTGTAGTACATTCTGGTTCCTGTGCAAAAATTTCCAGAGAAGAAGCTTTAGAGCTTGCTAAAAACACTTTAAAAATGGCAAAAACCGCACTCATTGAAAACAATTTATCTCATATTCATATATGTCCTGAAACAATGGGTAAAATTAATCAGCTTGGCACATTAGATGAAGTTCTTGAATTGTGTTTAGTTGATGACAGCTTTATTCCTTGTATTGATTTTGGCCATTTAAACGCTCGTACACTCGGCTGTGTTAGCACAAAAGAGCAATTTGAAAGTGTTTTAGATGCAATTGAAAATAAATTAGGAATTGACAAATTAAAATGTTTTCATTCTCATTTTTCAAAAATTGAGTATACTTCAGGTGGCGAGAAAAAACATTTAACTTTTGAAGATGATGTTTACGGTCCTAACTTTGAACCACTTGCAGAACTTGTTGCAAAGAAAAATTTATCACCTTATTTTATATGCGAATCTGCCGGTACGCAAGCGGAAGATGCATTGTTTATGAAAAAAGTTTATAAAGAATGTATTGATTTATAAAAAACACTTGAAAAATTATGCAATATAGTATAAAATAAATATATTAATATTTGGAGGTTTAAAACTTATGGTAACAGCAGGAGATTTTAGAAACGGCGTAACATTCGAAATGGATGGCAAGGTTTATCAAATTCTTGAATTCCAACATGTAAAACCGGGTAAAGGTGCTGCTTTTGTTAGAACAAAAATCAGAGATGTAATTGCAGGTTCAGTTGTTGAAAAAACTTTTAACCCAACTGATAAATATCCAACAGCTTTTGTTGAGAGAAAAGAAATGCAATATTCTTATAGCGACGGTGATTTATATTACTTTATGGATATGGAAACTTTTGATACCATTCCTGTATCACCGGCTGAACTCGGAGATAATTTTAAATTCGTTAAAGAAGAAATGATTTGTAAAATTCTTTCATATAAAGGTAAAGTTTTCGGTGTTGAACCACCTACATTCGTTGAACTTGAAATCACAGCAACCGAGCCGGGTGTTAAAGGTGATACAGCTACTAATGCTACAAAACCTGCAACTCTTGAAACAGGTGCTGAAATCAGAGTTCCGCTCTTTATTAACGAAGGCGACAAAATTAGAATTGATACTCGTACAGGCGAGTATATGGAAAGAGCATAAATTTGTTCTTAACGGAGGAAATTATGACAGTTACAGAAAAAGTTGCTTATCTAAAAGGCTTAGCGTCAGGTATGGAGCTTGACCAAAGCGATAAAAACGTTAAATTAATCAATGCTATTATTGATACACTTGATGAAATGGCTGAAGCTATGTCAGAACTCGAGCTTGATGTTGCTGATATCAGCGATCAAGTTGATGCAGTTGATGAAGATTTAGCTGAAGTTGAAGATTATCTTTTTGAACCGGATGAAGATGACGATGATGAATTATATGAAATCAAATGTCCTGAATGCGGTGAAACAATGGTAGTTAATCTTGATATGTTAGATAACGACATTGAATGTACTAATTGCGGTGCTTCTTTGCATTTAGATGTTGAAGAAGACGAAGACGAAGATGCAAATGAAAACTAAATAAAAATTGCAACCCAAAATTATTTTAAAAATAATTTTGGGTTGTCCGTTTTTTAGGACAGGTATAGTGATATAATCTTTATAGAAGATAAAACAAAGGAGGATTATATCATGAATGATATTAAATCAAAAATTTTAACTTATAAATATTTAAAAGTCGCTTTTTCTCTTGTGCTTATAATAGGCATTGTTTGCTTTTTATTGTTTACATCCGGTGTAAATGAGAATGGAGTTAGAAACGGTCTAATTTCAATCATTTTGATGATTTTTGGTGCACTTTCAATTAAGTATTGTGATTTTCAAATATATCTTTTGAAAAAAGAGTTAAAATCATTAAAAAACAAACAACAGGGAAGAGTAAAAAATAAAATAATAGAATTTGATAAAATAGCATAGTAAAAAAAGGTAGGCAAAAATTTGCCTACCTTTTTAAGTTTAATAATTTATTCAACTGTTACTGATTTAGCTAAGTTCTTAGGTTTATCAATATTACAATTTCTAGCCAAAGCAATATAGTAACCAAGTAACTGCATAGGAACAACTTCAAGTGACGGAATAATAAGTTTATCAGCATCAGGAATTTCTATAATGCTGTCTACTTCATCTCCGATTTCTTCATCAAAGTTACTAGTAGTAATGAGCATAACTTCAGCACCACGAGCCTTAACTTCTTTAACATTGCTCATTGTCTTTTTAAACAAATCTTTGTTACAAGCAAGACCGACAACAAAAGTTCCTTCTTCAATAAGAGAAATAGTTCCGTGTTTTAATTCACCTGCAGCATAAGCTTCAGAGTGAATATAACTGATTTCTTTTAATTTTAACGATGCTTCCAAAGCAATAGCATAGTCAAAGTTTCTGCCAATGAAATAAGCATGTTCAAGATAAGCATATCTTTTAGCCATTTCTTTGATTTTTGGAGCAAGTTTTAAAATTTCTGATATTTTATCCGGCAAAGTTTCAATTTCTTTAAGCATTTTTGAAACATAATCAGCAGTAACTTTGCCGATTTGTTCTGAAATATAAAGTGCAACAAGATAAATCAACGATAACTGAGTAGAATAAGCTTTTGTTGTAGCAACAGAAATCTCTGGACCTGCCCAAGTATAAAGCACATTGTCAGAAATATTTGCAATAGAACTGCCAACAACATTAACAATTGAAAGAATAGTAGCACCTTTGTTTTTAGCAATTTTAAGTGCTTCCAATGTATCAGCAGTTTCACCCGATTGACTTATAACAATTACAAGTGATTTATCAGTAACAAGCGGATTAGAGTATCTAAATTCACTGGCTATTTCAACATTAACAGGAATTCTAGCCATATCTTCAATTATGTATTTACCAACAACACCTACATGATAAGCAGAGCCACAAGCAACAATGAAGATTTTATCAAGATTTTCTAAAAACTCTTTTGATAAATTAACACCTTCAAAATTGATTTTGCCATCTTTAATTCTAGGTTCAATAGTATCACGAATTGCCTTTGGCTGTTCCATAATCTCTTTAATCATAAAGTGGTCATAACCGCCTTTTTCAGCTGCAGAAACATCCCATTTAATTTCTGTAACTTCACGGTCAAGCTTATTATGATTAATATCATAAATATCTACGCTAGTCTTTGTTAAATGAACAATTTCATTATCATTTAAATAATAAATCTTATTTGTAACAGGCAAGATTGCAGGGATATCAGATGCAACCATATTGCCTTCGTCCGACAAACCGACAATAAGCGGACTTGCTTTTCTGACAGCATAAAACTCGTCAGGATGCTCATTGTTAATAATTCCGAGTGCATAAGAGCCTTCTACAACTTCCAAAACCTTTTTAATAGTGTCAAAAAAGTTGCCGTTATCAAAAGTTTGAAGTAATGCGGCTACAACTTCGGTATCTGTTTCAGAGGCAAAATGATATCCGTTTTTAATTAAATCTTCTTTAAGAGAAGCATAATTCTCAATGATACCATTATGAACAACTGCAAATTTTCCGTTCTCACTTAAATGAGGATGTGAATTTTCGTTAGACGGCTTACCATGAGTAGCCCAACGAGTGTGACCAATACCGATAGTACCTTTAAATTTAGAACCTTTGTCTAAAAGAGAAATAAGTGTTTTTAATTCTCCTACTGATTTTTTTACAACTATATTATTATTTTCAATTATAGCAATACCTGCTGAATCATATCCGCGATATTCAAGTCTGGCAAGACCTTCAAGCAAAATAGGTGCTGCCGGTTTATCTCCGACAAATCCTACGATACCGCACATAACAATCACCCCTATTTACAATATTTATTATATTATATCATTAATCAGTATAGAATACAAGAAAAAAAATAAGACCATGCACAAAAAATATTTTGCACACGGTCTTATATAAAAATGAAAAGAATACAGCTAAATTAAGAAATCATATTTGTGTAGCCCATTAAGAACTTATCCACTTCAGTAGCACAGGCTCTGCCATCTGCTATTGAGCTTACAACCAATGATTGACCTGTTCTGACATCGCCTGCAGAGAACACTTTATCAACGCTTGTTTTGTAGTCTTCTGTTTTAATAACATTTCTGTTAGTAAGTTCAAGCGAAAATGCTTTTGCAAGGCTGTCTTCACAGCCGACAAAACCTGCAGCAATTAATAAAACTTCACAAGGTAATGTTTTTTCACTTCCTGCTACTTCTTTCATATCCATTCTGCCTGTTTTTTCGTTCTTTGTAAACTCTAATTCAACAGTAATAATCTCTTTTAAATTACCGTCTTTATCTTTAACAAATTCTTTAACTGTTGTTTGATAAATGCGTGGATCATTGCCGAATTTTGCAATCGCTTCTTCCTGACCGTAATCAGTTTTACAAACTCTTGGATATTCAGGCCAAGGATTGTTTTCTGCTCTTGTATCAGGCAATTTAGGCATCATTTCAAGCTGTGTTACTGATTTGCAACCAAGTCTTATTGATGTACCGACACAGTCGTTACCTGTATCACCGCCGCCCACAATTACAACATTTTTATCTTTAACATCAGGATATTTTTTATCGGCAAAATTTGAATTTAAAAGGCTCTTTGTAACATGAGTTAAAAAGTCAACAGCAAAATAAATACCTTTTGCATCTCTGCCTGTTGCAGTTATATCTCTTGCTTTTCTTGAACCGCAACACAGAACAACAGCATCAAACTTTTTAAGAAGTTCATTAGCTTTTTTAGAATTTTCAACAGGGGAGTCGGTTTTAAATTTAATACCTTCTTCTTCCATAATTCTAATTTTTCTTTCAATGACTTTCTTATCGAGTTTCATATTAGGAATACCGTACATTAAAAGTCCGCCGATTCTGTCATCACGCTCAAACACAGTTACATTATGTCCACGCTTATTTAACTGGTCGGCAACTGCTAAGCCGGAAGGACCTGAACCGATAACAGCAATATTTTTATCTGTTCTAACTGCAGGTATTTGTGGTTTGATAAGTCCGTTTTCATATCCACGCTCAATAATTTCAAGCTCATTATCATGAACTGAAACAGCATCGGTATCAATATTACAAGTACAAGCACATTCACAAAGTGCCGGACAAACTCTTCCTGTAAATTCAGGGAAGTTATTAGTTTTTAAAAGTCTTGATAAAGCGTGATCCCAGTTGCCTTTGTAAATTTGGTCGTTCCACTCAGGAATCAAATTATGCAAAGGACAACCTGTTCTCATACCGTTAAGCGTCATTCCCGACTGACAGAAAGGAACACCACAGTTCATACATCTAGAAGCTTGTTTTATTCTTTCTTCGTCAGAAATTCTTTTGTGAAATTCATTAAAATTATTAATTCTTTCAAGAGGAGCAATTGAAATGTTACTCTCTCTTTTATATTCCATAAAACCAGTAGGTTTACCCATTTTCAATTCTCCTTATTTAATATTTGCATAAAATGCTTCAATTTCGGCTTCATCACGGCTCATGCCTTTTTCTTCCATAGCTGAAATAGCCTGTAGCATCTTATTATAATCAATTGGTAAAATCTTTTTGAATTTAGTTGAATAATAATCAAATTCATCTAAAATCTTTTTAGCTTTCTTAGAACCTGTTTCTTTATAATGCATTTTAATTAAGGATTTCAACTCATTAATATCGTGTTTTTCGCAAACAGGCTCAATAGTAACAAGCTCTTTGTTTACATTCAAATATAAATCATGGTTTTCATCAAGAACAAATGCAATACCGCCGCTCATACCTGCTGCAAAGTTTTTACCGACTTTACCGAGAATTACTGCTACACCACCGGTCATATATTCGCAACCATGTTCGCCGATGCCTTCAACAACGGCTTTTGCACCGGAATTTCTAACACAGAAACGCTCACCGGCAACACCGTTTATAAATACATAACCGTCAGTAGCACCATAAAGTGCAACGTTACCGATAATAATATTTTCATCAGCTTCAAATGTGCTGTCTTTTGGCGGATAAATTACTAATTTACCGCCTGATAAGCCTTTACCGAAGTAGTCGTTTGAGTCGCCTTCAACCTTTAAAGTCAAACCTTTTGGAATAAATGCACCAAATGACTGTCCGCCACCGCCTTTACAATTTACAATATAGGTATCATCTTTAAGACTGTTACCTTTTAATTTTGTGATTTCAGCACCGAACAATGTACCGACTGTTCTGTCTGTGCTAGTAATATCAATATCAACAGAGCCTTTTTGACCTTTTTTCAAAAGCGGCAAAAGTTTTTTGATAATAATGCGTTCATCAATTGTGTTTTCAAGTTCAAAATCAAAAACATCTTTAGGATTAAAGTGATTTTCAGGCTCTTTTGCAAATGATGAATCAATAATTTTTGACATATCAATTGTAAGTGCTCTTTCAGTAACGCTCTTTTCGCGTTTCTTTAATAAATCGCTTCTACCAACTAACTCGTCAATGGTTTTAATACCGAGTTCAGCCATAATTTCGCGAAGTTCTTGGGCAACAAAACGCATAAAGTTTACTATATATTCAGGCTTACCTTTAAATCTCTTTCTAAGTTCCGGGTTTTGTGTAGCAATACCTGCAGGGCAAGTATCAAGGTTACAAACTCTCATCATAACACAACCCATTGTAACTAACGGAGCAGTAGCAAAACCAAATTCTTCAGCACCAAGCATTGCTGCGATTGCTACATCTCGACCTGTCATAAGCTTACCGTCTGCTTCGATTACAACTCTTGAACGCAAGTTGTTTAAAATAAGTGTTTGATGAGTTTCTGCAACACCAAGCTCCCAAGGAAGACCTGCATTATGAATTGATGATTTTGGTGCAGCACCTGTACCGCCATCATAACCGGATATCAACACTACCTGTGCACCTGCCTTTGCAACACCTGCTGCAATAGTACCGACACCTGCTTCAGACACCAATTTTACAGAAATTCTAGCATCTTTATTAGCATTTTTAAGGTCATATATTAATTGTGCTAAGTCTTCGATTGAATAAATATCGTGGTGCGGAGGAGGGGAGATAAGTGCAACACCAGGTGTTGAGTATCTTGTTTTAGCAATCCAAGGATAAACCTTTTTGCCAGGTAAGTGACCGCCTTCGCCAGGTTTTGCACCTTGTGCCATTTTAATCTGAATTTCTTTAGCACTTGTTAAATATTCGCTGGTAACACCGAATCTACCAGAAGCAACCTGTTTAATTGCACTGCAACGGTCAGATTTAAGTCTTTCAGGTAACTCGCCGCCTTCACCGGAGTTTGATTTACCGCCGAGCATATTCATAGCCATTGCCATACACTCATGTGCTTCTTTTGAGATTGATCCGTATGACATAGCACCTGTTTTAAATCTTTTTACAATAGATTCAACAGGTTCTACATCATCAATTGAAATTGGAGTAACATTTTCTTTGTTAAATTCAAGCAAACCTCTTAATGTATGCGGAACAAGTTCGGCATCAACTATAGAAGTGAACTCTTTAAACTCATTGTAATCGCCGTTTCTTGTCGCCTGTTGCAACTTAATAATTGTTTCAGGATTATATAAGTGATCGTCTTTATCATTACCGCTACGAAGATTATGTGCACCCGAACTATCAAGAGTTGTATCAACGCCAAGTCCAAGCGGATCAAAAGCGTGTGAATGACGCCATTTTACGCCTTCGTCAATCTCTTCAAGACCGATACCTTCAACACGGCTAACAGTATTAGTAAAGTATTTATCGACAACACTCTTTTTAATACCTATAATTTCAAAAATCTGAGCCGATTGATAAGATTGCAAAGTTGAAATGCCCATTTTCGACGCAATTTTTACAATACCGTGTAAAATAGCGAAATTATAGTCGTCAACTGCAACATAAAAGTCTTTATCAAGCAATTTTTTATCAATTGATTCTTTTATTGCCTCGTGAGCAAGATATGGGTAAATAGCACGAGCACCAAAGCCTAAAAGTGTAGCAAAATGATGAACATCTCTAGGCTCAGCACTTTCAAGAATAATTGAAACAGCTGTACGCTTTTTAGTTCTTATTAAATGTTGTTCAACAGCTGAAACTGCCAAAAGTGATGGAATAGCAACGTGGTTCTCATCAACGCCTTTATCAGAAAGAACAATGATGTTAGCACCGTTTTTATATGCTCTGTCACAGCTAATGCACAATTGATCAACTGCCTTTTCAAGAGATAAACTTTTATAATATAAAAGTGAAACTGTATCTACTTTAAAGCCGGGCTGATTAATGTTTTTTATTTTAAGCATATCTACACCGCTTAAAATAGGATTTTTAATTTCCATTACAGTGCAATTTTCAGGGCATTCTTTAAGCAAATTACCATCAGAACCAATATAAACAGTAGTATCTGTAACAATCTCTTCACGAATAGCGTCGATAGGAGGGTTAGTTACCTGAGCGAAAACCTGTTTAAAATAGTTAAACAACGGTTGATGTTTATCAGATAAAACCGCAAGCGGAATATCAACACCCATTGCAGCTGTTGGCTCTGCAGCGTTAGCAGCCATTGGTAAAATTGCGTTATTAATATCTTCATAAGTATAACCAAAGGCTTTATAAAGTCTATCACGCTCTTGTTGAGTGTGCATTTCAACCATTTGATTAGGAATTTTAAGATCACGAAGATGAATTAAATTTCTGTCAATCCATTCACCGTAAGGCTGTCTTGAAGCATAATAATTCTTTAATTCTTCATCATTGATAACTCTCTTTGCCTTTGTATCAACAAGCAACATTTTACCAGGCTCAAGTCTTGATTTATTAACAATAGCCTTTTCATCAAAATCAAGAACGCCGACTTCTGATGATAAAACTAAATATCCATCATTTGTAATATAATATCTTGATGGTCTAAGACCATTTCTGTCAAGAGTTGCACCAACTAAGTCACCATCTGAGAAAAGAATAGCAGCAGGGCCGTCCCATGGCTCCATCATAGTTGCGTAATATTCATATAAATCACGCTTTGAATAGTGCATATTTTTATCATTTCTCCAAGGCTCAGGAATAACGATCATCATAGCAAGCGGTAAATCCATACCGTTCATTACTAAGAATTCAAGCGTATTATCAAGCATTGCAGAGTCTGAACCCTCAACATTTACAACAGGGAAGACTTTAGAAATTTCATTTTTCATAACATCTGAATGCATTGTCTCTTCACGAGCTAACATTCTGTCAACATTACCACGGATAGTGTTGATTTCACCGTTATGGGCAATAAATCTATTTGGATGTGCTCTTTCCCAGCTTGGATTTGTATTAGTAGAAAATCTTGAGTGAACAAGCGCTATTGCAGAATAATAGTCTTCGCTTTGTAAATCAAGATAAAATTCTCGTAATTGATTAACCAAAAACATTCCTTTATAAACAATAGTTCTGCATGATAATGAAGGAACATAGGTGTCGTCATTACTTTGTTCAAAAACTCGACGAACGACATAGAGCTTTCTATCAAAATCAAGGTCGGTTTTTGCACTTTCAGGACGACGAATAAAACATTGTGAAATATAAGGCATACAATTGCGTGCTTTGTAACCCAAAATATCAGGATTTACAGGAACATCACGCCAACAAAGGAACTCAAGTCCTTCTTTTTTTGTAATAACCTCAAACATTTTTTTAGCAAGATTTCTTTTTAAAGTATCAGCAGGGAAGAAGAACATACCAACGCCGTATTCTCGTTCTCCACCGAGTTTTATGCCAAGTTTTTTCTCATTTTTCTTAAAAAAGTGATGAGAAATTTGTAGCATAATACCAACACCGTCACCGGTTTCGCCTGAAGCGTCTTTACCTGCACGGTGTTCAAGTTTTTCAACTATTTTTAATGCGTCATCAACAACTTTGTGATTTTTTTCACCGTTTATGTTGATTACCGCACCGATTCCGCAAGCATCATGCTCAAAAACAGAATCATATAAACCATTTTGTATTCTTTTCATCTTTGCACCTCAATAAAATTTGGTAGCACAATTTAATAATTGCTTTTTTTATTTTTGCCGTAAGTCCGCAAAGTAATCCAACCGATTTTTCGGCTGAATTACTAAGCAGATTATTTATATTTATAGAAAGGATTACTCAACATCCTGTAAGGCATCAAAGCCTTCTTCACCGGTTCTAACTTTTACAACGTTTTCAACGTCATAAACAAAGATTTTACCATCGCCGATGTGACCTGTGTAAAGAACCTTTTTAGCAGTATCAATTACTTTTGAAACAGGAACTGCACTTACTACTATGTCAACCTGGATCTTTGGTAAGAGTGAAGGTTCAACTTCAACACCACGATAATATTCAGGTTTACCTTTTTGAATACCACAGCCCATTACATGAGATACTGTCATACCTGTAATACCAATTGCGAGCATTGACTCTTTGAGTGGCTCAAGCATACGCTCTTTACAAACGATTTCAACTTTTGTCATCTTAACGCCATCTTTAGCAACAGGTGTAGTTGCAGCTGATTTTGGCATTTCTTTAACTTCAACTGCTTCTGCAACAGGAACATCACCTGTAACAACTGCAACTTCTTCAGCAGTAGTTGCATCAGGTTCCATTGCAAAGCCTGCATGTGCAGTAAGTAAACCATGTTCAGTAACATCCAAACCTGTGATTTCTTCTTCAGCACTTACACGTAAACCAATTGTATGTTTCAAAATCAAGAATACAATTGAAATTACTACAGCAACATAAGCGATAACAGAAACAACACCTAATGATTGAACACCAAGGAACTTAAATCCGCCGCCATAGAACAAACCTTTCATTACTGCGAATGAACCGTCTGCTTCAGCAACACCGCCTGATGAGAAGAAACCAAGAAGAATTGTACCAAGTGCACCGCAAACGCCGTGAACTGAGATAGCACCAACAGGGTCATCAATTTTAACAACTTTATCAAAGAATTCAATTGCAAATACCATTACGATACCAAAGATAAGTCCCATTATAGCAGCACCTACAGGTTCTACTGTATCACAACCTGCTGTGATACCAACTAAACCTGCTAATGCAGCGTTGTAAGTCATAGAAACATCCGGTTTACCATATCTAATCCAAGTTAAAATAAGTGTTGCAACACAAGCACAAGCTGCCGCAAGGTTTGTGTTAAAGAATACTAAGCCTGCTCTTTCAATTAACGAATCTGAATCCATACCTACTGTAGAAGCACCGTTGAATCCAAACCAGCAGAACCAAAGAATAAATACACCAAGTGCTGCTGCTGTGATATTGTGACCAAGTATAGCCTTAGGTTTACCTTTTTTATCGTATTTACCGATACGAGCACCAAGCATTTTAGCACCGATAAGAGCACAAACACCACCAACCATATGTACACAAGTTGAACCTGCAAAATCGTGGAAACCTAACTCAGCTAACCAGCCGCCGCCCCAAATCCAGTGACCTGAAATAGGATAAATGATTAATGAAATTGCTGCTGAATAAATACAGTAAGCAGAGAATTTTGTTCTTTCTGCCATAGCACCTGAAACGATTGTTGCAGATGTTGCACAGAATACAGTTTGGAAAATTGCATATGCCCAAAGCGGAACACCTGCAGGTAATACGTGACTATAATCTTTCATAATGAGTGGGTCAATCCAGCCGAATAACGCTGTACCGCTACCAAACATAACGCCAAAACCAACGAGCCAGAAACAAGGAGTTCCTATACAGAAGTCCATCAGATTTTTCATAAGAATGTTACCTGTATTTTTAGCTCTTGTGAAACCTGCTTCACAAAGTGAGAAACCGGCTTGCATAAAGAATACCAAAGCGGCGCCTAAAAGCACCCAAATCGTGTTAACAGAACTGAAGTCCATTAAAAAAATCCCCTTTCATTTAAAACAAGTTATATATTATCTAACGCCAAATAATAATTCGCCATAAGTTGGATATGGTAAATAATCTTTTGACATCAAAGGTTCTGCCTTATCTACTACAGAACGAAGTTCATTCATTGCACCGATTACATCATCTTTAAAGTAAGTAAGTGCTTTATTTGTATCTGTAATATCAGATGCTTTTGAAACAACTTCTTCAAGTTTACCTGTTAATTTATAAATTTCACCGTTGAGTTTTGACAACTCTTTTACAAGTGATTCTTCATAAGTGCAATCAGCATCAGCACAGAAAGATTTTTTAGTTGCACCTGTTGCAGCTAATTCTTCAGTAAATGCTGAAACCGATGGCATAATATCTTCTTTAGCCATATTAATCATTGTAAGAGCTTCAATATTAAGTGTCTTGCAATAATTTTCTGCTAAAATTTCAAATCTGGCTTCAATTTCTTCTTTACTGTAAACGTTGTTTTCAGTATATAAAGCTACATTTTTATCTTTAAGCATTGATGGTAAGCAATCAGCAGTTGTGCGAAGATTTGATAAACCACGTTTTTCAGCTTCTTCAACCCATTCGTCTGAATAACCGTTACCATTAAAGATAATTCTTTTATGTTCTTTAATTGTCTTAACAATCAAATCATGTAATGATGATTCAAAATCAGTTGCGTTTTCAAGTTCATCAGCAAATCCTTTAAGAACTTCTGCAACAGCAGTATTAAGAACAATGTTTGCGTCTGCAACTGAAGCTGTTGAACCTAAACTTCTAAATTCAAATTTATTACCTGTAAAAGCAAATGGTGAAGTTCTGTTTCTATCAGTAGTATCTTTAGGGAAGCGAGGAAGAACGTGAACTCCGACTTTCATCTGAACTTTTTCTTTGCCTTCGTAAGCTTCGCCTTTTTCAATTGCTTCAATAACTTCGTTAAGCTCATCACCTAGGAACATTGAAATAATAGCCGGTGGTGCTTCGTTTGCACCTAATCTATGGTCGTTACCTGCAGATGCTACAGAAACTCTAAGCAACTCCTGATAATCATCAACTGCTTTAATAACTGCTGTTAAGAAGAGCAAGAATTGAGCGTTTTCATAAGGAGTTTCGCCCGGTTCGAGAAGGTTAGCACCTGTATTAGTAGAAATCGACCAGTTATTATGCTTACCGCTACCGTTAACACCTTCAAAAGGTTTTTCATGTAACAAACAAACTAAATCGTGTTTCTTAGCGACTTTCTGCATAATTTCCATTGTCAACTGGTTGTGATCGGTTGCAATATTTGTTGTTGCGAAGATAGGTGCTAATTCATGCTGTGCAGGAGCAACTTCGTTATGCTCGGTTTTTGCAAGAATACCTAACTTCCAAAGTTCTTCGTTAAGGTCTTTCATATAAGCTTTAACTCTAGGTTTAATAATACCAAAGTAATGATCGTCTAATTCTTGACCTTTAGGAGGCATAGCACCAAACAATGTTCTTCCGGTATAAATTAAGTCTTTACGAGCATCAAACATATCTTTATCAACAAGGAAGTATTCCTGTTCAGGACCTACTGTTGTTTTAACTGAAGTAACATCTTCATTACCAAAAAGTTTAATAACTCTTAAAGCCTGTTTATTAATCAATTCCATTGAACGAAGAAGCGGTGTTTTTTTATCAAGAGCTTCGCCGCCGTATGAACAAAAGGCTGTTGGAATACACAATGTATTGTCTTTAATAAAAGCATAAGATGTTGGATCCCAAGCTGTGTAACCTCTTGCTTCAAATGTTGCTCTAAGTCCGCCTGAAGGAAAACTTGATGCATCAGGCTCACCTTTAACCAATTCTTTACCGGAGAACTCCATAATAACTTTACCATCGCCGGTAGGGGAAATGAAGCTATCATGTTTTTCCGCTGTTACACCGGTTAGCGGTTGAAACCAATGTGTAAAATGTGTTGCGCCATTTTTAATAGCCCAATCTTTCATTGCGTTAGCAACAACATTTGCAACATCCGGAGCTAACTTTTTACCGTTTTGGATTGTTTTCTGGATTGCCTTATAAGTTTCTTTAGGCAATTTCTCTTTCATTACAGCATCGCTGAAAACCAAAGAGCCGAAAATTTCTGATACATTACTCATAATACCATTATCCTTTCCATAAAATAATTTCTAAATAAATTATTTGTAAAAAACAAAAAAGGCGTCACGAACTCTTACGAGTTCATGACACCTTCGCCATTACGTGCATTATAATACCATATAGAAATTCATTTGTCAAGTACTTTTTTAAATTTTTTTAAAAATATTTTTTCGCATAAAAATAGAATTTTTGAAAACAATAATTTATGTAACTAAAACAAAAGGGAGTTTTTGATATATGAAAGCAACAGGAATTGTCAGAAGAATAGATGATTTAGGCAGGGTAGTAATACCAAAAGAAATCAGAAGAACAATGAGAATAAGAGAGGGAGATCCTCTTGAAATTTACACAGATAATGATGGCGAAGTTATTTTTAAAAAATACTCTCCGATTGGAGAAATGTCTGATTTTGCTTCGTCAATAGCCGAGAGCATTTCAAATTCAATATCAATGCCGGTAGTGGTTTTTGACCGTGACCATTGTATTGCGGCAGCAGGTATAGCTAAAAAAGAAGTTTTGGAAAGAAGAATATCAAGCCAAGCTGAAGAGTTACTGGAAAACAGAATGAGATTTTCAAAAGGGGAAGGGGATAAAAATTCTGTTTATCCGCTGGAAGGTGTAGATAAAGCATCTTGCGTTTTCTCTCCTGTTATCGTTAACGGCGATATAATCGGTGGTATAACAGTTTTAGAAAGCGATTCTAATGAAACACACAGCCCATCAGTAGAAAAGGTTTGCGAATTAGCTGCTGAATTTTTAACAAAACAAATGGAAGAGTAAAAAAATCGGGTCATAAATTAGTGACCCGATTTTATGTTGCTTAAAGGATTAGCTTCAGATGCTTTTTTAAGTTGAGAACTTGATAAATGAGTATATATTTCTGTTGTACCCAAGTTTTCATGGCCTAATACTTGCTGCAAAACACGAATATCAACATTTCCGTGCTGATACATAAGCGTTGCGGCAGTATGGCGTAATTTATGCACTGTGTAACCTTGTCCTGAAAGACCGGCTTTTTTTAAAGTATTTTCAACCATTAATTCAACAGAGCGTTGACTGATTCGTTTATCATTTCTGCTTATAAATAAGGCCTCTTTTTCTTTAGAAGTCATATTCTTTCTTATTTTTAAATAATCTTTTAATGCGTCGACACAAGCTTTATTTAAGTAAACAATACGCTCCTTATTACCTTTACCACGAACTTTAAATACATTTTCATCAAAATTTAAATCATTAATATTCATTGCACAAAGCTCTGACAAACGCAGCCCACAATTTAAAAACAAAGTTATAATTGCATAATTTCTCTCCTTATATTTACCATCAACAGAATTTAGCAATTTTATGGATTCTTCTAAACTTAAATATTTTGGTAATGTTTTCCTGATTTTAGGAGATTCAAGCTCTTCAATTGGATTTATTGAAATAACAGCTTTATTATTAGTATAAAACTTAAAAAACGAACGCAGGGTAGAAATTCTTCTGGCACGGGATTTTTCATTATTATTACGCTCACTATGTAAATAATATATAAATTCGTTTACATCATCAAAAGTTATACTTTTAAGTAAATTATAATCTATATCTGAAATATCAATTTCTTCAATAGTTTCAATTTTATCAACCAAGCCTTTGTGAAATTTTATAAATCTAAAAAACAAATGCAAATCTCTAAAATAGTTATCAGCAGTTTTATCAGATTTTCCTTTAACGGTTCTGATATAATTAATATAATCTTTAATCAGTGGCGGTGAATCTCTGTAAGTCATAAATTATAAACCTCCGGTAATTTTATAATAAACAAATGCTTCTGAATGATATTATATAAATAGATATTATATAAGCAGAATAAGACTCTTAATTAAAACTTATTCTTATTAATATACAACATAATTAAAACTTTATTCCCTTAACTGCGTATAATATTGATTATACGCAGTTATATTATAATTGATTATATAATGAATGTCAAGTCTTGCTTTATGCTTTTTAAAATATTATTTCTCAATATATTGTTTTGGCGAACAATTGAAATATGATTTAAACACCTTACTGAAATAAAAAGGTGAACTAAAACCTAATAACTCAGATACTTCTCTAACACTCAATTTTTTAGTTTTTAAAAGTTGTTCTGAATACTTAACTTTAATTAATTGTATAAATTTAACCGGAGTAAAATTAAATGTGAATTTAAAAGCATTGAGCAATGTTGTTTGACTTATTTCAAGAAATTCGCATAAATCAGTAGGAGTTATTTTCTTTTCAATATTATCATAAATATATTGAACGCAATTATTTTTGATATTTCTATATCTGTGATTAAAATTTGTATTTATAATTG
>CAKSNE010000016.1 GCA_934476085.1 uncultured Eubacteriales bacterium | reverse complement strand
CGCACAAAAAAATCAACTATTTCTAGTTGACTTAATCATTAACGTCACATTGGTGCGACGATTTTATCTTATGGAGCAGGTGATGGGAATCGAACCCACGTGTTCAGCTTGGAAGGCTGACATTCTACCATTGAACTACACCTGCAAATTCTTTTTTTCAACAAGAAAGATTATACCATATATACAAAGTTCGTGTCAAGTACTTTTTTACAAATATAAGAAGAATTTTTTTAAATAAAGCTTCCTATGGCAGTTAAAACACCATAGGAAGCTTTATTTTTATATTATTTTACTTCAATATAATCTTCTCTTGAAGCACCGACAGAAATATATTTAATAGGACAACCTACTGCTTTTTCAATGTATTTAACATAATCATAAGCAGCCTTTGGAAGTTCTTCAATAGTTCTGCATTTATTAATATCGCATTTCCAACCATCAACATACTCAACAATTGGTTTAGCAATTTCAAGTTCTTCACCATAAGGGAAGTAGTCAACTCTCTTGCCGTTTACTTCATAAGCAACACAAACAGGTATTTTATCAAGATAAGATAAAATATCCATTTTTGTAATAGCAAGACAATCAGCACCTTGAATTTGAACGCCGTATTTTGATGCAACAACGTCAAATGGACCTACTCTTCTAGGTCTGCCTGTTGCAGCACCGTATTCGCCGCCTGCTTTACGAAGCTCTTCAGCTTCATCGCCAAACATTTCAGCGGTAAAAGGACCTTCGCCAACGCAAGTTGAATATGCTTTCATAATACCGATTGAAAGGTCAAGGCGTTTACCCGGGATACCTGCACCTATTGGACCATAAGCCGCAATTGTAGGAGAAGATGAAGTATATGGATAAATACCAAAATCAATATCTCTTAATGCACCAAGTTGAGCCTCAAACATAACTTTTTTGCCTTGTTCAAGTGCTTCGTTAAGATAAATGCCTGTATCAGTAATATAAGGGATAAACTGATCGCCAAACTCAACTAACCAATTAAAAATTTCATCAGCAGTAACAGGTTTTGCATTATAAACACCTGTCAAAGTGAGATTTTTCCAATCAACAATTCCCTCTAATCTCTTTTTAAGAGATTCTTTATGTAACAAATCGCCCATTCTAACGCCTTTTTTAAGGTATTTATCACCGTAAACAGGAGCAATACCACGTCTTGTTGAGCCGTATTTTGCATCGCCCAAACGTTCTTCTTCCAAGCAGTCTTGCATTACATGATATGGTAAAGTAATAATAGCACGATTGCTGATTTTAAGATTTTCAGGAGAAATCTTAACGCCGGCAGCCTTTAATTTAGCCACTTCTTTTGATAAATGTTCAATATCGACAACCATACCGCTGCCCATTACATTAACAACATCTTCTCTTAAAATACCTGATGGCAAAAGATTTAAAATAAATTCGCCAAGGTCATTAATAACTGTATGACCTGCGTTATTACCGCCTTGATAACGGCAAACAATATCATAATCTTCTGAAAGAAGGTCAACCATTCTGCCCTTACCTTCATCGCCCCAGTTGATACCGGAAATTGCTGTAAGCATAATTATATACTTCCTTTCTTATTTAAAAAGATAATTTAATTATAATATATTAAAAAAACATAGTCAAGTCTTTATAGCGTTAATGTTTTTATTATTAGCCATAAGCCTAGCTTATATCATAGCCGCTTAGCATTAAAATTGCGCCTGCTGCCATCAATTCATAATTGTTTTTATTTTTTGGTAAAGATATTTCTTCTTGCTCAATTTTTGAAAACAACCCTTTTATACTTTTATTTATGCTAACGGTAGCATTTTCAAGGGTATTGCTTGACACAGTAATTGTATCATTCATTGACATTCCGCAAACTAAAATTTGAGTGTTTATATTTTTGCTTTTAATACAACTTCTATCATCTACAATAACAGAATGTGCATTATTTAATAATTTTTTATTAAAATACCCTTTTGATTTTCCAAACACTACTATATATCTTTTAGTATCAATTTTTTTAAAGCTTTCGCTTTCAATAATTACTATTTTAGGATTTACACCGATTTTCTTAATAACTTTTTCTGAAACATAAAGACAAGATACTTTATTTGAAATTAATTTAAAAATATCAATTCCAAAGCTGCACCCTTTTTCATTTAAAACAAGAACTTCTACCAACAAAAACAACTCCGAAACAAAATTCAAAAATAGTTTTTGCAAAGATTTTTAAATAATTCATATTTCAGAAATCGGAATAATATCACTCGGCACACCAAAATCACCGATACATTTTTCAAAAATGCCGACATCGTACCAATTACCGTTTTTGTAGCCTGTTTTGTGATAAGTGCCTATTTTGTCAAAGCCGAATTTTTTATGTATTCCCTCGCTTTTTTCATTCGGCAAGGTTATATAAGCATATAAATTTCTAATGCCCTGTTTTTTAAGTAAATCAATTAATCTGGTGTATAACGCTTTACCAACACCACCGCCGACATAATTATTGTCAACATAAATTGAAATTTCTACATTCCAGTCATACGCTTTTCGAACTCTGTCTCTATGAGCATAAGCATAGCCGACAATTCTACTGTCCACTTCATAAACCAGGTAAGGATAAATTTTTGAAATATCAATAATTCTGTTTTCAAATTCATTTAAACTCGGCAAATTATATTCAAAAGTTATCGGTGTATCAATATACTGCTCATAAATTTTTAAAAGCGTTTCTGCGTCTTCTGCATTTGCAAATCTTATAGACATTTTTCTCTCCGTTATTTAAATACACTTTTTATAATAAGCGGTTTAGTTTCTATATTTGTTTTTGAAAACTCTAACGCACTTAAATAACATTTTTCAGCTGATGAAAAATCAGTAACAGTTGAAGAATAAAGCACTGCTAGTACATCTCCGTTTTCAACTCTATCCCCTGTTTTTTTATTCATTACAATTCCTGCTGAAAAATCAATTTTATCTTCTTTTTTATTTCTGCCCGCACCAAGCATTACTGATGATTTACCTATCATTTCAGCATCCATTTTTGATATATAACCGTCAGTAATACTAATAATCTCATACGAATATTTTGGCTTGCAAAACTCATCTAAATTATTAAACAAACTTATATCTCCGCCTTGAGCCGAAACCCATTCAAGAAACTTTTTATAAGCCGTGCCGTCTTCAAGCACGCTTAAAGCGGATTTTCTTGTTTCATTAATATCTTTTTTAAAACAAAGCGATGCCATTAATGCCGATAACTCAACGCAAATTTTCTTTAAATCATCAGGACCGTTGTTTTTCAAAACTTCAACCGCTTCTTTAACTTCCAATGCATTTCCAATGTTATGACCTAGCGGAATGTCCATATTGGTGATAAGTGCAGCAGTATTTTTACCACACATATCGCCGATTTCAACCATACATTCAGCTAACTTTGTAGCGTCATCAACGGTTTTCATAAATGCACCGCTGCCGCATTTTACATCCAGGACAATTGAATCAGCACCGGCGGCTATTTTTTTACTCATAATACTTGAAGCAATAAGTGAAATATTATCAACAGTCGCAGTAACATCTCGCAGTGCATAAATCTTTTTGTCAGCAGGTGCAAAATTGCCTGTTTGACCGACAACGCTAATGCCTGTTTTTTTAGCAATTGAAATAAACTCTTCAGGCGAAAGTGCGGTCTTATAACCACTTATAGATTCTAATTTATCAACTGTGCCGCCTGTGTGACCAAGTCCTCTGCCTGACATTTTTGCAACAAAACAGCCAAGTGCAGCCGCAATCGGGGCTACTATAAGCGTAGTTTTATCGCCAACACCGCCTGTTGAATGTTTGTCTACCGCTTTTCCGCCAAAACAAGACAAATCAGCTTTATCTCCGCTATTAAGCATTGATTTTGTAAGAAAAACAGTTTCTTGCTTATTCATACTTTTTAAGAAAATTGCCATTAAAAGTGCTGATACTTGATAGTCTGGTATTTCACCACTGACATATCCATTTAAAAAGAAATTAATTTCTTTTTCGGATAAAATACCGCCGTCACGCTTTTTTTCGATAATATCATACATTCTCATAGTATTTACTCCAAATTAAACCCAAACGGTAAAATCTCATCAAGACTGAATTTTTTTACTTCTTTGCCGTTAAAACAAATAATTTCAAAATCTTTATTGCAAAACTCGCTCATTACCTGACGGCAAACACCGCAAGGCAAACAAAAATCGGTTATTTCATCGCCTTTTCCGCCCACGACAGCAATTTTTAAAAAATCTTTTTCACCATTTATTATAGCATTATAAAACGCAGTTCTTTCAGCACAGTTTGTTGCAGAAAATGACGCATTTTCAATATTTGTGCCTAAATAAACATTACCGTTTTTTGCTTCAAGTGCCGCACCAACCTTGAATTTAGAATATGGCGAATATGATTTTTTTCTGGCAATCAACGCTTCTTTTACAAGTTCTAAATCAGTCATTTTAAAATATCTCCCGCTAAACTTTTGCCTTCGGTTTCATAATCTACACCTAATAAATCACAAACAGTTGCCGCAATTACAGAAAAAGTAGGTTTTACGCCTAAATTAACAGGCTTTATACCCCTGCCATAAATAATTAACGGCGTAAACTCTCTTGTGTGGTCAGTTGTTTTTAAAAACGCAGGGTCACAACCATGGTCGGCGGTAATCATCAAAACATCGTCATCATGCATTTTATCAATAAATCCACCAAGCCAATTATCAAATTCAGTCAACGCATTTGCATAACCGTCAACATTTCTTCTATGACCGAACAGCATAACAAAATCAACCAAATTTACAAAACATAGTCCGTTAAAATCTTTTTTTAAAACTTCATCTGTTTTTTCCATTCCGTCTTGATTGTTTTTAGTAAAAGTAAATTCGGTAATACCTTTTCCGGCAAAAATATCTTTTATTTTACCAACAGAAATTACATCTAAACCGCTTTTACTTATCTTGTCTAACATAGTATCCTTTGGCGGCAAAAGCGAAAAATCGTGACGATTAGATGTACGAGTGAACGGATACTCACCTATAAACGGTCTTGCAATAACTCTGCCGACACCGTTTTTACCAACTAATATTTTTCTTGCTATTTTGCAATATTCATATAATTTTTCAACAGGCACAACATCTTCGTGAGCCGCAATTTGAAAAACACTGTCAGCCGATGTATAAACAATTAAATCACCGGTTTTAATGTGTTCTTCACCGTAATCTTTAATAACTTCTGTTCCGGAATAAGGCTTGTTACAAAGAACTCCCCTGCCTGTTTGTTTTGAGAATTCATCAATAACGCTTTTAGGAAATCCATTTGGAAAAGTCGGCAATGGGTTATTTGAAATAATACCGCCGATTTCCCAATGCCCTATTGTAGTATCTTTACCCATAGACATTTCGGTTAATTTTGCAACTGCACCTATATGGTTTTTATTCTCACCAAGATACGATAATCCGTCAATTTCAGATAATCCTAATTTCATTAAATTAGGCACATTGAATTTATCAGACTTTGAAATACTTTTCATAGTATTAGCACCAACATCGCCAAATTTATCAGCATCGGGTGCTTCACCAACGCCAACGCTATCAAGAACGATTAAAAATACTCTTTTCATTATTTAACAGCTCCGTTTAAAAGTTATTTTTCAAGTTCTATTGCAGTTTCAAGTGCCAATTTCATCATATCGGTAAATGAAGTTTGACGCTCAATAGCAGTAGTCGCCTCGCCTGTCAACAAGTGATCTGAAACAGTAAAAAGTGCTAAAGCGTGTTTATTTGCCCTAGCCGCATTTAGATACAATGCAGCCGCCTCCATCTCAACAGCGAGTGCACCCATTTTAGCAAATTGCATACTGCTTTGTTGCTCTTTTTGCAAATATGTTACATCATCATTATAAAAAACATCGCTAGATAAAACGTTGCCTACTTCAAATTTTAAGTTCATTTTTCTAGCAGCATTGACACAAGTTTCAAGCAAATTATAATCAGCAATCGGTGCAATAGTTCCGTTAATTCCAAATGACTGCGGATAAGATGAATTAGTGCAAGCACCTTGTGCTATAACAATATCGCGAATTTTTACTTTTTCGCTCAGTCCGCCCGCAGAGCCAACACGAATTATATTATCTACATCAAAAAAGTTAAATAATTCATAAGAATAAATACCGATTGACGGCATACCCATTCCGCTAGCCATAACACTGACTTTTTTACCTTTATACTCGCCTGTATAGCCTTGAATACCACGAACATTATTAACAAGTTTTGCATTTTCTAAAAAGTTTTCGGCAATGAACTTTGAACGCAAAGGATCGCCCGGCATTAAAACAGTTTTTGCAAAATCTTCAGGTTTTGCATCAATATGAGGTGTTGGATAGTTTTTCATTAATAATCACACTCCGTATTATCTTTCTTTACTATTTTAACTATTCTTGATGTGCCAAGCCTGTCAGCACCAAAGTTTATAAATTTCTCGGCATCGGCAATTGACGAAATACCGCCCGCCGCTTTGATTTTTTTGCCGTTTGTAATATGTGATTTAAAAAGTTTAATATCATCAAAAGTAGCACCGCTTTTTGAAAATCCTGTTGATGTTTTAATAAAATCGGCATTACTGTTTGATACAATTTCGCACATTTTTATCTTTTCTTCATCGGTTAAAAGACAAGTTTCAATGATAACTTTAAGAGTTTTACCGCAACAAGCTGATTTTACAGCATTAATCTCATCTAAAATCTCGTCATACTGCTTATCTTTTAATTTCCCGATATTAATTACCATATCAATTTCATCAGCACCGTTTTTCACTGCATTTTCGGCTTCAAAACACTTAACTTCTTTTGTATTATATCCATTTGGAAATCCGATTACAGTGCAAACAGGAATTTCACCTTTTAAATAATCAGCCGCAAATTTTACAAAAGACGGTGCAATGCAAACGCTTGCAACTTTGTACTTTTTAGCGTCATTACACAAAGAGATTATATCTTCCTTAGTTGCGTCAACACCTAAAACTGTATGGTCGACTTTTGATAAAATTTCTTTAATATCCATTTTAATTTTTCTCAACTTTCTTTAAGTTATATTGCCAGCGTAAAACTGCCGCTAAAATTATTATTACATAACCGATAAAACTATAAACATCGGGAACTTGATCGAGTACAATAAAGCCTAAAACAGCGGCA
The DNA here is from genome assembly GCA_934476085.1 of uncultured Eubacteriales bacterium. GTDB lineage: Bacteria > Bacillota > Clostridia > Oscillospirales > Acutalibacteraceae > RUG11462. The sequence goes on along the minus strand of CAKSNE010000016.1, from coordinate 39,982 downwards.
AAAATAACCTGGGTATAATCGAAAACAGAAATTTCTTTTGCAGGAGCAAATTTATAAGCATAAGTTATAAAATATTGACCGCAAGCTGCAGAAACACCTGCCATAATTAAGTAGAATAATTGTAATCCACTCATGCTTTGATATTCGAAAATTGCAAACGGCAACAAAATTACTGTCGAAATAAACGAAAACGCAAATACAACAACCGAGCCGTCTGTGCCATTATTAGTTACTTTTCTAACAAAAGTATAGGCAAGACCAGCAAACATTCCGCCCAAAGCACCCGCAACAGATGGAATAACCGCTGACGAAAACGAAGGCTTTATAACAAACAACGCTCCGCCAAATGCTAAAAATACCATTAACCATTCAACGCGTTTTGCTTTTTCTTTTAATATAATAATAGAAAAAATCATAGCAAAAAACGGAGAAAGTTTATTAAGCAAACTTGCATCTGATATGTTCATTCTGCTAATAGCGTAGAAATTACAAATAATTCCTGCGAGTCCGAAAAAAGAACGCATTAAAATACCGCTTATATTTCCTTTAGCTGTTTTTAATATTTTAGGTGATTTTATAATAGCAATGCTTGCAATAATGCAAGCAATTAAATTTCTGAAAAATGCTTTTTGAAAAGTAGGTAAATCGCCTGAAAGACTTACAAATAAATTCATAAATGAAAAGCCGATTGCCGCACCGATTATTAAAATTATACCTTTTAATTTACTGTTCATTAATATTCCTTCTGTATTTTTTCATAAAATTCTACTAATGAGCTATGCTCAAAATTAGAGTAATCAAGATTTTTTTCGTTTTCCAAATAATCAGTTATCAAATAAGTTTTAATACCGACTTTTTCAGCCGCAGTATCTTCGATAACATTATTTCCTACCATAATGCAGTTTTCCGGAATTAAATTATTTTTCTTAATAATCTCATCAAAATATAATGGATTAGGTTTACAGTATGATGAGTTACTGAAAACAGTTATATAATCAAAATCTTCTTTTTTAAGTCCTACCCAATTCATTCTAGTTTCTACTGCTTGAATCGGGAAAATCGGATTTGTAGCTAAAATTACTTTATAATTCTTTTTATTCAAATAATCAATTATCTTTTTTGCAGTATCGGAAATTTTTAAATACTCTTTAATTTTATCAAAATTATCTTTATAAAAATCTAAAAATATAGGCTCTGCTATTTCTTTTTTAACATTAGTTTTATCTTCAAACCATTGCCAAAATTTATCTTCATTACTGGAGCTGCCGTCATTAGCTACCATAACTTGCATTCCGCCAAAAATCGCTAATTTTATTGTTTCGGCGTCAACTCCCAGTTTATCTGTTATTTCCAGCAGCTTTATAAAATAATACTTACCGAAATCATCTTGAAAAATCGGTACAAGTGTTCCGTCTAAATCAAATAAAAATGTATCTGTCAAATTAAATATCCTTTCGTTTTTCTTTACAATAATAATATCACTTTTGCTATTCTCTTTCAAGTGCTTTACCTTGATAAGTGTCATTTTCAGCTTGATATTTATCAATTCCGCCAAGCACCGAAATCTTGTCAGCCGTCCACATTGGTGCAACTAACTTTTTCTTGTCGCCGTCTCCTGTTATTCTTTCAATAACAGTCGTTTTTGGTAAATACTCAAGTTGCTTTGCAACTATTCTGATATAATCGTCTTTTGATATAAGTGAAAACGGGTTTTCTTGATAAATTTTGTTAAGTTTTGTGCCTTTTGCAATGTGTAAAGCGTGAATTTTAATACCATCAGGTGCAAGTTTTCCTACTTTCTTTGCAGTTTCAATCATCATTTTTTCGGTTTCATAAGGAAGCCCATTAATAATGTGAATACAATTTCTAATTCCGCTTAATTTAAAATGGTTATACTCATCTAAAAAGCTTTCAAAAGTCTGACAACGATTAATAAATTTTAGTGTTTCATTATGAACGCTTTGCAGCCCAAATTCAACACATATTTCTGTCTTTTTATTATATTCTTTTAATAATTGTATTTTTTCATCATCAAGACAATCGGTTCTGGTAGATATAGTTACACCGATAATATTAAATTCAAGTGCCGTATCAAGCATTTGTTTTAATTTTTCAACCGAAGTATATGTATTTGTGTTTGATTGATAGTAAACTACAAATTTATTTTCTTTACAGTTTTTATTAATTCTTTCAAACTCGCTTATTATTTGCTCTCTTATAGACAAATCGCCTTTTGTAAAATAACTGCTCCCGGATTCACAATAAATGCAACCGCCAACGCCTAATTTACCGTCAATATTTGGGCATGTAAGTCCGGCATTTATTGCAGCTTTATAAACCTTTGTGCCATATTTATGCTTGTTATAAAAATTAAGCGTATGATATCTTTTATTGTCATCGCTGAATTCAAAATTCATAAAAAAATCCTTTCCACTTTACAAAAAGCTGATTTTTTGATATAATAAACTAACATTTCCGCCCATAGTCTAACCGGATAAAACGTCAGATTCCGATTCTGAAATTGGGGGTTCGAGTCCTCTTGGGCGGACCAAAATAAACAATATTTTCAATTTATTATAACACATATTAAATTCCGTTACAATTAAAAATAACAGTTAAGTATTAAAACTTAGCTGTTATTTTTTTATACTTATTAGTGTTAAAATAATTAAATATATAAGAGATATTAAAATTGTTGGATTAATAGATTTAAAATATGTTAAAACAATTGCAACGAAAAGAGATGTTAACAAAAAACTAATTGAAATTATATTACAAATCTTATTTGTTTTTTCAATAGAAAACTTTTTTAGTAACTTTAATTTTATTAAATCCATTCCGTCTAGCCCGCTCACAGGCAATAGATTAAACAAAAAAAGTCCTAAATTTGCAGCAGAAAATAACATAGCCATTTCGCTTTTTGTTTTATAATAAAAATAAGATGAAAATGAAAAAGCAATTAAATTAAAAAGGCAACCGCCCATTGCGATTAAAAAATCATTATTATATCCTGAAAAACCGTTGCTTTTAATGATTATTCCGCCAAGCTGAAATGAAACAGATTCAGGTTGCTTTTTTGTAATAATCATAAAAATCAAATGACCTAATTCGTGAATTACAACAGAAATCAGTCCTAATAATATAATACCTGTCCTGTCAACAAGCAATATTATGCACAAAAAACAAACAAAAAGCGGTGAAATTGCTATAAGACAACGACCTAATCTAAATTCCATATCAAACAAAATCAGCAAACCAGCGTGGATTAAGTCTTGTTCCGTTTACTCTAACTTCAAAATGCAAATGCGGTCCTGTTGAATTGCCTGTACTGCCGACTTTTGCAATTACATCTCCTTTTTTAACGCTTTGTCCTTTCTTTGCGATTATCTTACTGCAATGCCCATATAGCGTTGAAGTTCCTGATGAATGACCGACAACAATATATTTACCATAGCTTGTTTCACCATCAGTATCAATTTCAGTAACTTTGCCGTCCAGCACCGATTTTATATCATCACCCATATTAGCACCGATATCTAGTCCTGAATGAAAAAGATATTCTCCTGAAATCGGATGAATACGATATGCATATTCTGAAGTAATTTTGCCGCTAACCGGTATACACATTGAGTTAATACCCGTATTACTTAACTTTTTTGTGTCAGTTTTAGAAAATACCGATTTATCTTTTAACGCCTTAACGCTCTCAGTCGTTCCACCTTTACCGTATACAGTTGATTGAGCTAATAAAACTTTTTTAGTATCTTCTGCTGACAATACTTGTTGCATATTAATAGGTTTATTAAATTTATCGTCAAAAACACCTTTTGAATAATCAAAAATCTCGCCGCCGATTGTTTTTAAAACAAGCACAAAAATTATTGCAAGCACGCATAAAACAGTTTGAGCGATTAAAAAATTTAAACTTTTATCTTGAATTTTTATCGGAACTTGACTTTCTTCGTTTAACTCGCTGTTTTCGTTTTCCGTTACATTTTCAGCCATAGAAAAATACCTCCGTGCTTTTTATAAAATTTATGCACGAAGGTATTTATTTATGCTAATGTAATTTTTAAGAACACTTTTTTGCCTTTTTTAACGATAATATGACCTTTTTCAAAATCGCTTACTGAAACAGTTTTTTGTAAATCAGTTACCTTTTCATCGTCAACTGAAACACCGCCTTGTTGAATAAGACGTCTGGCTTCGCCTTTTGATGGTGTGAGTTTTGCGTTCATCAAAACATCAATAACTGTCATTTTGTCATCAACAAACATATCTTTTGTAAATTCAAAAGTCGGCATATTGCTATCATCTTTTCCACCGCCAAACAATGCTTTTGCAGCAGTTTGTGCTTTGTTTGCCTCTTCTTCACCGTGAACCAATTTAGTAAGCTCATAAGCCAAAATCTCTTTAGCGGTATTAAGTTGAGCACCTTCCCAAGAATCCATTTTATCAATTTCTTCAAGCGGTAAGAATGTCAACATTCTAATGCATTTTAAAACATCGGCGTCTTCAACATTTCTCCAATACTGATAAAATTCATAAGGTGAAGTTTTTTCAGGGTCGAGCCAAACTGCACCTGATGAAGTTTTACCCATTTTTTTGCCTTCAGAATTAAGAAGCAATGTAATAGTCATGGCATAAGCGTCTTTACCGAGTTTCTTTCTGATAAGTTCGGTACCGCCGAGCATATTTGACCACTGGTCATCGCCGCCAAATTCCATATTACAACCATATTCTTTATACAAATGATAAAAGTCGTAAGACTGCATAATCATATAGTTAAACTCTAAGAAACTTAAGCCCTTTTCCATTCTCTGTTTGTAACATTCAGCACGAAGCATATTGTTAACAGAAAAATGAGCTCCGACTTCTCTTAAAACATCAACATAATTAAGATCTAAAAGCCAATCAGCGTTGTTAATAAGCAATGCTTTGCCATCAGAAAAGTCAATAAATCTTTCCATTTGTTTTTTAAAACAAGCAATATTATGGTCAATATCTTCTTTTGTAAGCATTTTTCTCATATCAGTTCTGCCTGATGGATCACCAATCATACCTGTACCGCCACCGAGCAAAGCAATAGGTTTATTGCCTGCCATTTGAAGTCTCTTCATCAAGCAAAGAGCCATAAAGTGACCTACATGAAGGCTATCGGCAGTAGGGTCAAAACCAATATAAAAAGTGGCCTTTCCGTTATTAATTAAATCTCTGATTTCTTCTTCATCAGTTACCTGTGCAATAAGTCCACGTGCAACTAATTCTTCGTAAATTTCCATTTTCTTTTCTCCTTAAAAAATAAAATAACCCTCTGTCTGCAAAAAACAGACAGAGGGTGAAATTTTCACGGTACCACCTCTGGTTTTATCGGCATTTCACAATACCGATCTTAACGAGTATAAACAAATACTCTCTCGCTTTAACGGGCGAAACCCGCATTCTCCTACTAAATTTCAAAGAACAAACTCAAAGAGGTAACTTCAATTATAACCGCTGTTTTTCTTCCACCAATAAAAAACTCTCTAATAAGCTAAAGTTATAACCTACTTCATCTTTTCACCGTTTTTAAACTTTATTCAATATAACATAGATTATAAACTTTGTCAATAACAATAATCTTTAATTTTTAAGCATTTCTTCAGCAGCAGCCAAAGATGCTTCTGTTATATTCGAGCCGATAATTCTTGCAAGCTCATTTTTCTTTCCGTCAAAATCAAGTGTCGTAACAGTGGTTACTGCTCTGTTATCAACAATATTTTTCTCAATTTTCAAATGAGTGTCAGCCTTTGCCGCAATCTGTGCTAAATGAGTTACACATATAACCTGTTTACCGCTAGAAACAGCTTTTAATCTATTAGCTACTTTAGCGGCGGCATTGCCCGAAATGCCTGTGTCAATCTCATCAAAAATTAATGTTGGCACAATATCGGCATTAGACAGAACATTTTTAATACTCAACATTATTCTTGACATTTCACCGCCGGAAGCAATTTTAGAAAGCGGTTTTAACGGCTCGCCAGGGTTTGTTGAAATTAAAAATTCAATTTTATCTGCACCGAGCATCGAATAAGCCGATTTTTTTATATCGACCGAAATAACAACATTTTTCATATCTAAGTATTCAAGTTGTTCTTTAACCTGAACTTCAAATTGTTTTGCGGCATTAATGCGAGATTGAGTTAACTTTAAGCCTTTTTCTTTTACTTCTTCAATCTGTTTCGGAAGTAATAATTGCTCTTCTAATGCTACTTCTTCGTTATTTTCAAGTTGTTCTAACTCAGTTTTGGCATTTTTTAAAAATTCAAGCATTTCTTCTTCGGTTTCGCCGTATTTAGACTTAAATGTAAAATAAGTATCAAGTCTTGTTTCAATAACTTCAAGCTCATTTTCGTCAACTTCGTTATTTTCAATAAACTCTTCAATATTTTCTTTAATATCTTCAAGTGCATAACGAATTTCATCTAATTTATCAGCGGTTTTAGAAAAGTTTTCAGAAAAGTTTGATATTTTAATCATCTCACCGGCCGCTTTTTCAACAAGCTCATAACCGCCTAGAACTTCATCATCAACACCTGAAATGCTGTTTTCGGCTATATGTAAAGAATCAGCTATTTTTTTAGAATTTAAAATTTCTTCTTTTCTTCGCTTTAACTCGTCAATTTCGCCTACTTGTATACCTGCATTTTCGAGTTCATTTATTTGATAAGCTAAAATTTCTTTTTTTCGTTCATTTTCTGCCGAAAACTGTTCGAATTGTTTAACCTTTTTTCTGGTTTTAAGCATTTTTGAAAACGTTTCTACATAATCGCTCAAAATCTGCTTATTATCAGCCAACAAATCAATATAAATATAGTGCATATCAGGATTAAGAAGCGTTTGAGAATCATGCTGACCATGAATATTAATAAGATACTGAGCTATCTCTCGTAAAGTAAAAGCCGGAGCATTTTGACCATTAATTTTACAAGAACTTTTTGAGTCTGTAAGAGTTCTTTTTATAATTAACTCATTATTTTCTACTTCAATTCCAAAATCATTTAATTTATTAATAACTTCTTTTGAAACGTTGCTGAAAACGGCGGTAACGCTCGCTTTATCACAACCGTTTCTTATTAATTCTTTTGAAGTTCGCTCACCTAAAATTGCATTTATAGAGTCAATTATAATAGACTTACCCGCACCTGTTTCACCGGTTAACACAGTAAATCCATTTGAAAATTCAACATCTGTTTTTTCAATTACCGCAATATTTTCAATATGCAATGAATCAAGCATATAAAACTACTCCTGTTTATTTTAAAGAATTAATTTTATTATAAAGACTTTGTGCGTCTTTTTCACTTTTGGCAATAACTAAAATAGTATCATCACCTGCCAAAGTTCCCACTACTTCAGGAAAATCCATATTATCAAGCACTGCACAAGCAGCATTTGCCATACCCGAATAACATTTTATAACAATATCATTTACCGCATAAGCAACAGAAATTACGCTGCTTGAAAAAATATAATCGTGATTAGCGTTATTTTTTGACTTAATTGCACTTGCAACATAATGTTGAACGCCTGTTTTACCGGTAGCTTTAATAAGACCTAACTGTTTAATATCTCTTGAAATTGTGGCTTGTGTTACTTCAAAGCCTTCATTTTTTAGGTACTCCATCAAGTCATCTTGGGTAGAAACCACATTTTCTTTTACAATCTGTAAAATTGCCTCTTGTCTTGTTTTTTTCAACTCAAGTCACTTCTTTCAAATAATTTATTATGCAAAATATTCATAAAACTTTCATCTTTAATTCTAATCAAATTAGCAGTTATACATTCAGCTTTTTTAATAGTAATTACATCGTTTTCGCTGATTTTAATTGAAGTTTCACCATCGATTGTAAGATAAGCTTCAGCACCGCCACGATTATTAACCCTAACCTTAATAATCTCATCTTCACTCAAAACAACAGGACGACTGAAAAATGAATGAGGACAAATAGGAGTTATTAAAATACTGTTAATAGACGGATCTAAAATCGGGCCGCCTGCCGACAAAGAATAAGCGGTTGAGCCTGTCGGCGTTGAAACAATAACACCATCGGAACAAGTATGTATAATAGCGTTTCCGCCTGCCATTACCGAAATATCTATAATTTTAGAAAGTGCACCTTTAGAAATAACAGCGTCATTAATACAATAATATTTGCTTTCATCAGAATTAACTGTTATTTCAAACATCATTCTTTTATCAATTTTATAATGTGCTGAATGTAATCCTGATAATAAATCTAATTCATCTATTTCCAACCCTGCTGTATATCCCAAATGGCCGCCGTTGATACCTAGAACACCTTTATTATACGGAGCTAACATTTTAGCGGCATGCAAAATTGTACCGTCGCCGCCAAAAGCAACCGCAAAATCAAATTCAGATAAATCTGTATTATCTTTGTACATTTCAGAAGTTATATTTTCTTTATTAAGTCTTTCTCTGATTTCATCTAGTTTTTGTTGACTGACTCCATCAGGATTTAAAAAAATAACCGCTTTCATTTTTTCGCCTTTCAAGTAAGTTCAATATGAGATTTATTTATAAGTTCTTCTGCTGTAATTTTAGCTCTAAATTCGCCTTTATCATCATTTACTAAATGAATTAAATACTCAATATTACCCTGTGGACCTTTTATTGGAGAAAACTCTAAATTTTCAACCGAAAATCCCAAAGACAAAGCAAAATCAGATATTTTATTTACAACTTCCAAATGTGTTGAAGCTTCTCTTACAACGCCTTTTTTACCTACTTTTTCTCTGCCCGCTTCAAATTGCGGTTTAATTAAACATACACATTCGGCGTTTTCTTTCATAAGCGTTTTTAATACAGGCAAAATTTTTGTAAGCGAAATAAACGAAACATCAACCGACGCAAAATCAAGGCTATTCGGAATTTGCTCTTTAGTACAATATCTAAAATTTGTTCTCTCAAGATTAACAACACGCTCATCAGTTCTTAATTTCCAAGCAAGCTGTCCGTAACCAACATCAACCGAATAAACTTTTGTAGCTCCATTTTGCAACATACAATCAGTAAATCCACCTGTTGAAGCACCAATGTCAGCACAAATTTTGTTATTTAAACTTAAATTAAAGTTTTCCATTGCCTTTTCAAGTTTCAGTCCGCCACGACTTACATATTTAAGAGTTTCGCCCCTTACTTCAACCTTAGCACCGTCTTTTACCTGAAAACCGGGTTTATCAACCTTTTGGTTATCTACAAAAACAACGCCTTCCATAATAAGTGCTTTGCCTTTTTCTCTTGATTCTACTAACGAATTTTCAAATAGATATACATCTAATCTAACTGACAATTTTAATCTCCTTCGATTTTTCTTATAATGCTGTTATAATCTAGTCCTAAATCTTCTAATGCTTCTGCTACTGTCGAATGTGGAACAAACTTATCAATAGCGGTAACATCAATTTTTCCTTTATAGCCTTTTTGATACATTTCAGATACAAAATGCTCTGCAAATCCGCCTGTTCTCATACCTTCTTCAAAAAAGTAAACTTTATCACAAGCCATTGCCTCTTTTAAACCGTCTTCATCAATCGGTTTAATCTTATTAAAATGAATTATTTTAACATTTAGTTTTTCATTCGCTTTTAATGCTTCACCGATTTCTCTGCCATAAGTTACAATAGCCTTTTTAGAATTTTTGTTGCCAAAAACATAATAAGAATTTGTTTCTTCTAATTCCAAATCAACTTCATTTCCCCTAGGGTAACGAATAGCTACAACGCCGGTATCATTATAAATAGCTCTTTTCATATCAAAGCGTAACTCTGCAAAAGTGGCAGGAGAATAAATAGTAACATTAGGCACAGTGTTTAAAAATGATACATCAAAAACACCTTGATGAGTTTCGCCGTCTGCACCAACAATTCCTGCACGGTCGATACACAAGATAACTTTTAAATTTTGCAATGCCGCATCGTGAATAATCATATCATACGATCGTTGCAAAAAAGTAGAATAAACCGCAAAAACAGGCACCATTCCACTAATTGCAAGACCGCTTGCAAAAGTAACAGCATGCTGTTCGGCAATGCCTACATCATAAAATCTTGATTTAAACTTCTTTGAAAACTCAATTAACCCTGTGCTATCACGCATTGCAGCGGTAATAGCACAAATCCGCTTATCATTTTCAGCAAAACCGACAAGTGCTTTACCAAATTCTTTTGAAAAATTAGGGCCGGACGGTGCAGACTCACCTGTTTCAACATCAAAAGGATTAACACCGTGATATATATTAGGAATTTTTTCAGCGTATGAATACCCCTTGCCTTTGACTGTGTTTATATGTAGCAAAACAGGGCGTGTTTCGGTTTTAGCAAGTTGGAGCATATAATCAAGTTTTGCAGAATCATGACCGTCAATCGGTCCTAAATAAGTAAAACCGAATTCTTCAAAAATTGTACTTTTAAAGAACATTCCCTTTAAAACTTTTTTAAATTTGATAGCACTACGCACCAATTTATTACCAACGAGCGGAATATATCGTAAAGCTCTTTCGGTTTTCACTTTAAAACTATGATAACTTCTTTTTGAACGCACCTGTGCCAAATATTTTGCCATAGCTCCGACATTTTTTGAAATAGACATTTTATTATCATTTAAAATAACAATAAGTTTATCTTTAGAACGACCGGCATTATTAAGTCCTTCATAAATAAGACCGCCTGAAATTGCACCGTCGCCAACAACTGCGACAACATAACCGTTATCATGCTTTTCTCTTTTTGCCTCGGCAATACCGAATGCTGCTGATACACTTGTGCTTGAATGACCTGCCGCAAATGCATCATATTCACTTTCATCAGGGCGTGGAAAACCTGAAATTCCGCCTTTTTGACGCAAAGTATCGAACTTGTCAAGTCTTCCTGATAGCATTTTATGTACATAACATTGGTGACCTACATCAAAAACAATTTTATCTTTCGGTAAATTAAAATTTCGGTGAAGTGCAACCGTTAATTCAACCGCACCAAGATTAGACGCTAAATGTCCACCCGTTTTGGCAAGTGTATTTAATAACTCTTCTCTAATTTCAGAACATAGTTCTTCAACTTCTTCCGAGTCAAGCTTTTTTATTTTATTCGGAGAATCAGCGACTCTCTTTAACAAATCTTGTGACATACTACTTCCTAATTTCGTTTATACTCTTAAAATTTAATAATATCTTAAATATAATATAACTAAAAATAATATTGTATATATTATAACACATAAATGTATAAATATACAAGTCTTTGTTAAAAATTCAGAAATTATCTAATAAAACTTAAAATCAAAATATAATAAAAAGCCTCTAAGAAAAATGAACTGCACCCGATTGTGCAGTTCATTTTTTAGAAACTTATTTTCTTTAAATCAATTATTTAACAACTGTTGATTTAACAGCAGACCATTTACCGTATGTTTTCTTACCGTTTACTAAATTATAAGAACGAACTCTTACAAAATATTTTTTCTTAGAAGACATTTTCTTAATAGTTTTAGCTGTAGTTTTAGTTGTAACTTTTTTAGCTTTCTTGAATTTCTTATTTGTTGCATATTGAATTTGATATCCTTTAGCACCAAAGATTTTTCTCTTAATAGTTACTTTAACAGTCTTTTTCTTTTTAGATTTAACTGATTTAATCTTTGCTTTTGTTTTGTAATTCATCGATGATACTGATAAAGCATTTGATAAAGCACTTTCAGAAGTACTATTCAAAGCTTTAACTTTGTAAGTATACTTCTTACCTGCCGAAAGCTTATCAGTAAATGAAGTTCTATTACCGCTATACACCAAAACAAATTGTGTAGAAGAACCGATAGCTCTAAATACTTGGTAGTTGCTTGCATTAGCAGCACCTGTCCAAGAAACAGTTGCAGCGGTTTTTCCTGTTAATCTAACGCTTGTCAATGTAGTATTTCCTACATTGCTGTTAGTAGGTGTTGAAAAATCAACAAGTTTAATTCCGCCTGAAGTAAATGAACAAGGAACACTGTTACCTGCAGCATTCTTAAAGTTGCTTGCATTATAATCAAGTCCGCCGAATATTACAGGGAAATCTGCAGCTCTGTAATCTTTAACTTTAAATTTCATTTGAAGAAGTTTACCGTTAATTTTTGAATCAACAGGATTACTTCCTTTAGATTTAACAATAAATGTTAAGAAGCCTTCATCACTATCATCAATAGTAAAGCTATAATCATCTTTGTTAAATACTGAAGAAACGGTATTAATAAACTCAGCACTATTTGAAATATATTCAAGTTGTTTTGAATCATATTTAATACCGAATTTAATTGAACTTAAACCGGCATTGCCTGAAACAGCAACAGTAACTAACTGTTCTTTATTTTTGTTAGATGTATTATATTCATCAGTTACAGTATCAATTGTAAACTTAGTCGTACCGCTGTTTGATGTTGGATAAGGAATAAATGAACCAGGATCAGGAATAATCTCATCAGCTGAGCCACCATTACCTATTATTACATGACCGCTCTTGAATGAACAAGCAACATTTTTACCGCTGTAATTAAAGAAATTAGAAGGTAAATAGCCTGTTCCTGAGAAAACAATCTCGGAATTCATATTACCTGTTTCAACATCAAATACTAAGTAGCAAACCGTTCCGTCAGTTGTTGTATCTTTATTTCTTTGCTGAGCAAAAATTTCTACAACGTCATTAGCAATAGATTCATTTACGCTGATAGTATCAAATACATCACCGTTTTCAACACCGCTAAGCGATAATTCTTTTGATTTGAATTTGAGTGAGAATTTAGCACTAAATAAACCTGCATTATTATAAATCTTAACAGGAACTCTTACAGTACCGCCGGATTTAACTGTTGAATTTGATACATAAAATTTAGTATTACCACCAGCATTATTAGATGGATACTGATATGTTACAGATTGAGATTTAGTAGTTGTAGTAGTTTTAGTTGATGTAGTTGTCTTAGCAACATCAGGATTAACCAAATATGGTGCTGTAATATGGAAAGTAAAGTTATTTTCTATACCATTACCATAAGTATAATTCAAAATTCTAATTTCAATTTGTGAAGTAGAATCAGGAATATCTTTTGGATCAATATAATAGGTATATCTCTTGCCTGCTGTCATTTTAAAAGCTTTTTCATCTTTTGGCCAAACAAAAGTATTACCAATTGTAGCTGAAAGATATGCATAATTTTGACCGTCAGATACAGTAAAATCAGGATAAACGTCAAATGCTAGCAAGCCGTGTTCAGAACAAGCTTCTCTGGCATAAGATAAATACTCGCTAAATGGTTTTACTAAAGAACCGCCATTAATGTTAAATTTAACACCGGCCTGTCTGGTAAGACCTGTACCATCAGATTTCAAAGTAATATATTTTCTGTTAGTATCAATTTTTGCAGTAGCCTTAGATCCGTTTGCAACCCATTCATAAGAAGGAATACGACAATCTACATAATCAAGATTTATTTTAGACATATCCCATCCCGATGAAGGCATTGATGAGCCATCTTCTCTCTCAGGCTGGGTATACATTGATTTTGTAGTAGTTGTAGTAGGACCAGTAATGGTGCCTGTACCATCATTATCGCCTTCAACATAAGGTACAGTCATATAATAACGACCGCGAGTTTGACCACTTTGTGTTCCACCGATAATATGTGGCCAAAGAATCTTAAGATTTGCAACAATTTCTTCATCCGACAACGCACTTGCTTGAGTAGTAGTTGTTGTAGGAGCAGAAGTATTAACACAAGAAATACAATCAAGATACAATGGAGATGAACCGGTACCGACTTGTTTACAAACAAGTTTTACAACAATGTTGCCGTCATCGCTGAGAGTATAATTTCCGGCATCGTGTTTTACATATACTGCAGAAGACCCTGAGCTTGATACAAAACTTAAGTTTGTAGCAATTTTAGTACCGTTTGCATAAACATCGAAAACGCCTCTGTTTGTAAAATCTCTTGAAGATAAAGAAATTTTATAAGTACCTGCTTTTTGATTAGGAATTGTATACTCAATATATTGACCGACTGTTGTTCCTGTGAAAGTGTGCATAACAGCATTTTTAGGATCAATGTCTGTTTGAGTAAAGTTTTCATGAGAAGCATTACCGCTGGAAGCTAATTTTTCAACTTCAAAATCAGTTGAACTTGCAGCTTTAGTAGTTGTTGTTTTAGCTCTAAATGCGTCAATAATCTTTTGAGGATCATAGTATTGAGTAGTAACTTTGCCGTTTTTAAGTTTAATAAGCTCTGCATTATTGCTTTCGTCATTACCGTTAATTGCACCGTCAGTTTTACTACCGAACCATAAATCCGAACCAAAAGTAACTTTAATTCTGGCAGTAGAATCAGCTTGAGCTTTGCCCTTTTCTATAAATTCACCATAAAAATCAATAGCAACTTTTTTATTTCTCTTCAAAGCATCTAAAACAACTTTTCCAAAGTTAGAAACATCGTTATAAACCTGAATTCTTCCGTTATAAGCTGGTGAAGTAATATAAGCAGCTTTTTTATTTGCAACAAATACTTGGTTATTTGGATTACCCCAACCACCGGTAAATGTTGCTTCAGAAGTAGGAGTAGTTATCGGAAGATTCGAGCCCTCAATATAACTTACACCTTCAGTAGTTGTTGTCGTTGTAGTAGTTGTTGTTGTGCTAGGTTTAACAGAAGTTGAACCGGTTTCATCGCCTAATAAATAAGGAACTGAAAGAATAAACTTAGCACCTTTAATTGATTTACCATCACCGTAAGAATAATTCATAAAGGTAAATGTATAAGAAGATGCATTTTCACCTATGTTTGCTAACGGCAGAATGAAAGTTCTTTTCTTTTCTGAAGTAACAGTAAATTTATTTGAATCAGGTGGATACCACTCAGCACCGGCTGAAACTTTAAAATCACAGTAGCCTGGTGTATTGCTACCGTTTGCAAAAGCGTTTGAATAAACATCAATATAAATAGATTTTCCTTCGCTTACAGCTCTTTGTCTTAATTCTTTTAATCCGGACAAAGTTAATTGTCCCTGCATTTGCTGAGGAGAACCTTTAGAATCAATATGAACATACTTTTTCTCTGCTCCGCTAACACCGGATATAGCGGCAGTACAAGAATTGTTCCAACACTCAGAATTAGTATAAGTTACACCGTTATCATATACAGTAATCGGATCGCCTTCATGATAAGTTGATGAAGACGGTGTATAAGCTGTTGTAGTAGTTGTTGTAACAGGGGTAAAAGCAGAATTGGTAGGAGTTGAACCTTCAAGATAAGGAGCAGAAATAATAAATTCAAAATTGCTTAATGTGCAACCGCTCCAGTCATAGTTTTGAAATTGAAAATTCATATATGAAGGATTGGTTCCTGTCATATTAGGTGTAAAAACTAATGTTTTCTTAATACTGCGAGTAAACATTATATCTTTTGCACCCATATCTCCAAAACCTGAACCGCCTTGGAAAGCATACATTAAATAACAGAATGATTTATCCCCGGCCGATGTACCGCCGTCTTTATGTACTTTGTAATCGAAGTCATTAGAATAAACATCCATGCAAATAGATTTGCCTTGAGCTCTGGCTTGTTCAATAAGAGTACCAAAACCACTAAAATTAACCTGACTTTGAATTTGTTGATTACCATTGTCTTTATTAGAATTCATGATGTAAGCAAAACGACCCTCGTTTGCTCCGCCGATATCACCTAATAAAAACTTTGAATTAGCATAAGCCGAAGAATTATAACCTGTGATTTTACAAGGTGAATCATAAATAGCTATGCTACCGTTATTAACACCATCATCAGGAATTGTTGTAACAGGAACTTTTGTTACTTCAACAGTGCTTAACTGTTGACTTCCTTCAATATAAGGAACTGTATAATAGAAAGTACCTGTAATTTTTTCTCTGTCTTTTGGTACAATTTGAATAGCTACAGATGATAAATCATCAGCATTCAAGTTAACTTCACTATTCAAAATTATATCGTTTGCAGATAATTGAAGAGTTACTTTTTCACCATTTACAAAGTCAACTACATGATCTGTAGTAGGATTTGTAACATTGGTGTTTTTCTTTAAAGTTGTAACCCATCCCGGACCAAAGTTTAACGCAGCAGCAACTGTTTCGCTATCCAAGGTCGAATCAAATTCAGCATACAAATCAATATTAATTGTTGCAGAATTACCATAGGCATTACGAACAAAGTTGTACAAATTAGTAGCATCTGAAGTGGATTTTGAAACCATTACATTGCCTGTTTGTTCGACATAACCTACGTCTTGAACGCTAAAATAACCGATTTTTCCATCGCTTATATAGCTAGGAGTTGCCCCTTTTGCATTGTCAAGAGAGCCTCCTTGATAAGATACAACTGTGTCATGAATCGGAAGCACACCGGCAGCACCAACCGACACAAACACAAGTGTTGTGAAAACTAATGCCAGTGCAATAATAATACTGGCAGTTTTCTTGGTTAAATTCATAAACAATACCTCCATTTTTTTATGAAATTTGCGTAAATTCTTACTAATATATTTTAACAAACTATTACCATATTGTCAACGAATTTCAAATTTTTCGGTAAAACTTATAAATTATTAAAAAAAATATGTGCAAATCCACTAAAGTGCTTTGTTAAAAGCATTTTTCGACATGATTTGCACATAAATTTTTCTTTAAAATTCTTTATTGTTCGGTTGTTACAATTATCTCACCTTTTGATGTTTTTACATCAAATTCTTTTGGTGGATTATCAAATTTTTCAACTATGATATTTGTTATAACATCTTCTATTTTTCTTCTGATTGAATTACGTAATTCTCTTGCACCTCTCGGCTTGTTTTCAGTTTCTTTAGCAAGTTCATCTAAAACTGATTTAGTATATTTCAAAGTCATACCTTTTTCATTAAGCGGCTCTTCAATATCTTTTAGCATTAAAGCTGCAATTTTAGCTAAAGATTCTTTTTCAAGCGGCTTAAATACAACTATCTCATCAACTCTGCCTATAAATTCAGGGCGAAGAATTTGTTCAAGTGCTTTCATAGCCTTATCTTTAACCATTGTTTCTGCTGTTTTACCAAAGCCTAAAGAATTTTCTTTAGATTCAGAACCGGCGTTAGAAGTCATTACAATGATTGTATTTTCAAAATTAACTACTCTGCCATGAGCATCGGTAACTCTGCCGTCATCAAGAATTTGTAAGAGAATATTTAAAACATCAGGGTGAGCTTTTTCAATTTCATCAAATAAGATTACCGAATAAGGTTTTCTTCTTACTTTTTCGGTTAACTGCCCTGCTTCATCATATCCAACATATCCGGGAGGAGAACCGATAATTCTTGAAACCGAATGTTTTTCCATAAACTCGGACATATCAAGACGGATAAGAGTTTCAGGAGTATCAAACAGCTCATTTGCAAGAACTTTTACAAGCTCGGTTTTACCAACACCTGTTGGACCTACAAATATAAATGATGCCGGACGGCGTTTTTTATTAATTTGAACTCTAGAGCGTCTTACAGCAGCAGAAATAACATCAATCGCTTCATCCTGACCGATTATTCTGCTCTTTAAAACTTCAGTTAAATTAATTAGCTTTTTAAGGTCGTTTTCTTGAATTTTTGATGCAGGAATACCTGTCCAAAGTTCAATAACCTTTGCTATATCTTCAAATTGAACAGTTGTGTGTAACGCACTTTCAGGAATTTTCTCTAACTCGTCAGAAACTCTGGCTATTTCAGACTCGGTTTCTGCTCGTTTTTCATAATCTACTTCTTCTGCTGATTCAATTTCTTCTTTTTCTGATTGTAGATGATTTAAGTGGCTCATAAGTTTTATAAATTCATCAGCTTGTTTATTTCTAAGCGAAGCACAAGCACAAGCTTCATCTACTAAATCAATAGCCTTATCAGGCATAAATCTATCGGTTATATAGCGTTCAGAAAGTTCAACGCAACTTTTGATAATTTCATCAGTTAAAGTTACATTATGGTGATTTTCATAATAGCTTTTTACACCTTTTAAAATTTCAACAGTTTCACTGATTGAAGGCTCTTCAACAGTTACAGGTTGAAATCTTCTTTCGAGTGCTGCATCTTTTTCAATATATTTTCTGTACTCATTAAATGTTGTAGCACCGATTACCTGAATTTCACCACGAGATAAAGCCGGTTTTAAAATATTAGCGGCATTCATTGTTCCTTCGGAATCGCCTGTGCCAACCAAATTATGAATTTCATCAATGAATAAAATTACATTTCCGGCAGCTTTAATTTCTTCAACTAAGCCCTTAACTCTGCTTTCAAACTGACCTCTAAATTGAGTGCCGGCAACCAAAGAAGTAAGGTCTAACAAATAAAGCTGTTTATCAAGAAGCTTAGCAGGAACATCACCATTAGCAATTTTTAAAGCCAAGCCTTCAGCAATAGCTGTTTTACCTACACCCGGCTCACCGATTAGACAAGGATTGTTTTTAGAACGGCGGCTTAAAATTTGAATAACTCTGTAAGTTTCTCTTTCTCTGCCGATAATTCTATCAATCAAACCTTCTGCGGCTCTGCGAGTTAGGTTAGTACAATAGCCTTCCAAAAATTTAAACTTTCTAGGTCTTTTTTGAGCTTTTTTCTCTGCTTTTTTATCATTATCCTGTTTAACTTCAGCGTCTATTGCACCATCTGTGTTTTCAGCTTGTTTTTCAGGGAAAAGATTTTTTAAAAATGGAAAAGTAGCCGCACCGCCGGGAATAAACTCATCTAGCTTTTCATTTACGGCTTCTTCATTAATCTCGCCAGTTTCTTCATCAATGATGCCATCCATAACATCACTTAAGCTTTCATTTAATTCGCCCATTGCATCTTCCGGAATATTCATGCTTTTAAGCATATCGTTTATCGGTCCAATATTAAGTTCCTTAGCACATTTAAGGCAATAACCTTCCGGATATGTTTTATCACCTTCAACACGTGTAATAAATACAACCGCAGGTCTTTCTTTGCATTTGCTACATAATTTCATTAAATTTTTTCCTTTCTCTAAGGGGTAATAAAATTAAAATCATTCTTTAGAATGTGATTCCTTATCAAATTTATATTCTCCGTTTTGTATATCTTTGAAAACAGGATAATAATTGAACAAAGAAAATACTAAACAAATAGCAGTTATAACGCAGATAACATTAATTGCAATAACGGATATATACTTTGTTGTTAAAATATCTTGAAGCAAAGTTGAAATGAATAATACATAGATCATAACAGTTCCAAGTTTGCCCCACCATTTTGATTCTGACGGTCTTGTACCGCTTTTAAACAATACAATTGCACCAAGCATCATAGTAAATTCTTTTGCAAACAAAAGAATTAATACATATAACAAAAATGAATTTTGATCATTGTAATGGTTAATTGTTAAACAAACTATAATAACAGCTTGTGTTAATTTATCGGCAAAAGGGTCTAGTATTTTTCCGAGTGTAGTAATAAGATTGCATTTTCTGGCAATAACACCATCCAAAACATCTGTTAATCCGGAAAGCAATAAAACGCCTGTTGCGTAAAGATAATGATATTCAAATTTAAAAAAATACAAAAAAACAAATACCGGAGATAACAATATTCTAAAAATAGTTAAAACATTCGGCACTGTAAAAATTCTATCGTCATTACTTTTTATATCCAATTTACATCCCCCTTTTTAAAAACTGTTGCACACATTATAAAACAACTTATAAATATATGTTTTATCAATATTTTCAGGTGAAATAATAGATATTTCATTATTAAATATCGGTAAAAGCATAGTTAAAAGTGCAACAAACATTAACACTATTATCATACCTTTAGCACAACCGGCAATGCCCCCTAAAAAGCGATTAAGTCCGCGAAAAACAGATTTATTAAACAAACCGCCTATTAATCTGGCTAAAAGTTTTACTATAAATAATAACACAATAATTAAAACTATTGAAACCACAAATTTTATTGAAGATACAACAATCGGTTTAATTACATTTTCAGAAACAGAATTTGCAACCGACTCGATAGTTTCATCATTTTTTAAAGAATAACTATCAAGATAGTCTGAAATGCTGTCCTTATCCAATCCTGTTATACCCGAAAAAGC
The DNA here is from genome assembly GCA_934476085.1 of uncultured Eubacteriales bacterium. Classification (GTDB taxonomy): domain Bacteria; phylum Bacillota; class Clostridia; order Oscillospirales; family Acutalibacteraceae; genus RUG11462. Next base: position 19,801 of record CAKSNE010000016.1, on the reverse strand, counting down.
AGAAACATAAGGCGGAATAGAGTTCCAAATTTTATCAACACTTTCCTTTGCCGCTTTTTCAGTATCACCTGTAACGTTGTCTGCAACATCAGAAACAGAGCTTACAACAGATTTTTTTATATTATTTTCATAAACATAATTTGCGGTATATTCTCCCACCGAAAAAGCTATCATAACAGCTAAAATATAGCCGATTGCTTCAACTAAGGTTCTGGCAAAGCCTTTTCTTATGCCAAAAGCCACAAATAATGCAATTATTAAAACAATTACAAGGTCAATAATTATATACAATTTATCCCTCCTTAATAAAATCAACTTTAGACGGATAAAGAACGGCTACGCCTCCGGATAAGGCTGAAATTTTTAACGCACCGTTACTGATTTTACTGCTTTTAATTCTTTTGCCTTCAAAATCATATTCTATAACTTTTTCACCGAGAGTAAAAATACTTCCGTTATAAACAGAAACATCCGAAACGTTGTTCTCAATCGAGAATTTTGCCTCTTGCTCACCGCTTTTTGAAAGCACATAAATATTACCTTTTGTAGAATTACTATCAGCAGTATTATATAAAATGATATATTTATCGGAAATTTCAAATTTATTAAGAAATTCAGGATTATACTTAAATGTACTTGTAACTTCATCATCAATATTCATATATTGTTTATTTGTTAAAACACATAAATTCTTTGAATCTGAATATGAAGCTTCGTAAACTACTTCTCCTTTTAATTCTTTTGTGTAAAACGGTTTTGTTTCATCAGTATTAAAAATCATTATTTTTGAAACAAATTCCGCATTTTTCGTTGATAATGACACAACACAAAGTCGGCTGCCGTTATCGCTGATACTAACGTTAGTTACATAATTATTAACTGAATGATATTTAAAAGTTTCCGCACCGTCTTTTGAAAAAGCGGTCACTAAAGCAATATCTTCATTAGCTTCTGTTGCTAAAACATATTCACCGTTATTAGCAATATCGCCTGAAATTACTGCCATATTATTTTCGGTTTTCTTTGAAATAACCTCTTCTTCAGGGGTTTCTATTCTATAATGAGAATCATTTAATCCATAAATTAAAGTTCTGATTTTTGAAGTTTTAACAACAGGATCGGAAAAACCATGAGGTCTTGAATAAATAAGATTACCTGTTTTATTAAAACACTTTAAATCAGATTCTGTAACTACTAAAAGGCTACCGTTTGAATAATAAATCTTTCTGCCGGAACTAAAATTATCTTCAATCGGGAAAGAGCCGCCTGATTTAGAAAGAGCAATTTTAGAACTGATATATTCAACAACGCCTGTCGGCGAATTACAAACAATAACAATAGAAAAAATAACAACAATCGCTACTACAACAGAAACAATCCATCTTAAATTGACTTTAAACTTTTTCTCATCTTTTTTACCTTTTAAAAGCGTTAAACCACTGGCTTTAAAGTCATTTACTTTTTTCATTACTGATGGTTTTATCTCTTGAGAATCAGTTGCAGCATTATGCTGTTTTCTTTTATCTTTAATATTCAGTTTTTTATAAGAAGATTTACCCTTGCGCTTTGGCACTCGTCTTTTTTCATCCATAAAAAACACATTCCTTTTAATAATTTACCTTTGATAAAAACAATCCGTTTGGTGGGGCAGTTTTACCTGCTTTATCCCTTTCTTTTGACAAAATAATATTCTTTATTTCATCAGGTTTTATTTTACCGATTGATACATAATAAATCGTTCCCGCCATAATTCTAACCATATTATACAAAAAACCATCGGCTTCAACGTAAAATACAACTAAATTACCTTGTCTTTTAACGCCGGCATCAAATACTTCCCTAGTGGTATCTGTAACACTTGAGCCGCTTGAACAAAAGCCGGAAAAATCATATTTTCCAATAAATTGTTTAGCTGCAAAATTAAGCTCACTTTCATCAAGTTTGTTTTTTACAAACCAACTGTATTTTGAATAAAACGGGTTTCTTGTTTCGCCGTCAAAAAAATAATATTCATATTTTTTTGATTTTACCGAATACCTTGAATGAAAATCACTGTCTGTTATTTTACAATCAAAAGCGGCAATATCTTGAGGTAATTTTGTATTCATAGCGTTTACAAAACCACTTTCGGAAATATTGCAATCAGCGTCAAAATGAAAGCAATATTCTTTAGCGTGAACTCCGCTATCGGTACGAGAACAACCTGTAACATTCGGTCTTATTTTCAAAATATTTTCAAGTGCATTTTGAACTTCTTCTTGAACAGTTATTCCGTTAGGCTGAACCTGCCAACCGTGATAATTAGTACCGTCATATTTAATTTTCATTAAAAATCTCGGCATTAATCAAAATCTCCTTAGATAAAAATATTAAGCAAAATTACACCTGTTAAAATCAAGACAAAAAGCAATAAAGCAACATAATCACGAGTTGAACTTTTCATAACATTAAGTCTTGTTCTATTACTTCCGCCATTGTAACAACGACACTCCATAGCGTCGGCTAACTCTGTCGCTCTGCGAATGGAACTTGCTAAAAGCGGAATTAAAATCGGAATAACGGCTTTAATTCGTTTGATAATAGAGCCGTCTTCCATACTTGCTCCCCTTGCCTTTTGCGCATTCATTATCTTACCTGTTTCTTCAATCAAAGTAGGAATAAATCTTAACGCAATAGTCATCATCATAGCAAATGTATGAGTATTAATACCTATTTTCGTTAGCGGTTTTAATAGACTTTCAATAGCATCGGCAAGTGAAGTCGGTGTTGTGGTATAAGTTAATGCTGAACTAACAATAAGCAACAACACAATTCTAACTGCTATAAACACAGCCTTTTTTAGACCGTCATCAAAAATTGATATTTTCCAAAATTCTAATACTACATTACCTGTTCTAATAAAAAATATATTTAAAACAGCGGTCAAAATTATAAAAAACCATATTGATTTAAGTGTTTTTAAATACATTTTAACAGGTATTTTTGAAAAAATCATTATAAATACAGTTGCAACAGTAACAAGTCCTAAAGAGTAAAAGTTACCGGCAACAAAAGTAACTACAATTAAAGCAATAGTTAAAACAAGTTTAAATCTTGAATCTAATTTATGAATAATTGATTTACCGGGATAATACTGACCGAAAGTAATATTATCTAACATAACTTACCTCCTTTTTTAAAGAGGTTAAGTATATATTCATAAGCCTTATCAACAGTATAAATATTATTAGGAACATCAATACCTTTTTTTCTAAGTCCCATTACAACCTTTGTAATATGTGGAACATTAAGTCCCATTTTATGAAGCTCTTCACCATGAGAATATACTTTTTCTACTGTGTCATACATAGCAACTTCGCCATTATTCATAACAAGAACTTTATCGGCTACTTTTGCAACATCTTCCATTGAGTGAGAAACCAATAAAACGGTAGTGTTGCTTTCTCTTCTAAAATCACCGATTCGCTCTAAAATAGTATCTCGACCAATTGGATCAAGTCCTGCGGTAGGCTCATCAAGAATTAATACCTTTGGTTTCATTGCAAGAACACCTGCTAATGCTGCACGGCGTTTTTGACCGCCCGACAAATCAAACGGAGATTTTTGCAAAAGTTCATTATCAAGTCCTACATAATGAGCTGCCATTTGAACACGCTCTTTAATCTCGTTTTCATCAAGTCCCATATTTCTGGGGCCAAAAGCAATATCGCTTTCAACAGTTGCATCAAAAAGCTGATATTCGGGATACTGAAAAACCAAACCAACTTTAAAGCATAAATCTTTAATTTTTTTCTCATCCGACCAAATATCTTCATTTTCAAAGAAAATTTGTCCCGAAGTTGGCTTAATAAGTCCGTTTAAATGTTGAACTAAAGTTGATTTACCGGAGCCTGTATGGCCGATAATACCAACAAAATCGCCTTCTTCGATTTCAATATTAACATTTTTAAGTGCCGCCATTTCAAAAGGCGTTTTTTCAGAATAAACAAAATTCAAGTCTTTTGTTTTGATAATTGCCAAAATTAATCCTCCAAAGCCTTGGATATTGCTTCAACACATTCATCGGCATGAATAATGCCATCGTCAAATGCAACTCCCGCTTTTTTTAATTTATATATAAGCTCAGTTGGTTGCGGAACATCAAGTCCTACATTTTTAAGCAACTCAACTTCATTAAAAACTTTTTTAGGTTTGCCGTCAGCAATAATTTTACCGCTGTCAATAACAACTACCCTATCGGCTTTTGTAGCCTCGTCCATATAATGAGTAATAAGGACAACGGTTTTACCCATTTCTTTATTTAATTTCTTTATAATACTCATTACATCTTTTCTGCCCCTAGGGTCAAGCATTGCAGTAGGTTCATCAAATACAACACATTCAGGTTGCATCGCAAGAATACCCGCAATCGCAACACGCTGTTTTTGACCGCCTGAAAGTCTATGCGGCTCATGACGCATATATTCCAGCATTCCAACAGCTTCTAAAGACTCATCAACTCGTTTTCTTATCTCTTTTCTATCCAGTCCTAAATTTTCAGGACCAAAAGCCACATCTTCTTCAACAATTGTCGCAACAATTTGGTTATCGGGATTTTGAAAAACAAGTCCGACTTTATTACGAATATCCATAGCTTTTTCTTCATCGGCAGTATCAATACCATCAATTAAAACTTTACCGCTATCAGGAAGATTAAGACCGTTTAAAAGCTTTGCAAGAGTTGATTTTCCCGAGCCGTTATGCCCCAAAATAGCAACAAACGAGCCTTTTTCAATAGAAAGCGAGAAATCTTTTAAAATTTCATCACCTTCTTCATAGGAAAAAACAATATTTTTTACTTCAATAAAACTCAATTTTTTACCCTTTCAAATTACATAATAGCCATTGCACTAGAGCCGCAAGGCAAAATATGACCTGTTGATGTAACAGGTAAGCCTATTTCATCAAACTTAATCTCGCCCTTGCGGTTTTTCATAATCGTAACGCCTAAAACATATTCCATAACAGCAGGTGAAAGTCCCGCAGTATAAGAATTTATCAAGAAAAATTTAGCGTCATCTTCCAAGATTTTATTGCAAAGTGAAACTAAATCAAAAATTTCATCTTCAATTTTCCAAACTTCGCCGCCCGGTCCTCTGCCATAAGAAGGTGGGTCCATAATAATACCGTGATACTTTTTTCCTCGGCGAATTTCACGCTCGACAAACTTTTTACAGTCATCAACAAGCCATCTTACAGGTCTATCGGCAAGGCCAGACACCTTTGCATTATCTTTTGCCCAATTCACCATACCTTTTGAAGCGTCAACATGGGTAACTTCTGCACCTGCATTAAGGCAAGCGAGCGTTGCACCACCGGTATAAGCAAATAAATTTAACACTTTAAACGGCTTATCAGATGAGCGAATAATCTCGCTCATTGTATCCCAATTAACCGCTTGTTCCGGAAAAAGACCTGTATGTTTAAAACCCATTGGTTTTAAATTAAAGGTTAAATCTTTATACTTAATACTCCAAACATCAGGCACTTTTTTATAAGTTTCCCAATGTCCGCCACCGCTTTTACTACGCAAATATCTGGCATGTGCATTTTTCCAGCGTGGGTCTTTTCTTTCTGTTTTAAAAATTGCCTGCGGGTCAGGACGAATTAAAATAATATCGCCCCAACGCTCTAACCGTTCTCCATAAGAACAATCAAGCAATTCATAATCAATCCAATCTTTTGAATATCTCAAAATTTACTCCTTAAAGATTTTTGATTTTTTCTGCAATAAATTCTGCCTGTTTTTGAATTTCATCAGTGTTTTTACCTTCAATCATAACTCTGATTAAAGGCTCAGTACCTGATGCACGAACTAAAACTCTGCCGTTATCGCCGAGTTGTTCTTCAACAGCTTTAATAGCTTTGATTACATTTTCATCATCGGCATATTTATCTTTAATTTCTTTTGTTACCTTAATATTTACTAAAACTTGTGGAAACTGCTCCATAATTGAAGCTAGTTCTTTAAGTGATTTACCTGTTCTTTTCATAGTAGCAAGTAACTGAATAGCTGACAATTGACCGTCGCCTGTTGAAGCGTGTTCAAGGTAGATAATATGTCCTGATTGTTCACCGCCGATAATATAACCTTTTGCTCTCATTTCTTCAAGAACATAACGGTCGCCTACTTTAGTTGCTACAACATCAATTCCTTCTTTTTCGGCAAATTTAAAGAAACCGATATTAGTCATAACAGTCATTACAACTGTGTTATTTGTAAGTTTATTTCTTTGTTTTAAATCGTAAGCTGAAATAGCAATAATCATATCGCCATCAACAACATTACCCTCGTTATCAACTGCCAAACATCTGTCAGCATCGCCATCGAAAGCAATACCTAAATCACATTTATTATCAACAACATATTTCTGTAAATTTTCAAGATGAGTTGAACCGCAATTATCATTAATATTAATTCCATTAGGCTCTTTACTCATAAATGAACAATCTGCACCAAGTGAAGTAAACACTTTTTCAGCGGTAACAGAAGAAGCACCGTTTGCACAGTCAAAAGCAACTTTTAAACCTTTTAAATCAACATCAATAGTTGAAGTTAAATGATTTATGTATAAATCAACTGCATCTCTTCTATCACGAACAAAACCGATATGTTCATTTTTCGGAAGCTCTGCTTCATCTTTTCTGTCAAGAACAATAGCTTCTATTTCTTCTTCAAGACTGTCAGGAAGTTTGTAGCCGTCTTTATCAAAAAGTTTAATTCCGTTATATTCAAATGGATTATGTGAAGCTGAAATCATAATACCTGCACTGCAATTTAATTCTTTTATTAAAAATGCAGTACAAGGAGTTGGTACAACACCTACTGTTACAGCATCTGCGCCGAAAGAACAAAGACCTGCAACCAAAGCTGCTTCTAACATATCGCAAGAAATTCTGGTATCTTTACCTATTAAAATTTCAGGCTTTTTATCAGTATGTTTTGAAAGCACTTCAGCAGCCGCTCTGCCGATTTTCATAGCAAGCTCAGCTGTAAGCTCAACATTAGCAACGCCTCTTGCACCGTCAGTTCCGAATAATCTACCCATAAAAATAATCCCCTTTTAAGTTAAAATGTTATCTGTCCGTTTTTTGTAAGTCCTAAGTGTTTATAAGCTAAATCAGTTACACATCTGCCCCTGGCAGTTCTTGATAAAAAGCCGATTTGCATTAGATAAGGCTCATAAACATCTTCTATTGTTACAGTTTCTTCATTTAAAGCAGCCGCCAGCGTTTCAAGACCGACAGGACCGCCATTATAAGTTGTAATAATTGTATTCAACAATCTTCTGTCAAATTCATCAAGACCGAGTTCATCAATCTCAAATCTATTTAACGCATCAATTGCTACTTCTTCAGTAATTACACCGTCATATTGCACTTCAGCAACATCTCTAACACGTTTTAAAAGTCTGTTTGCAATTCTCGGTGTACCGCGTGAGCGAGAAGCTATTTCAAGTGCTCCGTCTTTTGTAACATCAACACCTAAAATACCTGCTGAACGCAACACAATTTCTGATAATTCTTCAGGCGAGTAAAGTTCAAGTCGAAGTAAAATACCAAATCTATCACGAAGCGGTGCGGTAAGCTGACCTGAACGAGTAGTCGCACCGATAAGCGTAAATTTCGGCAAATCAAGTCTTATAGACCTTGCCGACGGACCTTTGCCTATAATAATATCAAGGCTGTAATCTTCCATAGCAGGATACAAAATTTCTTCAACCGAACGTGAAAGACGATGAATTTCATCAATAAACAAAACATCACCCGGCTGTAAGTTTGTAAGTAATGCCGCTAAATCTCCCTGCTTTTCAATTGCAGGACCGGAAGTAACACGAAGATTTACTCCCATTTCATTCGCAATAATTCCCGAAAGAGTTGTTTTACCAAGTCCCGGTGGGCCATAAAGCAAAACATGGTCTAATGACTCGCCCCTGTTTTTAGATGCATTCATATATATTGATAAGTTTTCTTTAACCTTATCTTGACCGATATATTCATCAAGAGTTTTAGGACGAAGTGAAACTTCAATATCAGCATCTGAATTTTCAGTAAACTCAGTAGAAACTATGCGATTTTCAAAATCCATATCATTCATTATATTTCCTCTAAATTAAAATAAATATTTTAAAGCATCTTTAATAATCTGTTCGGTATCTTTTGTTAAATCACAATTTGAAATTGCCTTTTGTGCTTCAGATTGTGAATAACCAAGAGCAACGAGTGCAGAAACAGCTTCATTTTTGCTATCAGATGAGCTGACAGAAGAAACCGAAACACCGTTATCGTCTTCATCCGAAATCGCTACACCGACTTTGTCTTTAAGTTCTAAAACAATCCTTTGAGCCATTTTAGGTCCAACACCCTGTGCTCTGGTAATAGTTTTAGTATCGCTTTGTGAAATTGCAACTCTAAGCGAGTTTGGCGATAATTCCGACAAAATGGCAATTGCCGCTTTTGGTCCGACACCGTTTACAGTAATAAGCAGTTTAAAACACTCAAGCTCTTCTTTTTCAAAAAAACCGAATAAATCAACTGCATCTTCTCTTACATTTAAATAAGTATATAACAAAACATTTTGACCGATATCAGGAAGTCTTTGCAAAGTGTTATAAGTAACTCTGCAACCATAACCGACGCCGCCGCATTCAACAACGGCTGTTGTCGGGTCGGAATATGTAAGTTTTCCGTTTAATGAATAAATCATATAATATTACTCCGTTAAAATTACTTTATATTCTTTAATTTTTCCGCTAATGAACCGGCTGAATGAGCGTGACAAATTGCAAGTGCCAATGCATCGGCGGTATCATCAGGTTTTGGAACCGAACGCAAATTTAAAAGCATTCTTGTCATTTCCTGAACCTGTTGTTTAATAGCCTTACCATAGCCTGTTACCGCCTGCTTTACCTGTAACGGTGTATACTCGGAAACAGTCATGTTTCTTTGTTTTGCAGCTAAAATACAAACACCCCTAGCTTCAGCAACGCCGATTGCGGTAGTAGCATTAGTATTAAAAAATAATTTTTCGATTGATAAACATTCAGGTTTATAAGTATCAATAATAGTTACAAGCTGATTATATATCTGTAAAAGACGGTCATTTAAGTTATCATCTTTAGATGTTGTAATAGCGCCGTAATTAATTACATTAAATTTATTTGCTTTATACTCAATTACTCCGTAACCAACTATTGCATAGCCCGGATCAATACCTAAAATTATCATAAAAACTCCGAAAATCTACATACTAATACCATTTTATAATTATTTGATAATTATACCATAATCATTATAAAAACGCAATTATTAATTTTAAAATTTAAAGTTTATTAACAATAAAAGCCGCTTGAAATAAAGCGGCTTTATATATGTATTATTCTTTTGGAGCGTTTTTAATAACATCTCCAAGTGAAGAATGAAAAATAGTAGACAAATAATTAATTGTTTTTTCCTTATCTCTGACTGACTTATCCTTTAGCCAATCAATTAACATTCCTGTAATAGCTTCGGTATAAAAATTACAAACAAACTTTTTATAATCTTCTTGCATCTTACAATCATATTCTTTTTCAGCACCGTCAATTACCTTTTCCATAACTCCGATTAAATCGGCAAAAAAGAATCGTTTCATTTCTTCCCTACCCATTGAATCATAAGCACAGCTTAGAATATGTTGATTTTCATTAACATAATCAATAACAAAAATCATAGCTTCTTCATAATCAACAATTAAATCAAAGTTTTTTACAACTTCAATTGCTTCTTCTTCAAGCATCCATTTTAAAAGTGCATAGATATCTTCAAAATGATAATAAAAAGTTTTTCTGTTAACTTTGCAATCGGCTACAATTTCACTTACAGTGATTTTTGAAAGAGGCTTTTTATTCATAAATTTTTTTAGTGATGCAGCTAATGTTTTTTTAGTATTTAAGGAAGTAACTTCATGTTTCATAAACTCTCACTCTCCTGATAAATTCATTATACAGTTGTCCATTAAATTTTTCAAGAATTATTTTTATGAATTTGTTACACACTTGACCGCTTTTTGTCCTATTATTACACAAATGTATACAATTTGACCATTTATTATTTTTTAGTTGCTACTATAATATTTTTAGAAACCTAAATAGGTGGTGAAAAAATTGGCGGATTACACTTATAATGTTGCATTAAAAACATTGCTTGGTCAAAAAAACGGAACAATTGAAGTTTTTAATAAAGACGGAAATTTAACCGGATATTTAAACATTTTAGGTAAACACAATGCCTTTGAAGGAACTATTGATAACAAAGGACACTGTGTAATAAAAGGTAATCTTGTAACACTCGTTCAGTCTATACCTTACACCGCTGAAGGTCACGCTGACAAAAAAACAATTGATTTAACGCTTAAATGCAAACGATACAGTTTTCATTTATGTGGTAACAGTTAATTTAAATTTATTTTAAAGGAGAGTAAAGGGATATGATAAAATTCTCAAAAGCGATAGTTAAAATGCGTATTCCGATAATAATTATTTCTCTGTTGCTTCTTATTCCGTCTGTTTTCGGAATAATGGGAACAAGAATTAATTATGATATGCTTGACTATTTGCCTAGCGACATTGAAACAATGAAAGGTCAAAACATTTTACTTGATGACTTTGGCAAAGGTGCTTTCTCATTTGTAATCTTTGAAGGTATGGATGATAAAGATGTTGTTAAAGTAAAAGAAAAAATTGAAAAAGTTGACCATGTTGAAACAGCTTTATGGTACAGCGATATAATGGATATCAGTGTTCCAAAAGAAATGTTACCGGATAAAATTTATCAAGCATTTAATTCTGATGATGCAACAATGGTAGCTATTTTCTTTGATACCACTACATCAGCTGATGAAACTATGGAAGCTATTAAAGATATTCGCTCAATCTGCGGAAAACAATGCTTTGTTTCGGGTATGTCGGCACTTGTTACCGACTTAAAAGATTTGTGCGAACAAGAAGAACCTATATATGTTGCAATTGCAGTTGCACTTTCAACAATTGTAATGATGGTATTTATGGATTCTTATTTAATTCCATTTATATTCCTTGCAAGTATCGGTATAGCAATTGTACTTAACTTAGGTTCAAATGTATTCTTTGGTGAAATTTCATATATTACCAAAGCACTGGCGGCGGTGTTACAGTTAGCGGTTACAATGGACTATTCCATCTTCCTGTGGCACAGTTATTCAGAGCAAAAAGTAAGATATGATAACGATAAAAAACGAGCAATGGCTCACGCAATCAAAGCTACTATTTCTTCAGTAATCGGTAGTTCAATTACAACCGTTGCAGGATTTTTAGCACTTTGCTTTATGAGCTACACACTTGGTCTTGACCTTGGTATTGTAATGGCTAAAGGTGTTATTTTAGGTGTTATAAGTTGTGTAACACTTCTCCCTTCTTTAATTCTTGTATTTGATAAAGCGATTGAAAAAACAAAACATAAATCACTTATACCAAATATGAAGAAAATGTCTAACTTCGTTATTAAAAGAGCTTTTATCTTTGTAATTATCTTTTTAGTAGCTATAGCTCCTGCTTATTATTTCTATCAAAAAACAAACAACGAAGTTTACTATCAATTATCAGAATCTTTACCTAAAGATATGGATTGTATCATTGCTAATACAAAACTTTCCGAGAAGTTTAAAGTCGGTGCTACTCATATGGTATTAGCTGACTCTAAATTATCACAAAAAGATACTAAATCAATGATTAAAGACATTGAAAAAACCGATGGTGTTAAATATGCTTTATCACTTGAATCGGTTGTCGGTTCTTTAGTTCCTGAAGAAATGATACCACAAGATATTAAAGATATATTTATCAGCGGTGATTATCGACTAATACTTATTAACTCTGAATATGCTACCGCATCTGACGAGGTAAACAAACAATGTGATGAATTACAAAGTGTTATTAAAAAGTATGATAAATCAGCAATGCTTATCGGTGAAGGTCCTTGTACTAAAGACCTTATCGAAATTACCGATAAAGACTTTAAAGTTGTAAACGCTATTTCAATTGTAGCAATATTCGTAATTATACTTTGTGTAACACAATCTATTACTTTACCGATTATTCTTTGTGCAGTAATCGAACTTGCTATATTTATTAACTTAGGTTTAGCGTCAATGCTCGGAACGAGTCTACCGTTTATAGCCCCTATTTGTATAAGTACAATTCAGCTTGGTGCAACGGTTGACTACGCAATTTTGATGACTACAAGATATAAACGAGAACGCTCAAGAGGACAGGATAAAAAAGAAGCTATCATCATAGCTCTTTCAACTTCTATTCCTTCAATCGTAGTTAGTGCATTAGGATTTTTCGCTGCTACATTCGGCGTTGCGGTTTACTCAAATGTTGATATGATTAGTTCACTTTGTATCTTAATGTCAAGAGGTGCATTAATTAGTATGGTTTGTGTAATATTCATATTACCGGCATTATTTGTACTATTTGATAAGGTTATTTGTAAAACAACAATCGGTATGTTACCTAAAGCTAAAAAGGAGAATGTTTGATTATGAATAGTAAATTGAAAAAAATTATTGTATCTGTACTTTGCTTAAGCATTGTAACAGGCAGTGCCGGAGTTTTAGCTTTAAACTCAGGCAACGATAACACTGAAAGCAAAGTCGATACTTCTGCTAAAACAGAAGAAACTAAAAAAACTAACAGTGATAGCGACGATAAAATAAGCAAAGAAGAAACTGTTTATGTTATGACTAAAGCCGATGGCTCAATTAACAAAATCATTGTTTCTGATTGGATTAAAAACGCAACAAAAGAAAAAACAATCGCTGACAGAACAAATCTTGAAAATATTAAAAATGTTAAAGGCGACCAAAAGTATACCATGGACTCTGACGGTGCAAGAGTTTGGGATGCAGACGGAAATGATATTTATTATGAAGGTTCAATTGATAAAGAGCTTCCTGTTGATGTAGCTATCAGCTACCAATTAGACGGCGAAGATATTTCTGCCGAAGATTTAGCAGGTAAAAGCGGTAAAGTTACAATGAGATTTGACTATGATAACCGTCAATATGAAGAAAAAGTTATCAATGGCGTAAAAACAAAAATTTATGTTCCTTATGTAATGCTTACCGGCACAATTCTTGATAACGACATTTTCTCTAATGTTAAAATTTCAAACGGTAAAATTATCAATGACGGTGATAAAACAATCGTAGTAGGCTTTGCAATGCCTGGTATGCAAGAAAACCTTAACATTAATAAGAGTGATCTTGATATTCCTGAATATGTAGAAATCACAGCAGATGTTAAAGATTTTGAATTAAGCACTACCCTTTCTGTTGCAACAAACGAAATGTTTAACGAGATTGATTCTGACAAAGCTACTGATAAAGTTGATGAATTAACAGATTCTATTGACGAATTAACAGACGCTATGGATCAGCTTCTTGACGGTTCTTCAAAACTTTATGACGGTGTTTCAACATTACTTGATAAATCAAGCGATTTAATTAAAGGTATCAAAACACTTTCAAAAGGTGCCGGAAAACTTAAAGACGGTTCTAAAGACCTTAAAAACGGTTCAAGCCAGTTATATAGCGGTATTAATTCATTATATTCAGGTTTAGGTCAGTTAAAAGCTAACAACAATGAACTAAATCAAGGAGCTAAAACAGTATTTGAAACTTTACTTAAAGCTGCTAACGAACAAATTGCAACATCAGGACTTTCAGTTGATAAATTAACTATTTCAAATTACTCAAGTGTTCTTGATAAAGCTATTGATTCATTAAGCGAAGCAAAAATCAGAGCATATGCAACATCACAAGCTAAAACAAAAGTTACTGAAACTGTTAACGCTCAAAAAGGTACAATTAAAACTCAAGTTGAAGTTGCTGTAAGAGAAGAAGTTTTAAAAGGAGTTTTACAAAAACTCGGTTATACTTATGATCAATATAAACAAGCTGTTGAAGCAGGTTTAATTGACACTACTACGCAAGCACAAATTGACGGTGCAGTTGAGCAGCAAATGAATTCATCGGCAATTAAATCTAAAATTGATTCAACTACCGACTCAAAGATAAATGAATTAATCGAACAAAATATGAATTCAGCTGATGTAAAAGCTCAAATTGAAACTGCAGTAAACACTGCCAAAAACGGTGCTTCAAGTCTTAAAGGTTTAAAAGCTCAACTTGATAGCTACAATAAATTCTATAAAGGTTTAGGTCAGTATACTGACGGTGTATCTTCCGCTTATAGCGGTGCTTACCAACTTAAAAACGGTGCTTACCAACTTAAAAACGGTAGCTCACAATTAGCAAACGGTACTGTTCAACTTTATAACGGTATTACAACCCTTAAAAACGGCAGCGGTAAATTAGTTAACGGCGTTAAACAGCTTAAAGACGGTTCAATGCAACTTTCAGACGGACTTAAAGAGTTCAACGAAAAAGGAATTAAGAAAATTACCGATGCTATAAACGGCGATGTAAAAGATGTTTACGAAAGAGTAAAAGCTACAATTGATGTTTCTAAAAATTATAAATCATTCGGCGGTATCTCTGATGATATGGACGGTATTTCAAGATTTGTATTTAAAACAGACTCAATTGAGAAATAAATATTAAATTAACTACAAAAAATCTCGATGTTAATTCATCGGGATTTTTTGTTGCAAGAAAGTTTTGATAATGTTATAATAACTTTGTCAGGCAGGTGAAAAAACAATGATTTGTAAAGAAATATTAGACGCTCTTTCCCCTATCACAGATGAAGAAAAAGCAATTTTAAACGGAAACGATATTGATCTTTCATTATATATGAACGGGAAAAACAATATAATAAACAGCGAAAAACTTCTAGCTGACGGTAAATTAATTACTGTAAGAAAACACACTAGGTTTATTGATTTTCCAAAACACACTCACGATTATATTGAAGTGGTTTATATGTGTTCTGGTAAAACAACTCATATAATAAACGGAGAAAAATTAACACTGGAAACAGGCGAATTATTGTTTTTAAACCAAAATGTAAAACAAGAGATTAAAAAGGCTGATAAAAATGATATTGCGGTTAATTTTATTATTCTACCGCAGTTTTTTGAACAAATGCTTTATTTACTCGGAGAAGAAGAAACTCCGCTTAGAAATTTTGTTGTTGACTGTCTTTTAAACGGAAACAGTAATTCAAACTATCTTCATTTTAAAGTAGCTGATATTCTGCCAATACAAAATTTAGTTGAAAATCTTATTTACACATTAATTCATAACACTCAAAACAAGCGTAAAATAAATCAAACCACTATGGGACTGCTTTTTATGCAATTAATGAATTATACTGATAGACTTAAAGTAAATAATGCAGAACAAGAAGCTATCTTTGAAGTTTTAAAATATATAGAAAAACATTACGCAGACGGCAGTTTAACAGAAATATCGAATAAACTTCATTATGATATATATTGGTTATCAAGAGAGATAAAAAAGAAAACCGGAAAAACCTATACCGAATTAGTTCAAGAAAAAAGACTGTCAAAAGCAGCTTTTTTGCTTAAAAATTCAAACGCAAAAATTTCAGATATCGGCGTAACAGTAGGTTATGATAATTTAAGCTATTTTCATAAAATTTTTGCTAAAGAATTTAATAAAACCCCAAGAGAATACAGAACTTGCAAATAAGGACACTTTTTATGCAAATAGGGTTCTTTAAAACACCTTCTTTAAATGCTATAATCACAGTAGATTAAGGTATTTAAAGGAGGTTTTATTTTTGCATTATTATCTTGCAGTTGATATTGGTGCTTCAAGCGGAAGACACATATTAGGTTCAATTGAAAACGACATTTTAAAACTTGAAGAAATTTATCGTTTTGAAAACAATCTTACTAACGATAACGGCACGCTCACTTGGGATATTAAACACCTTACAAATGAGGTTATTAACGGAATTAAGCAATGTAAACAAATAAATAAAATTCCTGTTAGTGTTTCAATTGATACTTGGGGCGTTGATTATGTTTTGATTGATAAATCCGGTAATGAAATTTTACCGGCATACTGCTACCGTGATTTAAGAACAGAAAAAAGTGCAAAGGAAGTTACTAATTTAATTCCCTTTGATAGTCTTTATAGCAAAACAGGTATTCAAATGCAAAACTTTAATACTATTTTTCAGCTTTTTGATGATAAGCAAAAAGGCAGACTTGAAAAGGCTGAACATTTTTTAATGATACCTGAATACTTATCCTTTAAATTAACGGGCAAAATTAAAAAAGAATATACAAACGCATCTACAACTGGGCTTTTAGATGCTGATAAATTTGATTGGGATTTTGAAATCATTGAAAAATTAGGATTAAAAAAAGAACTTTTTAAAGAACTTTTTATGCCGTCAACACCTGTCGACGAATTTTCAAAAGAAATTCAAAATAAGGTCGGCTTTAATTCAACTGTTATTCTCTGCCCTTCTCATGACACCGCAAGCGCAGTTGCTGCCTGCCCGTTATCAGACGATGAGTTATTTATTTCGTCAGGCACATGGAGCTTAATTGGTTGTGAAAACGAAAAGGCTATTTTAAATAAAGCCGCTATGAAAGCAAACTTTACTAACGAAGGCGGAATTAATAAGCGTTTTAGATTTTTAAAAAACATTATGGGAATGTGGCTATTCCAAAACATTCGCAGAAACCTTAACAAAAAATATACATACGACGAAATGATGAAAATGGCTATAAACAGCACATTTTATGAAACAGTTGATGTGAATTCGCCTGAATTTGTAGCCCCCGAAAGTATGATTGAAGCTGTTAAAGATAAGCTTCAAAAACCTGATATTGAAATTGGAGATTTAATTAACTGCGTATATCATTCGCTTGCAAAATACTATGCAAAATCGGTTGATGAACTTGAGAAAATAACAGGAAAAACTTTTTCAGGTATTAGAATTGTCGGCGGTGGCAGTAAAGATGAATATCTAAATTATCTTACCGCTAAATATACTAAAAAAGATGTTTATGCAGGGCCTGTTGAAGCTACTGCAACAGGCAATATTATTTCACAAATCATTTATGACAATAAAGATTTTGATTTAAAAACAGCAAGAGAACTTATTAAAACAACATTTAATATAAGGAAGGTGTAAATAATGATTAAATATCAAGATGCAAAAGAAGCTTACGCAAAAATCGGAGTTGACACAGAAAAAGCGATAGAAACACTTAAAAAAGTTCCTATTTCTATTCATTGCTGGCAAGGCGACGATGTTGTAGGTTTTGACCAAGACGGCCCGCTTACCGGCGGTATTCAAACAACAGGTAACTATCCCGGCAGAGCAAGAACTCCTGAAGAGCTAATGGCTGATTTTGATAAAGTTTTAAGTCTATTACCGGGACAAAACAAAATCAATCTTCACGCTTGCTACGCAATTTTTGAAGACGGCGAACGAGTTGACAGAGATAAAATTGAGCCAAAGCACTTTAAAAAGTGGGTTCAATTTGCTAAAGAAAGAAATCTCGGTATTGATTTTAACCCTACTTTCTTCTCGCACAAAATGGTTAAAGATAATTTAACTCTTTCTTCTCCTGATGAAGAAGTTCGTAAGTTTTGGGTTGAACACGGCAAAAGATGTATTGAAATTTCAGAATATTTTGCTAAAGAGTTAAATCAACCTTGCGTTATGAATATTTGGATTCCTGACGGTTATAAAGATATTCCCGCTGACAGATTAACTCCTAGAAAAAATTTCAAAAAATCACTTGATGAAATTCTTTCAATCCCTTATAATAAGGATAAGGTGCTTGTCACTCTAGAATCCAAAGTTTTCGGAATCGGTATGGAATCCTATACAGTCGGTTCATCAGAGTTTTGCTTGTCATACTCTGCTCAAAAGAATATTATGCCGCTTATGGATAACGGTCACTACCACCCTACCGAAGTTGTTTCTGACAAAGTTTCATCACTTCTTTTGTTTAACGATAAAATTGCGTTACATATTACTCGTCCTGTTCGTTGGGACAGCGACCATGTAGTTTTATTTGATGATGAAACAAAAGAAATTGCAAAAGAAATAGTTTATCACAACGCTCTTGACAGAGTTATGATTGCAACTGACTATTTTGATGCATCAATTAACAGACTTTCTGCTTGGGTTACAGGTGTTCGCAGTGTTCAAAAAGCATTGTTATTCGCTCTTTTATCTCCAAATGATGAGCTAAAACAATTGCAAGCGAACAATAACTTTACCAAACTTATGGTAATGCAGGAAGAATTAAAAACAATGCCTTTTGGCGTAGTTTGGTCTGAATACTTATCCCGTGAAGGCATAAAAGAAGACTATTTGACAGAAATACTTAAATATGAAAAGGAAGTTTTGGTGAACAGATGATGAAAGATATATTTAAAGCACCTTTTGTAGTTGAAATGATGAGAACTACTGCTAATATGTATAGATTAGGTTGGGACGAACGCAACGGCGGTAACATTAGCTATATGCTCGATGTTGACGAAGTTAAGGAATACCTTGATACTAACAAAGTTTTAAGAACTATTCCACTTGGTTTTGACGCAAAAGAATTAATCGGCAAAATCTTTATCGTAACAGGCACAGGTAAATATTTTAAAAATGTTGAATTTGACCCTGAAGAAAATTTAGGTATCATTAAAATTGCAGACGATGGTGTTACTGCTGAACTTTTATGGGGTTATAAATCAGGCGGAAAATTCACTTCTGAATTACCTGCTCATTTGATGAGCCACATTGCAAGACTTTCAGTAAACCCTGAAAACCGTGTTGTAATGCACTCTCACCCAACTAATACTCTAGCTATGAACTATGTTCATGAATTGGACGAGAAAAAATTCACTCATACTTTGTGGGAAATGTGTACTGAATGTATTGTTGTTTTCCCTGATGGCGTTGGCATTTTGCCTTGGATGCTTTGCGGAACAAACTCAATTGGCGAAGCAACCGCTGAGAAGATGAAAGAGTTTAGACTTGTTGTATGGGGTATGCACGGTATTTACGGTGCAGGCAAAGATTTAGACGAAACATTCGGTCTTATCGAAACTGTTGAAAAGGCTGCTCAAATTTATATGTTGACCGCTCACCTACCTCGTAAAAACACCATTAAAGACGAAGAAATGAAGGAATTAGCAGAGTTTTTTAAAGTAGATTACAGAAAAGACTTTTTAAATCTTTAAGGAGAAGTTTATGTTTTATCCACAGTCAAAAAAGGATTTTTCAGTTGAAAATTTCAAAAACCCACCAAAAGAATATAGAGCCGCACCGTTTTGGGCATGGAATACTAATCTTGACAAAGACGAACTAATGCGTCAAATTGAAATTTTTAAAGAAATGGGTTGCGGCGGCTACCATATTCATTCAAGAGTTGGTATGGCAACACCTTACCTTTCTGAAGAATTTTTCGATTTGATAAAGGATTGCGATGAAAAAGGCAAAAGTGAAGGTTTGCTCACTTATCTTTATGATGAAGATAGATGGCCTTCCGGCTCAGCCGGCGGTTTTGTTACTAAAAACGAAAAATTTCGTCAGGTTTATTTAAGATTTCAAACTGAAAAAATTGAAAATGACCGTGCAAAACTTTATGCGGTTTATGATATTAAATTTAATGATGATAAAACTGCGTATGTTATAAATTTAAAAGATGATGTAGAGTTGTCTATGAGTTTTTTTGATTTCAAGATAAATGATATAACATATGCGGAAGTCTTAGATGAGTATAAGGC
>CAKSNE010000015.1 GCA_934476085.1 uncultured Eubacteriales bacterium | reverse complement strand
GGCAGTCCTTTTGTCATTTCACAAAAGGACGAAAAGAAATTCAAGGTGATCCTTGAAAATCCCGAACGCTTTGTTGTCCGCCCGACGCATTATGACCGCACAGCGAACGAAAAACACAGCCTTTATTGAAAAGCGTCATAATGCTGATTGTGACTTGATATGCTTTTTTACACGCATAAAGCGTGTTAATATATAAATTATTTTTCACTCGAAAGATGAACGGCGTTTAGCTAAGCCCCCGCCCTACAATGATAAATATGCGATTTTGTAGTACCCAAACCCAACTGTTAGGGTGAGTTAGCATACAAATTCCAACAAAACTTTATGGGTGCGGAACTAAAACCCAGTGGGTTCGGAACTAAAAAATAAAAAAAGTCGAATTTAGATATTGAAGTTATCGCGAATTTATAGTATAATGATTTATAAGTGTTGAAAAAACAAGGGAAATATGATTTTTCATCAATAAAGATGTGAAAGGACTGGTATATAAAATGGCAAAATATATCTTTGTAACCGGAGGCGTTGTTTCCGGACTTGGTAAAGGTATCACAGCCGCTTCGCTCGGCAGACTTCTTAAAGCAAGAGGTATTAAGGTTGCCGCACAAAAATTAGACCCTTATATAAATGTTGATCCGGGTACTATGAATCCTTATGAACACGGTGAGGTTTATGTTACCGAAGACGGTGCTGAAACTGACCTTGACCTTGGTCACTATGAAAGATTTATTGATGAAAATTTGAATAAGTTTTCTAACCTTACTACCGGTAAGGTTTATTGGAATGTTTTGAACAAAGAGCGACAGGGTGAATACCTTGGCAAAACTGTTCAGGTTATTCCGCATATCACTAATGAAATTAAATCATTTATATATACTGTTGGTAAAGAAACTGACGCTGATGTTGTTATCACCGAAATTGGCGGTACAACAGGCGACATTGAGTCTCAACCGTTCTTAGAGGCTATTCGTCAGGTATCTTTGGAAGTTGGCAAAGAAAACTGCTTATTTATGCATGTAACTCTTGTTCCTTACATTCCGGGCTCTGATGAATTAAAATCAAAACCAACTCAACACTCTGTTAGAGAATTACAGTCACTCGGCATTATGCCTGACCTTATCATTGCAAGATGTGATATTCCAATGCCTGACACTATTCGTCAGAAAATTTCATTATTCTGTAATGTTAAACCTGACTGTGTTATTCAAAATATTACTGTTCCTGTGCTTTATCAAGCTCCGCTTATGCTCGAAGAAAGCCACTTATCAGACATTGTTTGCCGTGAGTTAAACATTGAAACAAAAGCACCTGATATGAACGAATGGTATGAAATGTTAGATAGAATTAACGGTTGCAAAGACACCGTTAACATTGCTATCGTTGGTAAATATGTTGGTCTTCACGACGCTTACCTATCAGTTGCCGAGGCTCTTCGCCATGCCGGCTATGAAAACGGCGTTACAGTTGAAATCGGCTGGGTTGACGCTGAAAAAATCACAGATGAAACTGCTGAAAAATACTTATCAAAATATGATGGACTTTTAGTTCCGGGTGGATTTGGCGATAGAGGTATTGAAGGCAAAATTTGCACCGCTAAATATGCAAGAGTTAATAACATTCCTTACTTTGGCATTTGTCTCGGTATGCAGACCGCAGTTATTGAATTTGCCCGTCATGTTCTTAATCTTTCAGACGCTAATTCCAGCGAGTTTACTCCTGATGGCAACAATAATGTTATCGCACTTATGCCTGACCAACAGGGTAACATTCCAAAAGGCGGTACTATGCGTCTTGGTGCTTATCCTTGTAAAATTAAAGATGGCTCTAAAATGAAAGAGGCTTATGAACAAGACCTTATTCAAGAACGCCATCGCCATAGATATGAGTTTAACAATGACTTTAGAGAGCAAGTTGAGAAATACGGTATGAAAATCACAGGTACTTCGCCTGATTCACGTCTTGTTGAAGCAGTTGAAATTCCTGCTAACGATTTCTTTGTTGCAGTTCAGTATCACCCTGAATTTAAATCTCGTCCAAACCGTGCTCATCCGCTTTTCAAAGCATTTGTTAAAGCATCAAAAGAAAATAAAGACTAAAATTTAAGCCGAGTTTACGCTCGGCTTTTTGCCTAAATTAAAACGAAAGGAATTGATGTTTGATGAAAATCAATAGAAACTTTGACAATCTTGTACCTAACTATCTCTTTGCAGAAGTTGCCGCAAGAACAAACAAATTTATTAAAGAAAATCCTGATGCTCCTGTAATTAAACTTGGTATCGGTGATGTTACTTTGCCACTCGCACCTGTTGTTGTTGAAGCAATGAAAAAAGGTGCTGACGAACTCGGCAAAAAAGAAACTTTTAAAGGTTATCCTGACTATGAGGGTTACGAATTTGTAAGACAGGCTGTTGCTGATTATTACAAAGGCTTTGGTGTTACAGTTAACGCTGATGAAATTTTTATTTCAGACGGTGCTAAATCAGATTGCGGTAACATTGGCGATATTTTTGGTAAAGACAATGTTGTTTTGGTTACTGACCCTGTTTACCCTGTTTATGTTGATTCAAACATTATGGCAGGCAGAGAAGTAATTTACGCTGATTCTACTGAAGAAAACGGCTTTGCCGCTATGCCTGATGAAAATGTTCACGCAGACATTATTTATCTTTGTTCACCAAACAACCCAACCGGTTCGGCATACACCGCAGAACAACTTAAAAAATGGGTTGATTACGCTAATAAAAACGATGCAATCATTCTTTATGACTCAGCTTATGAAGCATTTATCACAGAAGATTTACCTCGTTCAATTTATGCAATCGAAGGTGCAAGAACTTGCGCTATTGAAATGTGCTCACTTTCAAAAACCGCAGGATTTACAGGTACTCGTTGCGGTTACACAATTATTCCTAAAGAATTAGAGCGTGACGGACATAACATTTACGCTACTTGGTATCGCCGTCAGGCAACTAAATTTAACGGTGTATCTTGGCCTGTTCAGTGTGGTGCTGCTGCTGTTTTCTCTGAAGAAGGACAAAAACAGATTAAAGAAAACATTGCTTATTATCAAGAAAACGCCAGAATTATTTCGCAAGCTATGGATGAACTTGGCATTTACTATACAGGCGGTAAAAACTCACCATATATTTGGTTGAAATGCCCTAACAATATGAAATCTTGGGACTTCTTTGATTTGCTTCTTGAAAAGGCTAACGTTGTTGGTACTCCTGGTTCGGGATTCGGTAAAAACGGCGAAGGTTACTTCCGTTTAACCGCATTTGGCGACAGAGCAAACACAATTGAAGCAGTTGAAAGAATTAAAAAACTTTTAAAATAAGTAAATTAGTACAATTTCAAGCGACAAGGTGTCACCTTGTCGCTTTTCTCATTTTTTAATACATATATCGCAAAATGAGATGTTGCATTGTTTTTAATTTTAAGTATAATTAAATCATCGGATCCGATAAACAATTTAAGGAGTAGATTTTATGAAATTTAATTTTAGTGAAAATTTAAAAAAATTGCGTTTATCTAAAAAATTCACGCAAGAACAGGTTGCTGAATTCTTAAATTGTTCGGTTCAATCTGTATCACGCTGGGAGTGCGGAAACACTTTTCCTGATATTATGATGCTACCGTTAATTGCAAGGCTTTATTCAACAACTGTTGATTCTTTGCTTGGCACGAATTTTGAAAGAAGCAAAGAAGAACTAGAAAACTATTATAAAAAGCGACAGAAATATCTTCACAACGGGCAATGCGAGAAAGTATATGAACTTTCAAAGGAAATGTATGAGAAATATCCAAATGATAAAGATGTTCAGTTATATATAGCAGAAGATACATACGCTTACTCTTATCTTGACAGTAAACAAGGCAAAAATCAATGGCTTAACGAAACGATAAAACTTTGTATGCGTCACTTAGATGTAACCGACGATATAAAAGCGAAATGCCGGTACATTACCTATATTTCACGCAGTTACGAAGAACTAGGCGAACATAAAAAAGCGATTGAATGGGTTAATAAATTGCCAGAAGAATTTATGTCTGTCGGGCATAATAAAAACTATATTTTAGAAGGTGCAGAACTTATTCAAAACGAGATGAATGTGATTGATTCAACATTTAACAATCTTATAAATTATATGATGTTGCTTGCCGATATTGAGTATCGTAATGAAAAGACACCATATGATTTTTGGCAAAGGATTGACATTCTAAAAAAGATTATAAAAATGATTGAATTGATTTATGAAGATGGTGATTACGGCTTTGTAAACGTTAATCTTGCAGATTTATATCGAATTATTGGTGCGTGTTATGCTAATTGCAAAATGGCTGATGAAACTTTAAAGTATCTTGAATGTTCAGTTAATTATTCGATAAAATTTTGCGAATATATTGCTCAAAACAAGCCATATAAGCACACATCGCTTTTGTTTTTAAATTATTGTGAAGATCCTATGCTTGCTACAAAGAACTATACAGGCAGTCATTTAAACCTTACATATGACAAACTCACCCAAGAACGCTATGATTTTCTGCGTGATGATGACAGATTTAAAAACTTAATTTTAAAAATAAAAGAAAAAATTTAATTAGATTATATTATTACAGAAAAAAAAACGCAATGTTCAAATTGAACATTGCGTTTTAATTTTATTTAATTGTTAAAGTGTTTATTTATTAAACGCTTTTCTTTTTTCTTGTTTTAACGATTACATAGCCTGCAAGACCAGCTACAACAAGTGATAACATTGGGAATGCAATATCGCCTGTTCCCGGGCTTGTGCCGCCATTACTATCATCGCCGGCTCCTGAACCAAATAGTTTTTCATAAACATCTGCTTCAAGCATACCGATTTTACTATAATCAATACCGTATTTTTCTTCACAATATTTTTGAGTAGCTTCAGAAGCTTTTGTCCAAGCTTTGATGAAATTGCTCAATTTTTTGTAATCAGCCATTGTTTTATAGTCGCTTACTTTAAGACCAGGAAGTGCATCATACAATTTCTTAATCTTTTTAGCGTCGCTTAAGTTAAATGGTCTTGTAACATTAACAGTTGTAGTAAGGTCAGTGTTTTTATTACCAGGAATATAAACAGCAGAAATTCTTACCTGTGTATCAGTAATACCACACAAACCATCATCGCCGCCTTGCTCTTTGTTAGCCATATTAGCATAGTTTTGAGCTTGAACAGAGATGCTATTGATATCTTCAAATTCCAATTCAGAAACATCTACATAAAGAGTCTTCTTCTGACCGACTTGAAGGAAGCTGTATGCTTGTACTGATGCATCTTCACCGCCTGAAGTAGCAGCAATGTTAAGCTGAACTTGAACAGGTGAATATTCATTTTCTACCTTTTTACCATTTTTCTGGCACCAAGCTTTATAAGTTGAGTTATAAATATTTTTATAACCGTGAACATTATTTATAACATAAACGTCAATAGCCAGCTTACCTTTTTTAGTTGGATCAGGATTTTCTTTAGCATATTTCAAACCGTTTTTCATCTGCTCGCTGAAATCATACTTCTCATTTTGAGCAGGCATTGAAATATGTTCTGAGCTTGCCTTCTGTCTATCAGCATCTTCATCTTTACCGCTAATATAGAAACTAGCTTGATGTTGTTTTTGTGTTCTAGGATATGGGCTGTTAAGCTCAAATTGATAACCATTTGATACTAATGATTTTGCTTCTGCAAAGTCTGCTTTATACTTGTCATCTGCATCTACTTTAGTAGGTGTAGCATTTTTAAAGCCTTGTTTAGTACCGTCTGTATCATATTTTTTATCAATAACTTCATATTGATTATAATAATCTTCATATAAGAAGTTAGCGAAAGAAGCATGAGAATACAAACCATAAAATTCGCTGTAAGCTTGCTCAGTAAAGTCATAGAAATGATAACCGGCATATTTGTAATCACCGTCATCGGTTACAGCTGTTGTTGTAGCGGCTGTAGGAGTAGATGATGCAGCTTTACCGGCATAGAAAGGAGATACGAAACATTCAACATTTTTCATAACTCTTCTTGTTAATGAACTTAATCTTGAAGTAACATCAACTTCTTTTCTGCCATCAGAACAGTTTGCTGTAACTTTTTTAACATCATTTTCTGTTAAAAGTTCAGAGCTCTTACCGTTATCATAGCCTAATAAAGATCCGCCTTCATCATATTTAGGAGTTAAAAGATTACCGTCTTTATCATATTTCTTAGCTTGGTCAATATCATAGAATTTATCATCAGCAGGATCATATTTCCAGAATGCCATTAAAGCTATTTTTAAATACTTAACTGAGTTTACAGTAATATTTGTAGTATCAATTTCAAATTTGAATTCTTTACCAGGTTCTACCCATTTTTGAACAGGAGTAATGCTTTGACCGTCATAAGTGTAAAACTGAATCTGTAACTCAGCAACCATTGATTTATTATTTGTATCCTGAATTTTCGGGAACATACCGGTAATAGTTAACTTATGATCTCCGCCTTCTTGGTTAGCAGAAACAATAGCTTTGTTAAACGCATCTCTGTTAAGGTTAAAGAACAAATTAATCTGTCTGTTAGTAAGTTCAGCTTCATTATTAAAATAAGCCCAACCGGAATTTCTCATTGTTTTATACTTAGATGCAACATATCCGCCTTCGGAAGAATACTTAACAGTATTAGGAACATCACCAAATCCTGATTTAAAGTAGTATCTAGACCAATCTGTCATAGATACAGCCTCGCCAACTTTAGCAGGAGTAGGGTTTTGGAATTCTTTGATTGAAGGAGTGCCTTCAAATAAAATGCTTGAAACTTCAATAGAAGCATCAACTTCGGTAAAATTATAAAGTGAGAAAATAAGGCTTTCAACATCGTCAAGATTTTCAAGAACATTACCTTTAGCATCAACTAAATTAAAAGATTTATTAAGATTCTGTTGATAACACTCATAAGCATTTTTGCCTATAGTTGAAGATTTAATATATCTTTTATAGACAACGCCGGATTTATTTTCTTCATAAGCATTTTTAAATCTTGTATAAACTCTAAATTGACAATCAGTAAATTCACCTGCATTAGTACCTGAAGGTACAGCAGCCTTTGTCAAATAATAAGAGATAATCAATGACTTATCAGAAGCATTTTTATAAGCTTCTTTCATTTCATCAGTAACAGGGATTTCAAGGTTAGTACCGTATTGATCACCTGATTTAGTCATAGTAATTGAACTATCACTATTTAATTTTGCTGAAGAGCCCTTAGTATTATTAGTTATATTCTCTTTACAAACAAATTCTTCAGCTGTAACATCTGTTTTTTCACCAAACAAAGTTGTCATTTCGTCACAAGACAAAAGTTTTGGTGTTTTCAAATCACTTTCAGAAAATTTCAAAAAGTATTTTGATTCAGAATTGTTACTATTTTCTTTATACTTTTTTGCTTCGATTGTAGTGCCTTTTAAGTTTGTTGTGCTGGATGAACCGGACTGTGTTTCAGCAAATGCAGAAACTAAACCCATTGATCCTAGCATAACAACTATGGCTAAAACCAAACAAAGCATTCTCTTAGAATTTTTCATTTTTAAGCCTCCTACAAAAAATTCATAAATAACTTTCAAGGAACAAAGCCCCTTTATACATAAATAATTATATCAAAACAATCTTTAAAATTCAACTTGATTTTTCAAAAACTATATAATGCACAAATCTTTAATTTAAAATTGTGCAAATTAGCCAATACAATAGCTTTACACATAAATTAAAGGCTCCTGAAAATCAATTCAGAAGCCTTTAAAACTATAAAAAACTATTCACATAATGGTTTTAATCTAGGAGCAATAATAATTGCAATAATTGCTTTTGCAATATCAAACGGGATGAATTGGAAAACACAAGTACCTAATGCAGCCCACAATGAATAAGGTTTATCATTAACATAATTCATAACTACCATAAAATGAGCAGTACCTACAATATAGCAAACAGCTAAAGCGGCTAGGCAACCAAGAAAAGTAAACATACCGCTTGAAAGTGTTTTATTTAAACATTTAGAAGCTAAACCTATAATCGGCACCATTAATATGTAAGAATAAATATAACCGCCGGTTGGACCTGCTAAAACACCGATACCGCCTGCCATATTTGAAAAAACAGGAAGTCCGATTGCACCTAAAATAATAAATAGGGCAACCGAAATGATTCCACGCTTTGTTCCTAAAATCATAGCTGTTACCATAATTCCAAATGTACCGAGAGTTACCGGAACAATACCTGTTGGAACAGTAATAATACTGCAAACGCAACAAATTGCCGCAAACAATGCACAAAGCACCATATCTTTTACACTTAAACCTTTTTTCATATTTTCACCTCATAATTTTATGCTGACTTCGCCTGAAAACAAACTTTCACGCTCGCCGGTTTCATATTCTACTAAAAGTCTTGCTTCATCATCAATATCAATAGCAGTAGCAGGAATTTTTTTATCGCCTTTAATTACATTGATTTTTTTGCCTAAAATAAACGATTTGCTTTTATATCTTTTCATAAAATCGCTATTTTCAAAATTATTATAAATATTAAAAAATCCATTTATAATTTCAGCGGCAAATTTAGCTTTTTCATCTCCGCTTATCTCGCTGTCAAAAACTGTTCCCGCAATATTTTTTATATCCTCGGGAAAACCATCAGCAGGATGATAAAGATTAACACCCAATCCGACAACCGCATAAGAAAGCCCGCTTGTTTCAAAATCAATTGAAGCTTCGGTTAAAATTCCACAAACTTTTTTTGAATCAATAAATACATCATTAACCCATTTTATGCTTGAACTTTTATCACTTAAACTATCAATAGCGTCACTTACCGCTACCGCTGTTGCAGTTGTAATGAAAAGCGATTTTTCAGCAGAAAAGTTAGGCCGCAAAAGTATACTCATATACAATCCGCTTTTTGGTGAGAAGAAACTTCTTCCCATTCTTCCTTTTCCGCCGGACTGATGTTTTGCAATTACTACTGTATTTTCTTTTTCGCCGTCTTCAGCAAGCTTTTTTAAATAATTATTTGTTGAATCAATATCATCTAAAACGATAACCTTACATTCGGTTTTTAAATATTTTTCAACTAACACACTTGAAAAAGTTACATTCTCATTTTTTAAGCAATAACCTTTATTGGTAGTTGCTTCAATTTCATAACCATCGTTTTCAAGCGATTTTATAGCTTTCCAAACAGCGTTTCTGGAGCAAAAAAGTTCCTTACTGAGTTGCTCGCCGGAAACACTTTTACCCATATTTTTTACAAGCGCTTTTAAAACCTGTTGTTTTATTGTCATGATATCACCGTTAGTTAATATATATCAAATTTTCTTAATTGTCAACCTTTATTTTAAATTAGGTGACAATCGCTCTTGACAAATATCGAAATTTGTCTTATAATATCGTTGACAAATGAAAAGGGGTGCTAAGGCTTTACTTGGCTGAGATTGAGTTTAATTGCAACTTTGACCCTATAACCTGATACGGATAATACCGGCGTAGGAATTTCTAAAATATCAAGGAGTTTTAACGCATTTCGTATTATCGAAGTGCGTTTTTTATTTGTCTAAATATATTTTTAGGAGGGCATAGGTTTTATGTCAAAAAAATTAACACAAAAACAACTTACAAAAAGATTAACTATTTCTGCAGTATTTATTGCAGTTTCAGTTGTTCTTAACATCTTTACTCCAATCAAATTTCCATTTGGCGGTTCAATAACAGTATTTAGTATGGTACCGTTAGCGCTTCTTGGTTGGACTTATGGTATTGGCTGGGGCTTTGTATGCGGTGCCGTTATGGGTACATTAAATATGTTACTCGACGGTCTTAGCAACTTTTCTTATGTTTCTGGCATTATTGCTTATTTAGTTTTAATCTTTGCTGATTACTTTGTAGCATTCGGTGTTTTAGGTTTTTCAGGAATGTTCAAAAACAAAATTCAAAACAAAACTGTTGCATTTGGTTTAGGTACAGGTATTGCTTGCATTTTAAGATTTACATGTCACTTTATTTCAGGTGTAACAATTTGGGGCGACTACGCTAATGGTTTTGGCGGCGTATGGCTTTACAGCTTAACTTATAATGGTTTATATATGTTGCCTGAGCTTGCAATAACAGTAATCGGTGCTTGTATTATAATCAACATCAAACCTATTATGAAAGCTTTAGAAGATTAACCGGATATATAAATTCCTTCCGTAAAAATGCTCTTTTATGCGTTAATGCATAAAGGAGCATTTTATTTTTATTAGCAAATAATCAGAATTTTTCATAAACTGTATTGATAGAATTAAATAAATTTATAAACGGGGGTATTAAATTGATTGTTACTGTTATCGGAAATGATAAACGCCAATCAAGGCTTGCTCATTTACTTAATAAAAAATACGATACTATTTATTTAAGCGGAAACGAAGATATCAAAACCGCAAAAAACATTGTGAAAATATCTGATGTTATAATTTTGCCTTTACCGCTGACAAGAGATAAAAAAACAATCAATACCACTGATTATAATTGTGACGAAATTTTATCAAGCATAAACAACAATGCTCATATTTTCGGCGGAATGTGTGATAATTTGAATTTCAGCGGAAAAATTACCGATTATAATTGCGACGAATTTTTTACTTTAAAAAATGCACTTTACACTGCTGAAAGTGCAGTAGCTTTAGCTATTATGAACACAGATTTTTCATTAAACAATGCTGAAATTTTAATACTCGGCAACGGTAGGATAGGAAAATATTTATCTAAAATTTTATCATCTTTTTGCGATAATATAACGGTTAGTGCCAGACGAGAAAAAGATTTTAAATATATTCAAAATCATAAACTTAAATCAGTAAACACAAATGAAATCAGCTCGCTTGAAAATTACGATGTTATTTTTAACACTATACCTGAAAGAGCTTTGCTAGATACTGCTATAAATTCAATTTCTAACAATACTCTTGTAATAGATTTATCTTCAAAAAACAGCGGACTAAAAAACAGTTCAAGATATATTGACGCTAAAGCCTTACCTTGTAAATACTGCGAACAAAGTGCTGCCGAAACGCTTTATCACACTATAAACAAACATTTATCAAATAAATAAACGCTTGAAACATTGAAAGGGTGGTTTGAATATGAACAATGTCAGGGTAGGCTTTGCACTATGCGGCTCTTACTGCACTTTTGCAAAGGTCATACCTGTTATAGAAAAGCTTGTATCAGAGGGTGCGTCAGTAACACCGATAATGTCGGAAAATGCATATTCGACAGACACAAGATTCGGAAAGGCCGAAGAACATATTAAAAAAATAGAGAGTATTTGCAATAAAAAGATTATTTCATCAATAAAAGAAGCCGAGCCAATCGGCCCGAAAAAATTACTTGATATATTAATAATCGAGCCTTGTACCGGTAACACTTTAGGAAAATTAGCAAACGGTATTACCGACACCAGCGTAACAATGGCGGCAAAAGCACACCTTCGCAATAATCGTCCTGTTTTAATTGCTGTTTCAACAAATGACGGACTTTCAACAAGTGCAAAAAACATCGGTATTTTGCATAATCAAAAAAACATCTTCTTTGTACCTTACTCTCAAGATGATCCGCTAACAAAGGAATGTTCGCTTGTTGCTAATTTCGACAAAACAATAGTTGCAATGCATAATGCTCTTGAAAACCGACAAATACAACCGATTATTTTATAAATAAAAGTTAATATTTTTATTGAAAAAAAGGTAAAAGTCTATTATAATGGAAATATACTTTTATTTATAGGAAGTAAATCATTATGAAAAACAATAACTTTAAAAAGTATTTTTATGCCGGTGTAACTCTTTTTTCAACTCTTGCACTTTGCATTGTTTTATACTTTACTCTATCAAGAATACCTGATATTTATGCGGGATTTAAAGTATTTATATCTGCGGCTATGCCTTTGATATATGGTGCAATTTTTGCTTATTTACTTTACCCGGTTTGTATCTTTTTTGAAAAAGTATTTAAAAAGGTATTTTCAAAAGTCAAAAAGCGAAAAATTGCAAATGGGCTTACTCGCGGAATTAGTATCTTTTTAAGTATCGCTTTCGGTATAGGCGTTGTAGCAATTATTCTTTATATGGTAATTCCTCAGTTATACGAAAGTATTATGAAAATTATCAATTCAGCACCTACCTACATTGATAGAATAAGTCACTTTGTTGACGGATTTTTGAAAGATAATACTGAACTTAGAACAACAGTAAACAACGCTATTAATGAATACACTTCTGATATCACAAAATTGCTTACTAACTGGAGCAGTCAAATAGGCACTGTTGTTAAAAGCATAGGCGACGGCGTTTTAAGCGTTGCGATTGTAACTAAAAATATTTTTATCGGTATTATCGTTGCAATATATCTTTTAGCTGACAGACATCAATTTAAAATTGGTTTAAAGAGATTTATTGAACTTGTTTTTTCAAAAAAGATGTCACGAGTTGTAAAAGATGAAGTTGAATTTGCAAATAATGTTGTTTTAAATTTTATTTCAGGAAGAATTTTAGATTCAGCAATTATAGGAATACTTTGTTACATTTTAATGGTTATTTTAAGACTTCCTTTCCCGCTGTTAATTGCAGTTTTAGTCGGAGTTACAAATATCATTCCTTTCTTTGGTCCGTTTATCGGCGGTATCCCTGCCGGACTTCTCATTTTAATTGAAGACCCTTGGAAATGTCTTGTGTTTGTTATTATGATAGTAATTCTGCAACAGCTTGACGGTAACATTATCGGACCTAGAATTTTAGGCGATTCAATTGGCTTATCTAGTTTTTGGGTTCTATTCTCAATGCTTATTTTTGGCGGACTTTTCGGTCTTACCGGTATGATTGCCGGAGTTCCTGTTTTTGCAATTATTTATGATATAATTAAAAAAATTATAATAAAATGTGAAAAAAAGAAAGCTCTTAAAGCACAAGCACAAGAAAAAGATGAAGAATTGCTATAATAATTTATCTTAATTTTTAAAACTTCGGATTAACTTCCGAAGTTTTTTGCATTTATAACATTTTTTTAAAAATATTTTATATAAATTTACCAAAGAATATGTTTTTCACTCAATTGGGTTGACATAACTAGTAAAATCAGTCATAATAAGTATACTATTTTTCCCTAAAGGATGTGTAACTAAGAATGAAAAAAAGTTTTTCATTACTTTTTGTAATATTATTAATCTTATCTCTCGGTCTGACTGCAAATGTTTTTGCTGATACCAGGCAAAGCCCTTTTATGTCAAAAACATATAATCATGACCCGAAATTTGCCGGCTATACTGTTTCAAACGGTCTTGATATTTCTCAATATCAAACATCTGCTGATTTTTTAAAAGCAAAAGCCGCAGGGGTAGAATTTGTTATTCTCCGTGCCGCTTGCCGTGGTTATGGCAAAGCCGGAAATATGTTTAAAGATAAAGTTTTTGATAAATATGCCACTGCCGCTATTGATGCAGGTCTTGATGTTGGTGCTTATATTTTTTCACAAGCTATAACTGTAAAAGAAGCTGAAGATGAAGCAGATTATTTAATGAGCATTGTTAAAGGATATAATCTTACTTTACCGCTTGTTTTTGACTATGAGTATTCCGGCCCGTCAACAGGCAGACTTCGTGCGGCAAAGCTTACTAATAAACAAAGAACAAATATATGTCTTGCATTTTGTAAAAGAGTTGAGGCAGCCGGTTATACTGCAATGGTTTATGCTAACCACACAATGCTTTTAAATGATTTGAATGATGAAGTTATTGCAAAAGACTATGATATTTGGCTTGCTAATTACTCTACCGCCCCAAAATACAACAGCAAATTATATGATGAACATTATACATATTGGCAATATACAAGTTCGGGTAAAGCAAACGGAATACCCGGTGGACTTGACTGCAATTTTAGATATTTCAAAGAGCCTGACCAAGTTACTAATTTATCTCTCGTTTCCGAAACATTAGACGAGATAAAAATAAAATGGTCAAAAGTTAAGGGTTGTTATGGTTATCAAATATATAAATTCAATGAAGATAACGGCAAATTTGATTATTATAAAACTATTAAAGGAGCGGGAATTACTTCTTTTACTGACACAGAATCAGAAGGTATGCCGTCCAGATATGTAGTCAAGGCAATTTCAGCTTATAAAGGAAGTTTTGTTTCAGGTGCTTTTTCAAGCGAACTTGCTACCGAAGGTGCTTTTTCAATACATGTAAATTCAACCACATCAACTTCGAGCAGCATTAGTTGGATACCTTATAAAAATGCTTCAGAATATGAAGTTTACCGTTCGGAATTTGCCACAGCAAGTTTTAAATCAATGACAAAAACTGATTCAAAAACAACATCTTATATAGATAAGGCTCAAACCGCTTTTAAAACTTATTTTTATGTAGTTAAAGCAATTATCCGAGATGAAAACGGAAATATTGTTGAATCGAGAAGCACTCCTGTTAAGGCTATAACTAAAAATCAGCCTATATTAAATCAGGTTGCTTTAAAAACAAATAAAAAAATTGAAGTTAAGTGGACTAACGTTTCAGATGCGAGTGGCACTCAGGTTTTTAGAAAAGCCGGAAACGGCAGTTTTAAAAGAATAGCTACAATAAAAAATTCAACTACATCATCTTATATTGATAAAAACATTAAAAAAGGCACTAAATATACATATCAGGTAAGACAATATTTAACCTCAAACGGATCAACTGCATACAGCGATTATACTTTTGAAAAATCGGCTACTCCTATGAAAACAGTTTCCATTAAACTTTCTCGTTATAAAAAACGAATTAAAGTTACTTATAAAAAAGTAAACGGAGCTACCGGTTATGAAGTTTTTATGAAAACTTCAGGCGGAAAATATAAAAGAGTAAAAACAACTAAAAAAGCAGTTTATGTTAAAAAGAAATTAAAAGCGAGCAAAAAATATTATTTTAAAGTCAGAGCTTATAAAAAAGTTAACGGAAAACGAGTTTATGCTTCTTTTTCAAAATCTAAATCAGCAAGACCTTATTAATCGAGGTGTTTTATGAAAATAATAAGTAAAGTTTTTAAATATATCTGGTTTTTAATAGTTGGCATTACAGTAGTATTATATTGTTTTTCTGCTTTGATAGGTTATCAGGTGAAATCTCTTGCAATTTCATCAATCGAATCTATGGGCACAGATTATATGAAATATCAAGATAAAATCGAAGAAAACAACTATCTAAAACTTTGGAGTGAAAAGCCGGATACCGCTTCATTCGACAGAATTCAAATAGAAGAACAAGGAAAATCTCAAAAGTATACTGTTTCAAATCCGCATATTATGTTTTTTAAAGATAAAAACAGCTTTTTCTCATTTACAAAAGTAGGCTATATTTACAACATAGAAGTTTTTGATAAAAATAAAGCTAAAACTACTGTTTTAGCTCAAGAAAATTCAAAAGTTGTACTTGATTTAAAATATAAAAATAATTCAATTTTTGTTGAAAATGTTTTTTATGACAATGATTTTGATGAGTATAATGTAAGCAAATACAACGGATTTTTTCTAGGCGTAATTTTGCTTATTAATGCAATTTCAAGAAATATAAGATACTTTGATTTTTGTATAAAACTCAAACGAAAAAAGAAAAACATTTTTATATTTTTACAACCTTATATTTTCGTTTTATTAACCGCTTTAGCAATAGTTTTTGATTTTTTACCAATCGCATTGATAATCGGCATATCAGAAGAATTAATCTTCACTGTAATATTTACATTAATAAAAAGAAAACAAAAAAAGATGGCAGATAATTAAATTTATCTGTCATCTTTTTATATATATGAAAAAGTTATTTTAATCATTCTTTATGCGTTCCTGTCAATGAATAAAGTACCCATCCGGCAATATTTACTGCGTGGTCACCTATTCTTTCAAAATATTTTGCAATCATTAAAAGGTCAAGACAAAATTCGCCGCTTGCCTGTTCGGTTTTAATAAGCTCGGTTAATTCTTCTTTAACCTTGATAAAAAGGCTATCAACCTTATCATCATAAGCAATAACCGCTTTTGCCATATCATAATCACGTTTTACATAAGATTCAACGCTTTCGGTTACCATTTTAATAGTTGCTCTTGCCATATCACAAATATGAAGTTTTGATTTTGCCTCACCAACGCCGATAAACTTTAAAATTTCCGCAATATCAGCTGCCTGGTCACCTATTCGCTCCATATCAGAAATCATTTTAAGTGCAGATGAAATCATTCTCAAATCAGTAGCAACAGGTTGTTGTCTTAAAATAAGTTTCATACAGATACTTTCGATTTCATGTTCCATATCATCTATTTGTTTATCTGTTTCAATAACTTCTTTGATAAACACTGGGTTGTTATCACAAAGGCACTTAGCTGCTTTTGAAATAACTTCTTCACAAAGAGAACCCATTTTAATCATATCATCATTTAAAATACCTAGTTGTTGGTCATACTTATTTCTCATTATCCAAATCTCCCTGTTATATAATCCTCTGTTCTTTTGTCTGTTGGTGTTGAGAACATTTTTTCAGTATCGCTGTATTCAACAACTTCGCCTAGCAAGAAAAACGCAGTTTTATCTGCAATTCTTACAGCTTGTTGCATATTATGAGTTACCATTACGATTGTATATTTCTTTTTAAGCTCCAAACTTAAATCTTCAATTTTTGAAGTAGAAATCGGATCAAGCGCGCTTGTCGGCTCATCTAATAATAAAACTTCAGGCTCAACCGCTAATGCTCTTGCAATACAAAGTCTTTGTTGCTGACCGCCCGAAAGTCCGAGCGCAGATTTTTTAAGTCTGTCTTTAAGCTCATCCCAAATGGCTGCATTTTTAAGCGATGTTTCAACTATTTCATCAAGTTTTGATTTTGAGTGAATACCATGAGTTCTAGGTCCATAAGCTATATTATCATAAATACTCATTGGAAACGGATTTGGCTTTTGAAAAACCATTCCAACGCGCTTACGAAGCAAACTTACATCCATATCGCCGTAAATATCTTCACCGTCTAACTTAATCTCACCTTGAATTTTACAGTTTTCAACTAAATCGTTCATTCTGTTAAGTGATTTTAAAAGTGTTGATTTACCACAACCCGACGGTCCGATAAATGCGGTAATTTTATTAGTTTCTATCTCTAAATTCACACTTTTTAGGGCTTTGAAATCTCCGTAGTATAAATCAAGTCCTTTTATATCAAATTTATTCATCCTTATCTCCTTTTGCCAAACGCTTAGCTATTAAGCCTGACAAACCATTTATAATAAATACCATTACAAGTAAAACAACTGCTGTTGCATAAGCTTGATTTGTATATAATCCTTCTGACAATAACATATACATATGAACTGAAAGTGTTCTGCCCGAACGCATAACGCTGCTTGGCACACCGGCTACTGTTCCCGATGTATAAATAAGAGCCGCTGTTTCACCGACAATTCTACCTATTGCTAAAATAATTCCTGATAAAATTCCCGGTATTGCCGAAGGTAAAACTACTCTGAACACAGTTCTTAATCTGCCTGCTCCAAGACCAAAGCTGCCTTCTCTGTATGAATCAGGCACTGATAAAAGTGCTTCTTCGGTTGTTCTCATAATAAGTGGCAGAACCATCAAAGCTAATGTTATAGCACCTGCAAGCATTGAATAACGCCAGTGTAATGCTATGTTAAACAACAAGTATCCGAAAAGTCCGAAAACAATTGACGGAATACCTTGCAAGGTTTCGGTTGTAAGTCTAATAGTCGATACCAGCTTGTTTCCTCGTTTTGCATATTCAACTAAGTAAATTGCCGAAAAAATACCTGTTGGAACAGCTATTACAAGTGTTAAGAAAACCATTGAAAAGGTATTGATTATAGCCGGCATCATTGAAACATTTTCGCTGTTATAAGTAAATTCAAAAAGTTCCGGTTTTAGGTTTGGAATACCTTTCATAAGTATATAAACTATTATGAAAAACAACACGAAAACTGTTATTATTGCCGCTAAGGCTACTAATATCATTGCTAAAAATGAGAAAGGGTGTTTTTTATAGTTTTTAAGCTTTTGACTAAAGCTTACAGTATTAATGTACTCCATAAAATCAACCTTTCTTTTTAACTAACGAGAAGCAAATATTGATAATAAGTATAAACACAAACAATACAACCGCTGTTGCGATTAATGCTTCTCTGTGCAAGCCTGATGCGTAACCCATTTCAATTGCTATATTTGCGGTCATTGTTCTAACACCACTGAACAATCCTTTTGGCAAAATTGCTTGGTTACCTGCTACCATCATTACTGCCATTGTTTCGCCTATCGCTCTGCCTATACCCAAAATTACGCCTGCGGTAATTCCTGATTTTGCAGCAGGAAAAACTACTTTAAATACGCTTCTCTCGTGAGTTGCACCAAGTGCTAAAGAGCCTTCATAATAATTTTCAGGTACTGCTCTTAGCGAACTTTCGGTTACGCTGATAATTGTTGGCAAAATCATAATACCTAAAAGTATTGATGCGGTTAAAACACCTTTGCCGCTTCCACCAAATAAATCTTTTATAATCGGAACTATTACAACAAGTCCGAAAAATCCATAAACGATTGACGGGATACCTGCAAGTAAGTTTACTGCCGGTTTTAAAACTTTGTAAATAGAGTCAGGACAAAATCTTGCCATAAATATTGCACATAAAAGCCCTATTGGAACTCCAACGATTATAGCTCCTACTGTTACATAGATACTGCCGATAATCATTGGGAAAATTCCGAACTCATTATTATTTGGATGCCAATTTGTACCTGTCAGGAAATCGAGAAAGCCTATCTTTCCCATTGCGGGAATACCGTTTGCGAATAAAAATCCGCAAATCAGTATTACCGCTATTATTGAAATACATGCTGTAAGTAAGAACACATATTTCATTATGGTTTCTTTTAATTTATTTACCATTTTCAATCTCCGACCAATCTGTTACCTTACCTGTGAAAATTGATTTTACTGTGTCAGTTGAAAGGTCGTCTATTTCACTATCGTTGTTTACGATTACTGCGATACCGTCTTTAGCAATTACAGTCGGAGTTACGCCTGTTTCTTCAGATTTTAACTCTCTTGAAGCCATACCGATATCTGAAACACCGTTTTGTGCATCTTTGATACCTGTTGATGAGTCGCTCTGTTGAAGTTCAATTTGAACACCGCTGTTTAATTTGCAGTAAGCTTCTTTTAATTTTTCCATTACAGGAGTTACTGAAGAAGAACCGCTTACCATTACTTTACCGCTAAGGTTTTTAGAAGTATAAGCTTTTTTATCGCCAACGCTGATGTATTTTTCTTTTTCTACAATCTGTTGACCTTCAGCACTTAAGATGAAGTCGATAAAGTCTTGAGCAACTTCTGAAATTTTATCTTTTGTTACAATGTTAAATGGTCTTGAAATTTTGTAAGAACCGTTTTCAACATTTGCTACACTAGCTTCAACACCGTCAATTTTTAAAGCTTTAACTGTATCGTTAAGTGAGCCTAATGAAATGTAACCGATTGCGCTTGTGTTACCTGCAACTGTTGTCATCATAACTGCTGTTGAATTTGTAATCTCTGCGTTTTCTGTTGTTTTATCAACCTTGTTACCGTCTGCGTCTTTTTCTTCTACGCCAAACAATTCAATAAATGCACCTCTTGTACCCGAACCTTCTTCTCTTGACACAACGGAAATTTGTCCGCCGCCTTTGCCGCAAGATGTTAATGACAACAATGCCATTACTGCAACTAAAACTAAACTAAATATTTTCTTTTTCATAATCTTTTTTCCTTTCAGAATTCAAATAATTTTATCTTTTTGTTTTTTCCTTTTTCTTTTTCCCTTAAGGTACAACTCCATAATAAAACTGTTTTGTTAATTCTAAAATCATATTATTGTTAAGCGTTGGTTAATCTTCGTTAAATCTTTGTAAAAAAATCCGTCTTATTTTAAGTATATGTTAAATCGTAGTAGTTATTATTGAATTTCGTCTATTTGCATTTTAAAAATTAACATAAAAGCAAAAAAATCTCCTTGTTAAATTTAACAAAGAGATTTTTTATTCTGATTTTGCTGCGGTTACGCAATATATTTTTGTTACGCCTTCTAATCGTATCATTTTTGCACATTCATTAAGCGTTGCACCGGATGTCATAATATCATCAACTAACAACACCCGCTGACACTCAATAGGAATACCGCCGGAGCGATAAATGCCTTTAACATTTTTAAGTCGTTCTTTATAGCTTAAAGTGTGTTGTGATTTTGCTTCTTCTTTTTGAGTTAAAACATTTTTTAAAATCGGAATATTAAGTTTTTCAGATAATTTTTCGGCTAATAATTCACTTTGATTATAACCCCTGTTTTTTAGCTTATCTTTATACATCGGAACAGGTATAATAGCATCAAAAACAATATCTTTATACTTATTATTAACCAAATCCGCCATTTTATCGGCATAAAATTCAAACAAACGATCTAGTTTTATTCTTTTTAACGTTATGAGTGAATTTTTTACTGATTTATCATAAACAAACGGAGAAATACTTCTAAAATAAAATTTAGGATTTTTATTACAATCGCATTTTTCTTTTAAACTAAAACAAACCTTACAACGCTCGCCTTTCGGTAAAACCAATTCTTTAAAACAATCATTACAAAACAAATCATTGTAATAAATTATTTTATGACAAGAAGGACATTTATTAGGAAAAAAGATATGTAAAAATTTAAGTTTTAAATCTTCTTTCATTAAAACTCACCACTTATAATTGCCGAGCCATTAAGAAAATAGCGAAAGGCGGTATATCTTTTTGTTTTTTTATTATTATCAATCATAGCCTTAATATCAGCACCTTTACCTATAATAACAAGCATTTTTTTAGCTCTTGTAACAGCGGTATATAATAAATTTCTGTATTTAAGCTGTGGCGGTATATCACAAACGGGCAGTATTACACAATCAAACTCGCTGCCCTGACTTTTATGAACAGTTGTTGCATATGCGAGTTCTATATCTTCAATTTCTTCGCCTGTAAACATTGCAACTTTATCATCAAACCTCACCATAACAGTAGAAGTAGCTTTATCAATTTTTTCAAGCACGCCAATATCGCCGTTAAAAACGCCTGTTCCCTGTTCGCCGTTTGACTTTGTCCAGATAACATCATAATTATTTTTAATCTGCATAACCTTGTCGCCTTCACGCATAACAAAGCCTTTTCTTTTTAATTCTCGCTTTGACATTAAGTTAGGCGGATTAATGACACTTTGAAGAATGTTATTTATATTAATAGTGCCTGTTTTCATTTTTCTTGAAGGACACAAAACCTGCATATTTTCAGGAGTAAAGCCATAAGTTTTAGGCAAGCGTTCACAATAAAGCGACGATATTAATTTATCCGGCTCTTTAGAGTCTATAACAAAAAAGTCACTCTCGCCCGCTACTACTTTTGGCATTTCACCTTTGATAATTCTATGAGCATTAGTAACAATATAACTTTTTGAAGCCTGACGAAACACCTTTTGCAAACGAATTACAGGAACAATGCCCGATTCGATAATATCATTTAATACATTTCCCGCACCGACCGAAGGTAATTGGTCGACATCACCCACAAGTATTAATCGGCAATCAACACTCATTGCACGCAAAAGTGCGTCAAAAAGACCTATATCCATCATTGAAAGCTCGTCCACCACAATACAATTATATTCCAGCGGATTTCGCTCGTTCCTTTTAAATTTTTGCTTATCGTTTTCATCCCATTCAACTTCTAAAAGTCGGTGAATAGTTTTTGCCTCTCTGCCACAAAGCTCGCTCATTCTTTTAGCTGCCCGTCCTGTTGGAGCGGCAAGTGCAATTTTACCGCCTGCTTCATCTAACAAAGATATTATTGCATTTAGCGTTGTTGTTTTACCGGTACCCGGTCCGCCTGTTAAAACAAGCATACCTTTTGATAAAGCACTTGTAATAGCTTGCTTTTGCACATCGTCATACAAAACGCCTGTTTCTCGCTCTATTTGTTCAAGTCTTGAAACAGAAACCGGAATTTCAGCCGGCGGAACACTCATCATAAGTGCTATTCGATTAGCACAGTAACGCTCTGCATGATAAAAATCAGGCAAGAAAACAAAATCTCTGTTATCAAGCGTTGCTTTTATAAGTGTACCGGCATAAATCATATCATCAAGAACTGAAACACAATCATCTTCGCTGTAACCCAA
Organism: uncultured Eubacteriales bacterium; assembly: GCA_934476085.1. Lineage (GTDB taxonomy): Bacteria > Bacillota > Clostridia > Oscillospirales > Acutalibacteraceae > RUG11462. The sequence goes on along the minus strand of CAKSNE010000015.1, from coordinate 25,287 downwards.
TAATTTTACCGAAGTTTCAAGTAATTTATCATAAGGTAAACAGGTATGACCGTTTCTCAAATTATGTTTTAAAATATACTCAATACCTGCACTGATTCTATAAGAAGGCTCTACTGAATTTTCAAGAGCCGAAGCTATCTCATCTGCTCTCATAAAAGTAAAACCGATACTCTCTTGACAAAGGGAATAAGGATTATCAGCTATCTTTTCCAAAGATGAAGCTCCGAGCTTTTTATAAATTCTCATTGCTTCATTTGAAGTAATATTAAAATGAGATAATTTCAACATTACTTCTCTTATGCCATATTGTTTTAAAAACTCTTTGCCGATTTTTTTAGCCTTATCCAGCGAAATACCTTTGATTTCAGCTAATTTTTCAGCATCATTTTCAATTATATTTAAAGTTTCATCGCCAAAACGGGATACTATCATTTGAGCGGTTGCAGGGCCTATTCCCCTTATAGCACCGGAAGCCAAATATTTTAAAATAGAAGCGGTAGAAGTCGGCATTGTGCAATTAGCAACTTCTGCTTTAAATTGTTGTCCGTACTGTGGATGAATTATATAATGACCTTTAAGCTCTATTTGTTCGCCTATGCTTATATATGGCAAAGTTCCGACAACAGTAATAGGTTCACCGCCGCTTTCGACGGTGAACACACAATAACCGTTATCTTCATTCATATAGGTTATGTCTTCAATTGTCCCTTTTAAACTCTCATAGGCTTCGCTCATTTTAGCTGTTTTTCATCCTTAATCCAATATTATCAGTATTACAAAGTCTTATATTATAGTCATCAAGTAAAAGTCTTGCACTTTTTTTAGTGCTTTCACTCATTCCGCAATCAAGCGCAAAAATTTTATTTGAAACATTTCTGTTTAGTCTGGTTTGTTCAACAGTTTCTCTGATTACAATTTCCGTATTTTCATCATCAAGCAATAAAACCGTAAATGTTTTCTTTTTAACGCTTGATTTAAAAAGCAAATATGCCAGTTCTCTAATAATCGTTGCAGAACCAACCAAAGATAAAACACAAAAAATTATGTAAATAAAAGTTTCCAAAATATCTCACCCTTTACTATAAAGTAGGTAATATATTTTATGATAAAACTCTTATTTTTGATAATTATAACATACTAACGCATCAAAAGCAATTTTTAAAACTTCATCTTTGTATATAAAAACCACAATCAAATTTTCGACTGTGGTTTTTAAGTTATATTAATTCAAAATTTACGCAGTTTTGAGTAGTACTGTCTTTGCCTACAAAAACTTCAAATTCACCGTTTTCGCTGATATAATTCATATCATAATCATAATATTTAAGCATTTCTTCATCTATCTCAAAGTCAACTGTTTTAGTTTCACCTTTTTTAATAAACACTTTTTTATAAGCTTTTAATGTTTTAAGAGGCATTGAAATATATGTAGTTTTAACATCGTGAATATAAAGTTGTACTGCTTCATAAGCGTCATAATCACCTGTATTAGTGATATCAACGCTAACCTTTATTTTCTCATCTCTTGTCATCTTATTTTTATTCAAATAAGGTTTTGAATATTCAAAAGTTGTATAAGATAAACCAAAACCAAAAGGATAAAGCGGAAAGTTTGTAACATCAATATATCTACAACCGTAAGCACCGTCTATTCCGCCGGTTTCGCAATAATGGTTTGTAGGCAATTTTTCATAATGAATAGGAACTTGACCTAAATTTTGCGGAATAGTCATTGATAATTTACCTGATGGAATTCTATCTCCAAAAAGCATATCAACAATAGCTTCTGCACCGTAAGTACCCGGATACCACATATACAAAACAGCTGCTGCTTTTTCGCTTATATCTTTAATATCAAGCGGTCTGCCCGCAAACATCACAACAGTAATGTTTTTATTTACCTTATAAACTTCATCAAACAAACGCTTTTGAGTTTTCGGTAAAGAAATATCACTACGGGAATGAGCTTCGCCTGAAAGTTTCTGATGCTCGCCCAAAACAAGCACTACATTTTCAACTGATTTTGCAAGTTCTATTGCTTCCTGTAACGCCTCTTCTTCATGACCGATAACATCATCATTAAACAATGTATCAATTCGCATTTCTTCAGGAACAAATGTCGCACCTTTTACACATTTAAATTTGTTTTCGCCAAATTTATTATCAAGCGCCTGTTTAATAGAAATGCCTTTGTCCCTATGCGGTGTTATCATTGACCACCGAGTCATAAGCTCATTCACATCAGAAAACGGACCGATAAAAGCAGTTGTTTTTTCACTGTTTAACGGCAACATTTTTTCATTTTTAAGCAAAACCGATGACTGACAAACCATATCAATAGCAAATTCTTTATGTTGTTCGCTTTTAAGGTCAATTTTTTCGCTGTCTTCTTTAATATATTTATAAGGATCGTCTAAAAGTCCCAGCTTATTTTTAAGTTCTAGTATTTTTAATACCGAATTATCAACTAATTCTTCCGAAACAATACCATTTTCAATTGCCTTTTTAAGATGAATAGGATAAATAGCGTCTACCATATCAATATCAACGCCGCATTCAAGGCAAACTTTTGCACACTCTTCTTCTGAATTAGCAGCACCCTCAGCATAAACACCGTTTATAGCTGAAAAATCAGAAATTACAATACCGTCAAATCCCCATTCTTCTCTTAAAACATCATTAAGCAAGAATTTATTAGCGGTACAAGGCACGCCGTTTATAGTATTAAAAGCAGGCATAAGCAATTCAGCACCTGCATCAACAGCGGCTTTATAAGGCGGCAAGTATGTAGTTCTTAACATTCTTTCAGACATTTCTACGCCATAATAATCTCTGCCATCACCTGTTGCACCATAAGCTGCAAAGTGTTTTACACATGAAGCGATAGTATTTTCTTTATCTATTCCATCGCCCTGATAGCCTTTAACATTTGCTACACCAAAATCACTGTTTAAAACAGTAGCTTCTCCGTAACATTCTGAAATTCTGCCCCAACGAGCGTCACGAGCGACATCTACCATAGGCGAAAATGTTACATTAACACCGTTTTTAGCAGACTCAAAAGCAGTAATTTCGGCAGCTCTTTCAGTAAGTTCAGGATTAAATGAACATCCTTGTGCTATTGACGACGGAAAAACCACTCTGTACCCATTAATAATATCCGCCATAATCATAAGCGGTACAGGGTTTTTCTCTAAATGCTTTCTTTGAATATCTCTTAACCTTTTGTTATCATAAATATTCAAAATTGAACCACAATTATTTATATAATCTTCATTAAGCCAAGGTAAATATGAAATACCTGTTACTGCACCATCTTGATCAAAAACAATACCCGGACATTGAAATAACTGTCCTATTTTTTGATCAAGTGTTAAAGAGTTAAGTAATTCCTTGATTTGTTTTTTATTCATACACATTTTCCCCACATAAATCTAAATTCAATTTACTATATCACACTATCAATATAAATTCAACACCAAATATCAAAATTTTAATATATTTACTTTCATAAATTTTACTTGACAAATCACTTGATCTACGACGAACACGAAAGCGAAAAATCAAAGAGCATTGTTTCAAATTATGCTAAAGATTCAACGGTTATAATTTCAACTCACTTGTTTTCTGATATTGAAAAGATTTTAGATGAATTTATTTTTATTCAAAACGGCAATATCGTTATTCAATCAAGCATTTATGTTCAAAGGAAAAAGTCACCTTTAAAAAGGTGACTTTTTTATTGTGGTTTACATACTGAGCAGGATGAAAAGCCTTTATCTTTTGCTTCTTTTACAATTATTTTAATATTACTTTTATATAAATAACGACAGTTTTCACGATGAAATTTTTTGCCGTTTTCAGTTATATAACAAAAATCAGTGTCTAAAAGCGGCGGTAGTGAAGTTGTTTGAACAGTAGTTTTAATCTTAATTCGTTCTTTTAACAATTCTGTTTTTTCTGTAATCGTAGTTGATATTTTAAAATTATCAGCATTGTTATAGCCTATTTTATCAACAACAGTAGTATTTTTTCGTTTTTCTTTAATTTTCTTTGATTTATTAACACCGTTTTTATTATCCGAAACTACAACTGTTTTATTAACTGAATTTTTAACTGTAGATTTTGAAACAACAGTTTCTGATTTTCTTGTATTTGTAGAGGGTTTAGTTGATTTTTCAGTAGTTTTTGAAGTTGAAGAATAACCGTTATACTTTGTATAATTTATATTATCTGATTGGATTCCGCCACAAGAAGAAATCAATATTACTACCAAAAGCGTAATAATACTAAAACATAACCTTTTCACTAATATTCCCCCACAAATTGAAATTCCCAATAACCAAAAAAGCCACCTTTTCAGGTGGCCTTTAATCTCTAATAATTATTTTGTTTTAACGCTAAGTTTCTTTGACCAAGCACCGTAAACTTTTTTACCGTTTACTTTTTGGAAAGCTCTTACCTGAACATAATATTTTTTCTTAGCTTTTAATTTTTTGATTTTAGCTGAAGCTTTATTGCCGAGATTTACAGTTTTAGCTTTTTTCATATTCTTTTTCAATGAATATTTAGCTTGATAACCGTTAGCATTAGCTACTTTTTTTCTGATTTTAACGGTAATGGCTTTTTTAGCTTTTATAAGTTTAATTCCCGGTTTAGTTTTCTTGTTCATTACAGGAACAACAACTTTAGTTGGAGCCTGTGTCGGTGCCTGAGTAGGAGCTTGTGTTGGATTTGTTACAGGAACATTGCTTACACATTTAACGCCACCGTTTTTATAGACAAAAGGAACATCATTTGTATTACCGTCAATAATGCAAAGTCTGCCGTTTGCATCTGTATAAGTAAAGTTAAGAGGATAATTTTTACCAACAGAATAATTAGCTGAACTAATATTAAATGTTAATTTTAATAAAGTACCGTCTTTTGCAATATTTTCAAACTTATCACTGCCGTCAGTAACAATTACAGTAAGAACTCTTTTTGAAACATCGTTACCTACTAAACAAGTGCCTTGTAAAATGCAACTATTATCAGAATTTTCAGCTGATTCATCAAAAGTTAAAGCTGAATCATAAGAAATTTGGAAGTTAGCACCCCAAATACCGCTATTATTTCTTGAAACAGTAACAGGAACAACAACTTTACCTTCGCCCTTATATTCAACAGTACCTATTGTTAAGCAAGGTTTTTGGTTGTCATCACTAGGAAATCTATCATCAGCACTTACAACAACTGTTGTCAAAACAGACAACATAACCGCAAGAGCTAAAATAACACTAATTAATTTTCTTTTCATAACAATACCTCCATATAATTACCTGTGTGAATAATTATAAAACAAATTTAATAAAAAGTCAATTTGTTTTTTTAAATTTGTGTAGTTAATAGAAAAAGTCATTTATATATTGTGCAAGTTGCACTAACATTATGATAATAGCGTTTTTAGCTCATTTTCATTAATTATTTCAACGCCTGAATTACGAGCTTTTTCAAGCTTGCTTCCTGCATTTTCGCCACAAAGTAAATAGTTTGTTTTTTTAGAAACCGATCCTGTTACTTTAGCACCGAATGCCTTCATTTTTTCACTTAATTCATCACGGGTATAGTCTTCAAAAGTACCTGTTATTACAACAGTTTTACCAAAGAATTGATTATTTTCATCAACTTCGTTTTGCTCTAATTCTTCAAAATTCAAAATCAAGGAAATTTCATCAAATTCTTTGCGATTATTTTCGTTTTCAAACCATTTATAAATCTCATCGTTGATAATTTCGCCAAAACCTTCAATTGATGAAAAGTCATATTTTTGCTCAATAGCGTTTCTAAACCGCTCAACGCTGCCGCCAAAGATTGACTCAATAATTCCAGCCGCATTTTTGCCCACAAGCGGAATATTCATAGCAACCAAAAAGTTAGAAAGCCGAGTATTTTTAGCGTTTTCAACTGAACTTACAAGATTATTGTAAGACTTCTCGCCAAACCCGTCGAGCAAAATAATCTCGTCTTTGTGCTTTGCAATTTCAAAAATATCACTAAGTTTTGTGATAAATTTCAATGCTACAAATTTTTCAAGAGTTGCCTGAGATAATCCATCAATATTCATAGCCTGTTTGGACACAAAGTGAGTGAATTTTTTAATTTGCTTACCGGCACAATTTTGGTTTTTACAGTAAAGCACCTTTATCGACCTATCGGAAACATCTGTTACATTAATAAATGTAGGCTCATTGCAAATTGGACAAGTTTTTGGGTAATCAAGCGTATAATATTCCCTATTTTCACCCGATAAATTTTTCTCAACATGCGGAATAATCATATTTCGCTTTGAAACCAAAATTCTGTCGCCTTTTTCAAGTTTTAATTCTTCGATAAATGTCATATTATGAAGCGACGCTTTTTCAACATTGGTATTATCAATTTCAACTCGTTCAAACTCGGCAATCGGCGTTAATTGACCTGTTCGAGAGATATTCCAATCAATGTTTTTCAATGTCGTTTCAAATTGCGGATCGCCGAATTTATAGGCAATTCCGTCTTTAAAATGATGAGAAGTTTTGCCCTGTGCCATTGAAAAAGCGATATTGTCAAAAGTAAAAACAATGCCGTCTATCGGATAACCTTTTTCAGCCGCTATTTGTTTTAATTTTAAAATATTTTCTTCGATTTTTTCTATGCAGTCTGCTTTTGTAATACTAATAGTAGGCAAACGCAAAAAGCCAAATTCTTTTAGTTTATCAAGGCGTTCGGACTTGTTTTCAAGCTCATCAAATCCTTTTAAAACGCTAAACGGGAAAAACGATACACCACGCATAGCACAAATTTTAGAATCGAGTTGACGAACAGAACCTGCCGCAAGGTTACGCGGAGTAGAATATTTTTCTTCATCGTTTTCAATATCTTCATTAATCTGTTCAAAGGTTGGAATATCAATAAAAGCTTCGCCCGAAACAGTAATATCAATTTTTTGTGACAAAGTTTTAGGCACAGATTTAAAAACTTTTGCGTTGTGGGTAATATCTTCGCCTATCTCACCGTCACCACGAGTTGACGCTTCAACTAACTCTCCGTCTTTATACACCATTTTAACGGTAAGTCCGTCCATTTTAAGCCCTAAATATCCGTCATTTTGCTGACACATAGCATAAATATCAGCCGCTGACTTTGTTTTAGCAAGCGACAAAAGCGGAATATCATGTTTTACCTTTTTAAGTTCCGACAAAACTTCGTAACCGGCTCTTTGAGTAGGCGAATTTTCAAGTACAATGCCTGTTTCTTTTTCAAGTGCGGTCAATTCATCGAAAAGCTCGTCATACTGTGCGTCTGACAAAGTAGGGTTACTGCCGTTATAATATTCATCACAACATTTATTCAAATAATCGACCAAATAATACAATCGTTGTTTTTTATCCATATATACTCCCTTTTAAAAGTTTCCAAACCTTGGTAGTTAAAAATCAAATTATACTTTAATAATTTTATCATAAATATTTTATCCAGTCAATGAAAGATAATCTCGTTTTTTCAAAAAAATCCAACAAAAATGATTGATTTTTATTGTAATATAGTCTATAATATATATATCATAAAATTTTGGAGGACAAATAAAATGTTAGTTTCAGCAAAAGATATGTTGAACAAGGCTAAAGCAGGCAAATATGCTGTTGGTCAGTTTAACATCAATAACCTTGAATGGACAAAAGCTATTTTACTTACCGCAGAAGAATTCAAATCTCCTGTTATCCTTGGTGTTTCTGAAGGTGCAGGTAAATATATGTGCGGCTATAAAACAGTTGTTGGTATGGTTAAGGGTATGCTTGAAGAGTTAAATATTACTGTTCCTGTTGCTCTTCACCTTGACCACGGCTCATATGAAGGTGCTAAGGCTTGTATCGAAGCCGGCTTCTCTTCAGTAATGTTCGATGGTTCACACTATCCAATCGAAGAAAACATTGAAAAAACTAAAGAATTAGTTGGTATTTGTAACGAAAAAGGTCTCTCAATTGAGGCTGAAGTCGGTGCAATCGGTGGCGAAGAAGACGGCGTTATCGGTAGCGGTGAAGTTGCAGACCCTAACGAATGCAAAATGATTGCTGATCTCGGCGTAACAATGCTCGCTGCAGGTATCGGTAATATTCACGGTAAATACCCTGAAAACTGGGCTGGCTTAAACTTTGATGTTTTAGCTAAAATCCAAGAACTCACAGGTACAATGCCACTCGTATTACACGGCGGTACAGGTATCCCTGCTGATATGATTAAAAAAGCTATTTCACTCGGCGTTTCAAAAATCAACGTTAACACAGAATGCCAATTAGCATTTGCTGCTGCTACTCGTAGCTACATCGAAGCAGGTAAAGATCAACAAGGCAAAGGTTTCGACCCTAGAAAACTTTTGGCTCCTGGTTATGAAGCTATTCGTGCAACAGTTAAAGAAAAAATGGAACTTTTCGGTTCAATCGGCAAAGCTTAATTTTTCTTGAAAATTTTTAATTTAAAATTAAAAATCTCCGACATTGTGTTCGCTTTGTCGGAGATTTTTTAACAGCAAGCAAAGGAATATTTGGTTTATGAAAAAAATAATCAGTTTTATTACAACTTTTTTAATTATTGTTTCATCATTTGGTTTATCGACTTTTGCACAAGAAGTTAAAAAAATCACTGTTTCCGATGAAAAAGGAAATGTTGTTTATACTGTTGAAATAGATTTAAACAAACAGTATTTTGACCATTATGTGAGAAAGGCAACTAAATATATTCGTGATTTAAAACCGACATCTCAATATACAGTAAAAATTCCAAACGGTACATATATCATTGATAAAAATATTGAGGTTTATTCAAATACCATTGTTGATTTCGGCGGATCTAAAATGATTAAATCAAGCAACAATGTTATGTTGAAATTAGGTATTATTCCGGGATATAACTCTGAAAATCCAAGTGAAGGAATTTTTTATAACGGTTATGATTGTGTAAAAAATATAACTGTTATGAATGGTACTTTTGATGGATATAACACTCGTTTTTCAACAGTAAAAGGCGAAGATGAACCATCGATCGTAAAATTCAGCCACGCTGAAAATATCACTTTAAAAAATATAACTTTACAAAACACAAAAGGCGTTCATCATCAACTTGCTTTTGCAGCTTGTAAAAATGTCAAAATTACAGATTGTTCATTTTTAGATATGAATACTGATGATATTTCTAACAATTGCGAAGCAGTTCAAATTGATATTTTAAATGATGATTATTTTGTTAATGCAAAAAATTATGACGGAACACCAACTAAAGATGTTTTAGTCGAAAATTGCACATTCAAAAATGTTCATCGCGGTATAGGTACACACAGCGCGATAGCCGGCCACTATTTTGAAAATATTAATTTTAAAAATAATAAATTTGAAAATGTTGATGGATACGCTATTAGAACGGCAAATTACAGAAACAGTGAAATTTCCGGAAATGTTATGAATAACTGCGGTTGCGGAATTTTAGTAAGCAATATGACAAACCGTGATTACTCAAACTTTTTAGCACCGTTAAAATCAACCGATAAAATTTATCCAAAAAGCAATATTATAATTCAAAACAACAAAATGAACCTTGTTGATTATAATTATTATACAACAGCTTTTGGCATTGATGTTTTGGGTGCTTATGTTAAAAGCAATAAAGATAAGTTCGGCAAAAAATACAGTGGTGATTTCAGAGTTTCCGATGTTGAAATTAAAAACAACACAATAGTTTCTTCTGTTTCAAAAAATAATTTTACAGGTATTAATCTTGAAGGAGTTTACGGATCAGCAAACTCTGTTGATTCTGATTTTGTTGTAAAAAACAACACTATTCAAATAAACGCTAAAAAATCAAGTAAAAATATTTACGGAATTACTGTTAACGGCGGATCTAAACTCAGCATAAACAACAATACTATATTTGATAATGCTGCAAACAATGCACTTAAAAACGGTATTTATTTATCAAACGGTAATACTTCTACAATTACCGAAAACAAAATTTATAATATAAAAAATTCCGGTTTAAGAATTTCAGGAAGCGACTATGTTTTTGCTACTGACAATAACATTTCAAACACCTACGGACAGGGTATATATATCGGCTCTTCAAGTAAAAGTGCAACAATAGAATACAACACTATTTCAAATGTAGCTGATGACGGTATTGCACTTTACAACGCTTCTGCTGTTTCTATTTCAAGCAACACAATTAAGTCTGCTCGTGCAAACGGAATTGAACTTTCAGGAAATGCAAAATCTTTAATCACTTCCAATAATGAAATTTCAAATGTTTCTAAAAACGGCATTTTTATAACAGATAATGTCAATGCTGAGTATGTTTCTAAAAACAGTATACACTCCAGCAATAAAAGCAGTATTTATATTTCAAAAAAAGCTGCCGTTTCACAAATGTACTCAAATAATATTTCTTCATCAAAATCTTACGGAATAATAATTACTTCTTCATCAAAAACAGGTAAAATTAAGTATAATACAATAAACAAATCCAAAAAAAGCGGCATTTACCTTTCATCTAAAGCATTAGTTTATAATATTCAATCTAACAACATAACAAACTCTGCCGAATACGCTATCTATTTGACTAAAAAATCAACTGCAAGAGTTGTTTCATCAAACAGCATTACCAATCCGGGTAAAAACGCTATCAATCTTGATAAAACAGCCTGTGTTATAAATATCAATAAAAACAATATAGATATTAAAAAATCAAAGGTTAGCGGTATTTCAATTTCTCAATCTGCAAGTGCTAAAAAAATAAACGAAAATATTATTAACTTTAAAAAGAGTAAAAACGGTAAAAAGCTTAAAGTAAATTGTAACAACGGAATTATTGTAAACAGCAGCTTAAGCAAAACAAAACAAATTATCTCAAATAAAATTAAAAATTGTAAAGCAAGCGGTATTGCTGTTTTGTCTACAAAATTAAAAGTTTCTGTTTCAAAAAATACTATAAGCGGTTGTAAATTCGGAATAAAATACATTCCAAATAAAACAACTAATGCTACTAACAATAAAATCAAAAAAGCTTCAACTAAAAAATTTAAAACAGTAGTTGAAAAAGTTACAACTAAAAAAGCTTAAACTAAAAGGCATAAAAAAACTCCCGTTCATAATGAACGGGAGTTTTTAATTTCAATCTAATACTTCTTTATTAGTCTGAAACATAAGGCATAAGTGCCAAATGTCTTGCTCTTTTAATAGCAACAGTTAAAGCTCTCTGATGGAAAGTACATGTACCTGTAACTCTTCTAGGGAGAATTTTAGCTCTTTCAGAAGTATATTTACCGAGTTTAGCAACGTTTTTGTAATCGATAACGCCGCCACCTTGTCTATCTACGCAAAAAGCACAAACTTTTTTACGACCTTTTCTTATTGGTCTAGCTGGACGCTCTGGTCTTTTGTTTTCTTCCATTGTAAAGGCCTCCTTTTGTAAAATTTATATATTTTGAAACTTAAATTCAAAAATTAGAATGGCAAATCATCGTCGCCCATAGAAATCTCTTCAAAATCGCCTGTATCAACATTTGAAAATGAAGCAGGGGCTTCGTTTCTTGCCGGTGCACCGTTTCCGCCGCTCTCATTTTTAGAGCCGCAAAAATCAGCAGTATCAACTACAACATCATAAGTAGTACGTTTGTTACCGTCTTTATCAGTGTAGTTGTTTTGTTGCAAACTACCCTTTATTGCAATCATCTGTCCTTTGGTGAAATATTTTGAAATAAATTCAGCATTATTTCTCCAAGCAACGCAATTAATAAAGTCAGTTTGGTTATTACCGTCTTTAGAATAATTACGGTTTACTGCCACAGAAAATGATGTAACAGAAATTCCGCTTTGAGTTGTTCTTAATTCAGGATCTGCGGTAAGACGACCCATAATAACTACTACATTAAGCATTATTTTTTACCTGCTTTCTTTTTACGCTTCTTTAGCTACTGTCAAGTATCTTAATACATCATCAGCGATATTAAGTTTTCTTGCAAGCTCAGAAACAAATGTAGGTTCTGCAGTATGAGTAACAACAACATAGTAACCATCGTTTTCATAGTTGATTGGGTAAGCAAGTCTGCGTTTGCCCCATTCATCTACATTATCAATAGTACCGTTAGCTGAAATAAGTTCTTTGAACTTCTCAACACTTGCTTTTACAGCTTCTTCACCGTTTTTAAGTGAAAATACTAATACTGTTTCATAAAGATTAGCCATTGATATTGTACCTCCTTTCGGTCATTCGGCTTGTCAAATTCAGCTTGACAAGCAAGGAACTGAATTTTATATTTATACTTAAACGCAAAAATTCACGCATAAGCAAAATTTATTTTACAACAAAATTTAATATTAGTCAAGTGTTTTTGCTAAATCTATGATATATCTTTTGAAATCAGCACCAAAATCATCATTTTTAAGTGCCATTTCAACATTAGCTTGCATAAATGAAAGCTTATTGCCCATATCATAGCGTTTTCCTGAAAATTCAATGCCCATCATACCATCATTTCTTGATAAAACACGCATTGCATCAGTCAACTGAAGCTCATTGCCTGCACCCTTTGGAATATTTTCAAGAATTTCAAAAATTTTAGGAGGAAGAATTACACGCCCTAAAATTGAATAAAGCGACATAATCTGGTATGGCGACGGTTTTTCAATCATATCAGTTACTTTCATAACCTTATCGCTAACCATTTCAACATCAAGCGAGCAATATTTTGTAATCTCTTTTTTAGAAACTTTTTTAACGCCCGCAACGCCGAGCCCGTACTGATCATAAACTTCGGCTAATTCGCCGATTGCAGGTTTTTCGCCTATAATAACATCATCGCCATACAAAACTGCGAATGGTTCATCATCAACCCATGCTTTAGCTTTTAAAATAGCATGACCTAAACCGCCTGTAATACCCTGACGAATAAATGTAATATTAGCAAGGTTAGCAAGTCTTTCAACCTGTGCTAGCTGTTCAAATTTCTTAGAATCTTTAAGCGCATGTTCAAGTTCAACCGAATGGTCAAAATGATCTTCAATAACACCCTTACCACGATTAGTAATAATTAAAATTTCTTCAATACCGGCGGCAACCGCTTCTTCGACAATATATTGAATAGCCGGTTTATCTACAATAGGAAGCATTTCCTTCGGCGTAGCTTTTGATGCCGGGAGAATACGGGTTCCAAGACCTGCTGCCGGGATAACCGCTTTTCTGATTTTCATATCAAACACTCCTTTATTTTAAAATTAATATTTAACGTAGTTTAAAATCTCATTAGTTATATTTGCAGTAAATGCAATTGAAAATACAACAGAGCAAATTACAATAGCAACTAAAGCAATAACCCAAGCAACACAGCTTGTACCACCGGCAACGGCAATTTGATTTATGCTTGAAAGAGATGAATTATTCTGTTTTATTTCAGTAATTTTTCTTGCTGCATCTTTAAAGTACCAATACTTTGCAAAAATGCCCATTATAACTGCTAAAGCAACGTTAACTAACCACAATAATAATAGTATTCCGAAATATTTTATAAATGTCGGAAGCAATGCTCTGATAAATGCTTTTGCTATATATTCATCATAGTCATAACTGTCATAATCATTATAATCATCGTAGTCGTCGTAATCATCGTAATCATCGTAGTCGTCGTAATCATCGTAATCATCATAGTCATAATCATTGTAATCATCATCGTAGTCATAATCATATGTGTTAAAATCTTCTTCAAAGAAGTCATCACTGCCATTAGCAGTAGGATTTAGCCTTACGCTATTATCGCCGAAATAACTACTTTGAGTCAATAAACCAGATGTTTCAATAGTTTTCATAATATCATCAACTAAACAACAGGATACTACAGTTGACAAAATTGTTAAAACAAGCGAAATTGATAAAAACAACGATCCGATTTTATACGCTTTTCTATGTAAAAACCAAAAGCATCCCGCAATCGGTGAAACAAGGAATGACAAAAGGAAAACAAGCGGACTGAAACTAGCTTTTTTTCCTGTAAAAAACTTTCTAAAGGAAGGCATAAATCTATCTTGATTTTTGCCGATATATACATAAAATTCTTGCTCGCTAATAACATCAGTTCTGAAATTATTATTAATTTGATTATCCGATACAGCATTTTCATCGGTTGTTTCAGTGCTTCGATTAAATTCATCGAGCTTTTGTCCGCATTGTCTGCAAAACAAAGCGTCTGAATCATTTCCAGCGTTACAATTTTTACAAACCTTTATTTTTTCATCCATAAAATACACCCCTTTATTTTAAAACCTTACAACATTATAAATTCAAGTATTATAACCGATAAAGCATAAATACCGAGATAAAGCAATACCGGTAAAAACAAATTAACTCCGCCTATTCTCATAAAATCGAGATCGGAAGTTGTTCCGTTTTGTTTCATTTCTTTTATTGTTGAGTATACCTTTTTCTTATAAATATAATCACCAAACAGTCCAAAAAATACTCTTATTAAAAGCATTATTAAAGAGCCGACAAAAACGACACCCAGAATGCTTTTTGAACCATCATTCAAGATACCGGTTTGCAAAAAGCTTTGAAACGCAGTATTTGCCATAGCCATAGAAGAAACAACGCTCATTAAAACTGAATAAAAACCAATCAAAATTGATTGAATATAACATTTTCTCGAAATAAGCCAAAATTCAGGAATCAAAAAGCCTAACCAATTCCAAGAAGTTTTTTTCTTTAAATTAGCCATTTTTCGAAAAACATTAATATATCTTAATGCATTATATCCTACAAACTTTGCGATATTTTCAGTTTTTTCGCCATCAATAACTTCATCCTTATCAATACCGTTTGCACTAAAAAACGGATTTTGAGTTGATGAATTATTATTTTGCTGTGTGTTTTGATTAACACCGTTAAAAACGCCGAAACCGTTAGTGTTATATCCGCCGTTATCAACCGTATTTTGAATAACATTGCTATTGTCTGTATTTGTTGCCTTTGGCGGCTCAATTTTAGGCGGCTGCCATTGTTCAGGAGTACCGTGTTTATCGGCATAAAAGCAATGACCCAGCCCTAAAAAACATTTTTTATGATGCGGTGCACCGCATTCCGGACAAAAAGCCACCTCATCTGTAAAAAGCTTAGCCTGGCACACAGGACAAAGCATATCTTCATTAATATTCATCTAAAAATCCTTTTTGTTATTTATTTTAGCTCTTTGTCTTTTTTTCAAAAAGCTGTCTATTGAATAAATTATATCGAAATAATTTTTTCCGTAATTATGAAACTGACCGTTTTCAACCATTCTTTTAAGTTCATCAACGCTTACCCACTTAACCTCGGCAACCTCTTCCTCTTGTAATCTGCAACAATTAGCAGGAATATTACATCTTACCGCATAAATATCGTTGATTGAATATTTTCTAAGCTGTCGCTTAACCAAAATCATTCTCCGACGAGTTACATGGATACCCATTTCTTCAAAAAGCTCTCTAATAGCTGCGTGGCGAGAACTTTCGGAAGAAAAAGCAGATCCGCCTGTTGCTGCCCATTCGCCCGGCATTAGCGGTTTGGAATCAGACCTGCGTTGAATTAAAAATTCACCCTTATCATTGATAACCCAAATATGAACGACCAAATGATATTCGCCTTTTGACAACCCTTTTCGCCCACGAACAATGGTCTTTCCGGTTTTATTTCCATTTTTATCGAGTATATCCCAATATTCTAACATACAATTCCTCGTAATAAATAATTTAATTATATTTTACTATATTTTAAGTAACATTTCAAGCAATATATAAAATATTAAAATTATATTTTAAAATTATTAAAAAATAATAAGAGATTAGATTATTTAACATTGCAATTTAAAAATTAAAATGATATGATTAATTAAATTCATTATATTTTAAGCAGCAAAATATGAAAAACGCATATAACAATTGAATTTTTAGCTGAAATTTGATATAATGTTTTTATATATTTTATTTTGAGGTGAAAAGATTTGGCTTATTTTGCAGGGGAAACCGATGTTGTTGTTATCGGTGCAGGCCATGCAGGCATAGAAGCGGCACTTGCTGCTTCACGATTAAATCTTAATACAATAATTTTTACTATAAATCTTGATTCGGTTGGCAACTTGCCTTGCAACCCGGCGATCGGCGGTACTGCAAAAGGTCATTTGGTAAGAGAACTCGATGCATTAGGCGGCGAAATGGGAAAGGCCGCTGACGAAACTTTTATTCAGTCCAG
Organism: uncultured Eubacteriales bacterium; assembly: GCA_934476085.1. Lineage (GTDB taxonomy): Bacteria > Bacillota > Clostridia > Oscillospirales > Acutalibacteraceae > RUG11462. The sequence goes on along the minus strand of CAKSNE010000015.1, from coordinate 9,006 downwards.
AATGCTTAACAAAGGCAAAGGTCCTGCCGTTCACTCACTTCGTGCACAAATCGACCGCCGTCATTACGGCGAGCGAATGAAACATTGTCTTGAAAAGCAGGAAAATTTAACGCTTATTCAAGGCGAAGTTACCGATATTGAAAATGAAAACGGATTGTGGAAAGTTTATACCCGCCTCGGCGGTTATTACACCGCAAAAGCGGTAATTATCTGCACAGGTACATATCTTGGCGGTAAAATTTATGTTGGCGAGGTAAACTTTGAATCAGGTCCTGACGGACTTTTCCCTGCTTCATTTTTGGGCAACTCATTACGCAAGCTCGGTGTAAAAACCCGCCGTTTTAAAACAGGCACACCGCCTAGAGTTTTGCGTTCATCTATTGATTTTTCAGATTTGGAAGAGCAATATGGCGATGACCCTATTACTCCGTTTTCTTATGAAACCGACCCAAAAACCTTGAAAAATAAAGCTATTTGTCACATTACCTGGACAAATTCAACAACTAAAAAAATTATTCTTGATAACCTTCATCGTTCACCGCTTTATGCAGGCGAAATCGAGGGCATTGGTCCCAGATACTGCCCTAGTATTGAAGATAAAACCGTTAGATTTAAAGATAAAGAAAGACATCAAATATTTATTGAGCCTTGCGGACTTAATACTGAAGAAATGTATTTACAAGGTGTTTCTTCGTCATTACCTGAAGAAGTTCAACAACAAATGTATCATAGCATAAAAGGCCTTGAACACGCAAAAATTATGCGTACCGCTTATGCGATTGAATATGATTGTATTGATCCGACTTCACTTTATGCAACGCTTGAATTTAAAGATTTCAGCGGACTTTACGGTGCAGGTCAGTTCAACGGCTCATCAGGTTACGAAGAAGCCGCAGTACAGGGTTTTGTTGCAGGCGTTAATGCCGCAAGAAAAATCAAAGGCGAAGAACCTATGATTTTATCTCGTGCCGATTCATACATCGGCACATTAGTTGATGATTTGGTTACAAAGGGATGTAACGAGCCTTATCGAATGATGACATCACGCTCGGAATACCGACTTGTTTTACGCCAGGATAACGCTGACGAGCGATTAATGCCAATCGGCAGAGAAATCGGTCTTATTAATGATAAAAAGTGGAACGACTTTTTGACAAGACAAGAGCTAAAGGAAAAAGAAATTGAAAGAGCAAATTCAACTGTTTTTCCGCCTAGCGACGCACTTAACAAAATTTTAAAAGAAAATAACACCGCCGAAGCTACGACAGGTGTTAGACTTTGCGATCTTATAAAGCGTCCGCAACTTGACTATGAAAAGTTGAGCGAAATTGATAAAACTCGTCCTGAAATGCCTATTTCCGTGCTTTTAAGTGCACAAACCGAAATGAAGTACGAAGGATATATCAAGCGTCAAAATTCAGCTATTAAAGAGTTAAAACGCCTTGAAAACAAGCTTTTGCCTGAAGATATTGATTATAATGAAATCAAAGGACTTCGACTTGAAGCAAGAGAGAAGCTAACTAAAATCAAACCTAAAAACATTGGTCAAGCTTCTCGTGTTTCCGGTGTTTCTCCTGCTGATATTTCAGTTTTATTAATTCAACTCGAAAAGGAGAAAAACTGATTTATGACAAAATTTTTGCTTAAAAAATTTGTTAAAAATTATGAAGATACTGAAAATCTTGAAGTACGTGAAAGATATGGATTGTTTTCGGGTGCAGTAGGTATTTTTGTAAACACATTTTTGTTTATTGTAAAATTTATTGCCGCTATTGTTTCCGGATTTGCAATCTCGGTAATTGCTGATGCATTAAACAACTTGTTTGATGCCGGCTCATCTGTTGTAACGCTTGTAGGTTTTAAGCTTGCTAACAAAGGCGAAGACAAAGACCATCCATTCGGTCACGGCAGAATTGAGTATATTGCGGGACTTATTGTATCTTTCATCATTATAATTGTTGGTATTGAACTTATAAAAGAGTCTGTTTTAAAAATTTTTAATCCTGCCGACAATGAATTTAGCATTATTTCTGTTGTAATTATGGCAATAGCTATCTTGATAAAAATTTGGCTTGGATTTTTTAATAAAACATTAGGCAAAAAAATAAATTCAGCCACATTAAAAGCAACCGCTTCCGATTCATTTTGTGATGTTGCCGCTACAAGTGCAGTTTTAATCGGTCTTATCGTGGGACTTTTGTTTGGCATAAACATTGAAGGCTATACCGGTACGATTGTTGCAGGCTTTATCATTTACACAGGCATTACCGCAGCGAGAGATACGCTTTCTCCTTTGCTTGGCGAAGCACCTGATGAAGAATATGTTAAAGAAATTCAAAATACTGTTTTAGCTCATAACGAAGTAATCGGTATTCATGATCTTATTATTCATGATTACGGTCCCGGCAGAAAAGTCATCTCGCTTCATGCAGAAGTCAGTGCCGACGATAATATATTAGAGATTCACGATGTTATTGACCTTATTGAAATGGAACTAAAGGCTAAATTTCATTGTCTTGCTACTATTCATATGGATCCTATTAAATTAAATTGTGAGTTTACAAACAATTTAAAATCAAGTTTAAAAAATATTTTAAAATCAATCGACTCTTCTCTTTCGTTTCATGATTTCAGAATTGTTTCAGGTCCTACACATACAAATTTAATTTTTGATGTTGTAATGCCTTATGATTTTAAATTAAAACCGGATGAACTGAAAAGTTTAATCAAAGAAAAGGTAAGCACCTTAAACGAAAACTACTTTTGTGTAATTAACATTGATAAAGATTTTACAGGTGTCAGTGAAAAGGAGCATATAAATGAGTAAAAGTAATTACAGCGAAAGCGTAAAAAAATTGCGTGTATTCTTAAAAGAACAAGAGAAATCCCGTCAGAATTGGGCTAAAGAAAGCTGGTCGCATCTTGGCGGCAAACCATTTAAAACATCAAGAATTTTAGTTCCGATTATCTCGCTTATCGGATTTTGTGCAATGGTTGTTCTATGTGTAATTAAATTTATGAATATACCTCAAATGCAAAAAGCTATTATCGGAAAAGTTTTAAATACAACCGTTAAAGAAGAAAGCAATTCCGTTTATTTTTTCTTTATAATAGTTTTTATATCACTTTGTGCATTGGTTTTTGCTTGCACTAGCTTTATCAAAAAAAATTATAAAAAAGGCTCTTTTTGGCTTTTTGGCAGTTCGTTTGTATTAACTGTTTGTTCGCTTCTTCGCTATACTGCCGACAAAGGAACATTTGCTGATAATTCAAATTATGATGGTGCTCCTACATTTACATACTTTGAAATTTGCCTTTTTGCGTTAATTGTTTTTGCAGTCCTTTTAGTTATTTCTATTATTCTAATAGCTATAATTATTAAAGATAAAAAAGAGTTTGACAGAGTTGTTGAAAACACTCTTGTAAATGTTATTCCAAAAGATAAAAATGCTGATTTACTCACAGAAGATGATTACTCTAAATTAATTGATGAGTATATAGAAAAGAAAAGTAAATCAACAAAAACAAAATAACAAACAAAAAAAGCTTTGGATTTTAAAAATCCAAAGCTTTTTATTATAAGTAAATTTATTCAAACATATTTTTAAGTTTATCAAAGAAAGTTTTACGCTTTTTATAGTTTTTCTCATCACATTTACTATCAAATTGCTGTAAAATATCTTTTTGTTCTTTTGACAAGTTTTTAGGTACTTCAATATTGATTTTAACATACTGATTACCTTTTCCGCTTGAATTTAAACGCTTAATACCTTTACCTGTAAGTTTAAATTCATCGCCTGGTTGAGTACCCTCGTGAATTTTAAGTTTTACCTTGCCATCAAGTGTAGGAACATTAATTTCAGCACCCAAAGCCGCCTGAACAAATGTAACAGGAACTTCACAAAGTACATCAAAACCGTTACGCTCAAAGATTGGATGCGGACGAACGCTGACTTCAATACGAAGATCGCCATTTGGACCGCCGTTTACGCCTGCATCGCCCTGACCGCGAACATTAAGCATTTGCATATCATCAATACCGGCAGGAATATTAACAGTTTGCTCTCTTGTAATTCTAACTCTGCCCTTACCCGAACATTTTTCACAAGGATGCTCAATAATTTTACCTGTACCGTTACATTTTGAACAGGTTCTTTGAGTTTGCATAACACCAAGCGGAGTTCTTTGTTGAACAACCTGTTGACCGGAACCGTTACAAACAGGACAGATTTTTGGAGAAGTGCCTGATTTTGCACCGGAACCGCTACAAGCAGAACAAGTTTCAACATGAGAAACCTTGATAGTTTTAGTACAGCCTTTAGCAGCCTCTTCAAAGGTTAATGTAACTCTTGCGGCTGTATCAGCACCACGGCGAGGTGCATTTGGATTAGACTGTCTGCCGCCAAATCCGCCGAAACCACCGCCGAAAATATCTGAAAAGATGTCGCCGAAATCAAATCCGCCAAAGCCTGCGCCGCCACCGGCACCGCCTGCTCCAAAGTTAGGATCAACGCCTGCGTGACCGTATTGGTCATAACGAGCTTTTTTCTCGGAATCGGAAAGCACTTCATAAGCTTCGTTAACCTCTTTAAATTTTGCCTCGGCCTCTTTATCGCCCGGATTTAAGTCCGGGTGGTATTTTTTAGCCATCTGCCTATATGCTTTTTTAATCGTAGCGTCATCAGCGGTTTTATCAACACCTAAAACCTCATAAAAATCACGCTTTTCTGCCATTATTCCAACTCCCTAAAATATCTTTAAAAATGCCATCATTCCTACAAGGCTTTCTTGCAGGAATGATAGAGTAATATTAAAAATTAGTTTTCGTCTGTTTCGGTGAACTCTGCATCGTAAACATTGTTGCCGTCAGCATTAGTACCGCCTTGAGCTCCTGGGTTTGGACCTGCCTGTGCGTTAGGATCGCCCTGTGGTGCTTGCTGATAAAGTTTTTCAGCAACTGCATAAAGTGCTTTTTGAAGTTCTTCTTGTTTTGTTTTAATAGCTTCTGTATCGTCGCCTTTAAGTGCTTCTTTCAAAGCATCAATAGCAGTATTTACAGGAGCTTTTTCAGCGTCAGAAATCTTATCGCCTGCGTCTGTTAAAGTTTTTTCTGCCTGATAAACCATCTGGTCAGCATTGTTTCTAACATCAACGCTTTCTCTGCGTTTTTTATCTTCTTCAGCATACTGCTCTGCTTCGTTAACGGCTTTTTCAATATCTTCTTTACTCATTGAAGTGTTAGAAGTAATTGTGATAGCCTGTTCTTTACCTGTACCCTTATCTTTTGCTGATACATGAACGATACCGTTAGCATCAATATCAAAAGTAACTTCGATTTGTGGGATACCTCTTGGAGCAGGAGCAATTCCGTCAAGATGGAATACACCGAGAGTTTTGTTATCTTTAGCAAATTCTCTTTCACCTTGTAAAACGTGAACTTCAACTGAAGTTTGACCGTCAGCAGCAGTTGAGAAAATTTGTGATTTTTTAGTAGGAATAGTAGTGTTTCTTTCGATTACTTTTGTTGAAACACCGCCCATTGTTTCGATACCGAGTGACAACGGAGTAACATCAAGCAAAAGAAGGCCTTTAACGTCGCCGCCTAAAACACCGCCTTGGATAGCAGCGCCAACTGCAACACATTCATCAGGGTTGATACCTTTGAATGGCTCTTTGCCAAGGAAGTTTTTAATAGCATCGTTAACAGCAGGAATTCTTGAAGAACCGCCAACCATTAATACTTTGTTAATTTCGTTTGCTGAAAGACCTGAATCTTTCAATGCCTGTCTTACAGGACCCATTGTAGATTCAACCAAGTCAGCAGTAAGTTCGTTAAATTTTGCTCTTGTTAAAGTTGTTTCATAGTGTTTAGGGCCTGTTGCATCAGCAGAGATAAATGGCAAGTTGATTTCAGCGGTTGTAACGCCTGAAAGGTCAATTTTTGCTTTTTCAGCAGCGTCTTTAATTCTCTGCATAGCCATTTTATCGTTTGATAAGTCAATACCTTCTTTTGACTTAAAGTCAGCAAGAATGTAATCCATAATTCTCTTATCGAAGTCATCACCGCCAAGACGGTTGTTACCTGCGGTAGCCAAAACTTCCTGAACACCGTCGCCCATTTCAATGATAGATACATCAAATGTACCACCGCCAAGGTCATAAACCATAACTTTTTGGTCAGACTCTTTATCTACACCGTAAGCGAGTGCCGCAGCAGTAGGCTCGTTGATAATTCTCTTAACATCAAGACCTGCAATTTTACCTGCGTCTTTAGTTGCCTGACGTTGAGCGTCTGTAAAGTAAGCAGGAACAGTAATGACTGCTTCGGTTACAGGGCCGCCAAGATAGCTTTCAGCGTCTGCTTTCAATTTCTGCAAAATGATTGCTGAAATTTCCTGTGGTGTGTAAGTTTTATCGTCAATGGTTACTTTATAATCTGTACCCATTTCTCTTTTAATTGATGAAATTGTTTTGTCAGGGTTTGTGATTGCCTGTCTTTTAGCAACCTGACCTACCATTCTTTCGCCGTTTTTTGAAAATGCAACAACAGACGGAGTTGTTCTTGCGCCTTCTGCGTTAGCAATAACAACAGGCTCGCCGCCTTCGATAACTGCTACACAAGAGTTTGTTGTACCAAGGTCAATACCAATGATTTTTCCCATGATAAATTCTTCCTTTCAGATATAAAAAATTTGTTAAAATGCTAATTTATATTAATCGCAATTTGCGACTTCTACCATTGCCGGTCTTAAAACCGTATCGCCTAATTTATAGCCGGTTTGCAAAACTTTTGTTACTATATTCTCGCCTACTGATTCGTCTTCAACTTTCATAACTGCCATATGGAAGTTTACATCAAATTCTTCGCCGACAGGATTTATCTCTTCAAGTCCCATTTTGTTAAGTGCGTCTGTAAGACCTTTAATTGTCATTGAAACACCTTTAATATAATCGGCACTGTTTTCATCGGCAGCGAGTGCACGATTAAGATTATCAATTGACGGAATAAGTTCTTTTAGCGTTTCGCCTTTTACATAAGAAGATAACTTTTCTTTAGCGGCGGTTTCTCTTTTTTTATAATTATCAAATTCAGCCGCTGTTCTAAGAAGCATATCTTTAGACTCTTTTAATTGAGCTTTTAAATCTTCAACTTCTTTTTGAAGTTTTGAATCTTTTTTAGAAGATTTCTTTTCTGTTTTCTTTTCAGTTGTTTCTTCGGAAACTTCTTTTTCTTCGATAGTATCTTTATTATCTTTACTCATAATGTTTCCTTTCATTAAAATATTTTGAAATTAATAAAGAATTTAATAGGATGTGATTTATCCACATTTGCCCTTTTCTTTATTTTGCAAGTATCATTTTACACCATAATTTTGTATTGTCAATAGCCTAAATGTAAACAAATTGTGAACAATTTGACTTTTTTTGACCTTTGCTCGATTATTTTGTGAATAATTTTTAAAAATATGTGCAAAACTATAAACGAACAAAAAAGAAAGGTGAAATTTTAATTATGGGAAAAGAGCATAAAACGGGAAGGGTAAATCCAAACAAAGCAGGAATGTATTTTTCATTATGTATTTGTATTTTAGCATTAGCAATCGGTGCATTTTCGGCAGTAACCCGCAAAAACGAATTATATAACAGTAATGCGGTAACAACACAATCGGTTGTCGAAATAAGAAAAAATCAAACCGATGTTAAAAAACAAACTACAACGAAAAAAATCGAAACAACCAAAACTTCAACAACTGCTAAACCAAGCGAAAAAACAACAAGCGTTACATCACAAACAACAACTGCAAGAGCGGTTGCAAATCATTTTGTAATGCCTGTTGGCGGTACACTTAAAAAAGAGTTCTCTAATAATAAATTAGTATATTCAGAAACCTATTCTGATTGGAGAATTCACGACGGCATTGATATTAATGCCAAAAAGGGTACTGATGTTTTATCAGCCGGTAAAGGCAGAGTTAAAAAAGTTTATACCGATGAAAAATACGGTAAAACCGTTGTAATTGACCACGGAAACGGGGTTGTTTGTTACTATTGCGGATTAAAGAGCATTAGGGTAGCAAAAGACGATGTTTTAGAAATAAGTCAAAAAATCGGTGTAATCGATGAAATTCCGAGCGAGATAGCGGACGAAACTCACCTTCATTTTTCAGTAGAAAAAGACGGTAAAAAAGTTGATCCGATTAAAGAATTAGAATTAAATCAATAATAAAAGTTAAGGTTATGCTCATATACTATATTGTATAGTAAAACTGCTCCCGAACCGATTAGGAGCGAAAAATACCGCCAAAAAGAATTATCTTTTAGGCGGTATTTTTTTTGTTTGACTAATTAAGTTTTATATGATATACTAGAACAAATGTTCTGTTATATTTTAATGAATTTTGGAGAGTTTTATGCATTTTGTAAACGCTAAATCAATACTTTCGGCTAAAAACGGAATGAATATTTATCGTGGTTGCACTCACGGGTGCATTTATTGCGACAGCCGCTCCGATTGCTATCAAATGAAACACGATTTTGAAGATATTGAAGTTAAGCAAAATGCACCCGAATTGCTTTTGCAACAAATAAGGAAAAGACGCAGCCCTTGTATGATTGGAACAGGTGCAATGTGCGACCCTTATATGCACTGCGAAAGAGATTTGCTGCTTACACGCAAATGTCTTGAAATTATCAATGAATATGGCTTTGGCGTTGCGGTGCAGACAAAATCCGACCTTGTTTTGCGTGATATTGATTTATTTGATAGCATAAATAAAAAAGCAAAGGCGGTTGTTCAAATAACTCTTACGACTTTTGATGATGATTTGTGCAAAATAATTGAGCCGAATGTTTGCCCTACTTCTCGCAGAGTAGAAGTTTTAAAAGAATTTCAGAAAACAAGTGTGCCAACAGTCGTTTGGTTCTCCCCTTTTCTGCCGTTTATTAATGACTCAAAAGAAAATCTTGACGGGCTTTTAAATTACTGTTTTGAAACAGGTGTTAAAG
>CAKSNE010000014.1 GCA_934476085.1 uncultured Eubacteriales bacterium | reverse complement strand
CTGTTAATGCATCGTTATCACAGTCGGAAGTTATGCTGACAATATGCTGAAAGTTGCCTGAAGTTTCGCCTTTTCTCCAAAGTTTTTGTCTTGAACGAGAATAAAAACAAGTTTTTTTCTCTTTAATGCTAATCTCTAAACTCTCACGGTTCATATATGCTACTGTGAGCACTTTTTTTGTATTTGCGTCAACAACAACCGCAGGAATTAAGCCTTTTTCATCAAATTTTAAATCATCAATTGTAACCATATTACTTCTCCTTAAATTCTGGTAGGAATATTGTTTTCTTTTAAAACTTTTTTAAGTTCTTTTATATCAATTTCGCCAAAGTGAAAAACACTTGCCGCAAGACCTGCGTCAATAGTTGGCAGGCTTTTAAATAAATCAATAAAATCTTGAGTGCAACCCGCACCGCCCGAGGCGATAACAGGCACATTAACCGCATCTAAAACAGCCTTTAACATAGGAATATCAAAGCCTTTTTTAACGCCGTCTGTATCAATACTGTTTACAACAACTTCGCCTGCACCGTTATCAACACAACGCTTTATCCAAGAAATCGCTTCCATTCCTGTGTCTTCTCGTCCGCCTTTTGCAAAAACACGGTATTCATCGCCAACTTGTTTAATATCGGCTGATAAAACTACGCATTGGTCGCCGTATTTTTTTGCAGCCTCGGTAATTAAATCAGGATTTTTAATTGCACCCGAATTTACGCTTACTTTGTCGGCACCGCAAGATAAAACACGCTCAAAATCATCTAAACTGTTTATTCCGCCGCCGACTGTAAGCGGAATAAAAATTTTGCTTGCGGTTTCAACTAAAATATCTGTAAAAAGTTTTCGCCCGTCGGATGATGCGGTAATATCGTAAAAAACCAACTCATCAGCACCACAGTTTGAATAAAACTCGGCTAGTTTTACAGGCGAAGAAACATCTGCAAGATTTAAAAAATTTGTTCCTTTTACAACTCTGCCATCTTTAACATCAAGGCAGGGAATAATTCTTTTAGTAATCATTTTTACTCCTTTGCTAAATCTATGGCTTCTTTTAAATCAATACCGCCTGTGTATAACGCTTTTCCTAAAATTGCACCGTAAAGATTCATACTTTTAAGTGCTTTTATATCATCTATTGTTGAAACTCCGCCTGACGCTACAATGTCAACCGAGAATTTTTGAGATAATGATTTGTAAAGAGTAAGATTTGTTCCGCTTAACATTCCGTCTTTCGAAATATCGGTGCAAATTATGGTTTTAACGCCTAAATTCTGCATTTTCTCAATAAATTCTTCGCAAGTAAAATCAGCGGTTTGAGTCCAACCTTTTATAGCAACTTTGCCGTCTTTAATATCAACTCCGACCGCAATTTTTTCGCCGTATTTTTTAACGGCTTCTTCTAAAAATTCAGGGTCAGTAATAGCCGCTGTGCCGATTATTACTCTCATAACACCGGTTGATATGTATTTTTCAACTGTTTCAATATTTCTGATACCGCCGCCGATTTCAACAGATAATCCGCTTGTTTTTACTATCTGTTTTATTACTTCAAAGTTATCGGTGTTTCCTGATTTTGCACCGTCTAAATCAACTAAATGCAAAAATTCAGCACCGCTTTCTTTAAAACCTTTGGCTACTGAAACAGGATCGGAATTATAAACGGTTTTTTGGTTGTAATCACCTTTTTTAAGTCTTACAGCCTGACCGCCGATAAGGTCAATTGCAGGGAAAATATTCATAAAAAACTCCTTAAAGTTCAGTAAATGCTTTTAAAATTTTAAGTCCTACTTCACCGCTTTTTTCAGGGTGAAATTGTGTTCCGATTACATTGTCTTTTTGTACCGCTGCGGTAATTTCATCAGGGTAATCGGTTACTGCAATCTGATTTTTTTCACATTCATCAGCAAAAAATGAGTGAACAAAATAAGCGTAATCGCCTTCGTTTATATATTTGAAAATAGGGCTTTTTCCATTTTTAAATTTGAGTGAATTCCAACCAATATGCGGAATTTTATACTCTTTAGGAGCACAAATAGGTTTTACTTTACCGCTGATTAGTCCGAGTCCTTTATGCTCGCCGTATTCAAAACTTTCATCAAAAAGCATTTGCATTCCAAGACAGATGCCAAGCATATATTTGCCCGATTTTGCTTGTTCTTTTATAAGTTCATCAAGCCCGTTTACACGCAACTTTTCAGCAGCGTCTTTGAATGCGCCGACTCCGGGAAGAATTAGTTTATCAGCAGACTTTATTTTGTCTTTGTCGCCTGTAACTATAATGTCAGCGCCAATATGTTCAAACGAACTTTTAAGCGAAAATAAATTTCCTACTCCGTAATCAATAATTGCTATCATTTGTTGTGTATCCTTTATAAAATGCCTTTTGTTGATGGAATTTCATCTTTGAAATCATCGTCAATTTTAACTGCTTTTCTCATAGTTCTTGCAAATGATTTAAAAGTGCCTTCAACTATGTGGTGTGAATTTGTTCCGTTTAATTTTTTTATGTGCAAAGTAACATTAGCTTTGCGGGTAAACGCCATAAAAAATTCTTCAACAAGTTCACTATCAAAACTGCCGATTTTTTCGGTAGGAATTTCAAGGTCAAATTGTAATAAACCCCTGCCCGAAATATCAATAGCAGTAAGTATTAAACTTTCGTCCATTGGCAAAATAGTGTCGGCATATCTTGTAATGCCTTTCATATTGCCGATAGCCTTTGAAAAGGCTTCTCCAAGCACAATGCCTATGTCTTCCGCACTATGATGAAAATCAACATCAGTGTCGCCATCACATTTTAAGATTAAATCAAAACGAGAGTGTTTAGCAAAAAGGGTAAGCATATGGTCAAAAAAGCCGTTACCCGAATTAATTTCCGATCTGCCTATTCCGTCAAGATTAAGTTCAAGCGAAATATCGGTTTCTGCGGTTTTTCTTTGAATTGCTGCTGTTCTCAATTTTTTCACCTCATAAAATAATTTTTAAGGCATCAATTAAAGCGGTCATTTGCTCTTTTGTGCCAATGGTTATTCTTAAATAATCTTTAATTCTTGTCGGCGATAATCTGCGAATTAAAATGCCTTTTTCACGCAAAGCATTGTAAAGCTCTTCGCCGCTTTTTTCATTATGTTTTGCAAAAACAAAGTTTGCTTTAGACGGTAAAACGCTAAAGCCTAGTTTTTTTAGTTCATTAGTTGTAAACTCTCTGTTTTTGATAATCTCTTTACAGTTGTTCATATAGTAGTCATTGTCTTTTAGTGTGGCAACACCTACCTTTTGAGTTAAACTGTTTATATTGTAAGGATTGGTTGAAAATTTAATTTTATTTAGGTCTTTTATTAATTCTTCACAAGCAATAGCAAATCCAAGTCTGGCACCTGCTAATGAGCGAGATTTTGAAAAAGTACCTGTAACAATTAAATTGTTATATTTTTTAGTTAATTTATAAGCCGATGTTCCGCCGAAATCAACATACGCTTCATCTATAACTACAATGTTTTCGCTATTAGTTGAAACAATTTTTTCAATTGTTTCAAGCGGCAGTTCAATACCTGTAGGTGCATTAGGATTTGCAATAACAATATTTTTGTTAATACCGATATAATCATCAGGATTAATCTCAAAATTTTTATCAAGCGGAATTTCGGTATAATCAATGTTATAAAGGTCGCCGAAAACTTTGTAAAATCCATAAGTTATATCAGGAAAAACAACAGGATTTTTATCAGAACAAAAGCCGTAAAAGCAATAATTTAAAATCTCATCAGAGCCGTTGCCAAAGATAATGTTATTTGGTGTAACATCATAAATCTTGCAAAACTCTTGCTTTAAAGCGGTGCAATCAATGTCACAGTAAAGCTTTAAATTTGAAACACATTCTTTATCAATTGCCGCTAAAACATTTTCAGACGGCGGAAAAGGGGATTCATTAGTGTTTAATTTTATATAACTTTTGTCTTTTGGTTGTTCACCGGGAACATATTCTTCAAGACCTTGAAGCTTTTCAATTAAAAATTTGCTCATTATTCTTCGCCTCTTATTGTAACGCTTCTTGCGTGAGCAGTAAGACCTTCGGTTTGGGCAAAAAGTGCAACATCATCAGCAACTTTTTTAAGTGCGTCAGCGGTAAAATAAGTGTATTGCGACTTTTTAACAAAATCATCAACAGAAAGCGGGGAAGAAAATTTAGCAGTTCCGCTTGTCGGTAAGGTGTGGTTTGGTCCTGCAAAATAATCGCCCAATGCTTCAGGACAGTTTTTGCCTAAAAATACCGATCCGGCATTTTTAACATAGACTAAATAATCAAAAGGATTATCTGTGCAAATTTCAAGGTGTTCAGGTGCTAATTCGTTTGAAACTTCAACCGCTTTAAATAAGTCGTCGGTTATAATTATTTTACCGTTGTTATCAATAGAAGTTCTTGCAATTTCACTTCTGAGAAGTTGAGGAATTTGTTTTTCAAGTTCATTTGACACAGCGTTAGCAAAATCCTTGTCATCAGTAACTAAAACGGCGGTTGCCATTTTGTCGTGTTCTGCTTGTGAAAGCAAGTCAGCGGCAATATGACTAGGATTATTGGTTTTATCGGCAATAACTAAAATTTCGCTTGGTCCTGCAATCATATCAATTGCAACTCTGCCGAACACCTGTTTTTTAGCCTCGGCTACAAATGCGTTGCCCGGACCTACAATTTTATCAACGGCTAAAACAGTTTCAGTGCCGTAAGCGAGAGCTGCAACTGCTTGTGCACCGCCAATTTTATAAACCTTGTCAACGCCTGCTAATTTAGCGGCAACCAAAATATTAGGATTAACTTTTCCGTCTGCTTTTGGCGGTGTAACCATAACTATCTTTTTGCAGCCTGCAATTTTAGCAGGAATACAGTTCATCAAAACAGATGACGGATAAGCCGCTGTACCGCCCGGAACATAAAGTCCAACTTTTTCTATCGGGATAACACGCTGACCGCAAACAACGCCGTCTTTTTCGGTGCTGATAAAGCTTTGACGCACTTGTCTTGAGTGAAAATCTTTGATATTTTCGCTTGCTTTTTTAAGCACTTCAATAAATTTATCATCAACTATATTAAATGCTTCGTCAAACTCATTTTCCGAAACTTCTAATGAATCAAGTTTAACTTTATCGAATTTTTCACTATAAAATTTAAGTGCCTTATCACCGTCAGCCTTAACTTTTTCGATAATTTCGCTAACAGTTTCAGCAACACCGGTTTTGTTGTCGCTTCTAATGAATAATTCGTTTTTATCTACACTGTTAAAATCAACTATTTTAATCATTTTCTAGTCCTTCTCAATTTGTTTTTCTATGTTTGAACGAAGTTCGGTAATTTTCTTGTTTTTAAATTTATAACTTGATTTGTTTGAAATAAGTCTTGCACTTATATCAACAATTGTTTCGTAAGGTTTAAGATCGTTTTCAAGCAATGTTTTTCCTGTCTCAACAATATCAACAATAACATCTGAAAGTCCGAGTAACGGTGCAATTTCAATTGAGCCGTTAAGTTTGATAATGTCAATTTGTCGGCTGATTGAGTTATAATAATTCTTTGCTATGTTAGGGAATTTTGTTGCAACAATCAATGTTTTTTCGTGGTTGTCAACAAAGTCTTTTTTAGCGGCAACTGCCATTCGGCATTTACCTAATTTTAAGTCTAACATTTCGTAAACATCAGAGTCTTGTTCCAGTAAAATATCTTTGCCTACTATACCAACATCAGCAGCGCCTTTTTCAACATAAATTGCAACATCGGACGGCTTAACCCAGAAGTATCTTACTTTTTTATCACTGTTTTCAAAAATCAACTTTCTGCCTTTATCATAAATAGCAGGGCATTCGTAACCTGATTTTTCAAAAATAGCATAAGCCTTTTCGCCGAGTCTGCCTTTTGGCAATGCAACGTTGATATATTCGTTATCATCATCTGAAACTTCATCAATTCGCTCTAATAAATCAACATAAACCGCAAAGCCGATAGCGTTTTTATTTTTGCCCATTTTATGAACAAGGTTATCATATCGTCCGCCTGCTAAAATGCTGGCGGTTACTTCATCTATGTAGCCGTTAAAAATAATACCGTTATAATAGTTCATATCGTTAAGGGTAGAGAAGTCTATCATAACTCGTTTGTTCATTTCGGTTTTTTGCAGTGATGAATTAATTTCTAAAAGTTCATTGTAAGCGTCTGCCATTTGCTCGTTTAAAACAAGCGGTTTTATTTTTTCTAAAGCCGAATTTATAGGCTCGTAAATTAAACAAAGCTGTTCTAAAATATCGCTTATTTTTTTATCAATATTGTTGTTATTACAAATGTCATTAATAACTGCTGTATTCTTTTGAGAAACTGCATTTATAATTTTATCTTTAATATCGCTGTCAACATCAATTTCTGATAAAACACCTAATAAAAAGCCGTTATGAGAAATATTTAAGAGATAGTTTTTGCTTAAAAGTTTCAAACTTTTAATTGCGAGTGAGATAACTTCACAAACGGCTGCGGTATCAATATCGCCGATACATTCAAGTCCTGTTTGATTAATTTCTCTAAATCCGTTTTCATCGTTTGGACGATAAACAACTTCGTTGTAGTAAACCTTTTTTAAAGTCTCATCATCTTTTGTGTTTTTAATAATTGATAATGTAACATCAGGCTTTAGTGCCATTAATTTACCGTTAGTATCAGTAAAAGTAAGAACATTTTCGTTTACCAAAAAACTTTTGTTTTTAACATAAAGGTCATATTCTTCAAATTTATTTACCTTATATTGTTGGTAACCGCTATCTTTAAATAATTTTCTTAAATTAAAAATCGCTTTTTCTTCAATATTTAAAATCTCGTTATCAAATGACATCAGAAAATCCCCTTAAAAAACTATTTGTCTATTTTTTCAAAAGCCTTTTTGTAACCGTCTTCACCGTAAGTATAACAACGACTGACTCGGCTGATTGTTGCGGTGCTGGCTCCTGTGATTTCAGCAATTTTTGAATAAACCATACCTTCTTTTAAAAGTTTGGCAACCTGCATACGCTGTGACATATCAAGCAACTCTTTAGTTGTCATAAGGTCGGTTAAAAATGCTTTAATATCTTCTTCGTTATCAAATTCTTTTAATGCACCAATGAGTAAATGGGCACCTTCGCTTTCAAATAAATTCATATTATTTTACCGTTCTTTCTATAAATATATATCGCTTTCACGATTTAGCACTTTAACATAGTAACACATAAAATCAAATTTGTCAAGGGTGTTTTGGGGATTTTTAGTCTTTGATTTATTGAAAACTATATAATTTTATATCTGTTCAACGCCCGAATAAACAAGGTCGATAAATTGTTTTGCACATCTCGGTGTTCTGCCGCCGTTGCGAATAGCAAATGCTTCTGCTCTAATCATAAGTTGCTTTTCATCAAATTCAATGCCTTTTTCTTTTGCAAGATTGGTTACAATTTCGGCAAATTGGAATTTATCCGGTTTCATATATGTAACAGTAAGACCAAAGCGTGCACATAATCCTAAAATGCCTTGAATATTATCATTAGCATTAATGATATCGCCTTCACGCTCGCTGGCGGTTTCTTTAATTAAATGACGGTGGTTGCTTGTTATGTAAACTGCCATATTTTCGCTTAAACCTTTTGAATCGCCGTCAAGAATGGTTTTAAGTGCACAGAAATTCGGGTCCTCTGTTGAAAAAGTAACATCATCAATAAAAATAATAAATTTAAGCGGATTGTTAGATAGTTTTGCAACAACCTTCGGAATGTTTGTAACTTGTGTTTTGTTGATTTCAATAAGGCGAAGTCCGTCTTTGAAAAACTCGTTTGCGATCGCTTTAATTGAACTTGATTTACCTGTGCCGGCGTCGCCGTAAAGCAAAACATTACAGCAAGGCTTGCCGTCTACAAGTGCCTTTGTATTATCTATAACCTTTTTACGCTCTCTGTCATAGTTATACATATTATCAAGTTTTCTGATATTAAAACTGTTTGATGGGCAAAGGTTGCCTTCTTCGTCAACTTCAAAAACATAGTTATTAGCGAAAATGCCAAAACCGATTTTATGAATATTTTTGATTCTTTCAAAATATTCTTTAGTAAAACTTTCACTGAAAGTAGGAAATAGCGAAAAGTTTTCACGAATTTTTATAGAAAAATCGTTTTTATCCATTTTTGAAATTTCAAAAAGTTTGTCTAATTCTTCTTTTACCTGTGGGTATAAAAAATCGCAGTCTTGATTTTTTGCCATTAATTCTGTATAAATATTTTCATCGGTAAATATAAGAGATTTAATATATTCGGTTAGATTTAAGTTGTATTTAATAAGTGCACCAATAAAATCGCTGTAAGCACGAATATCTTCATTATTATCGCAAAGTCGCAAAAGAGCGTTTAGTGCAGGCGAGTATTTAACGCTTTTAAAAATAACAAGCGAATTTAAAACATCTTTTGAGTTATCTAATTTAACAGACATATTTATTCTCCTTAAATATTAATATAGTTATTATAGCATATTTCTTTAAAAACGGCGAAAAATTAATACAAATCGTCATTTTAAACAAAAGTAAACTCAAAATAATATGATTTTTTATTACAGAAAACTGTTGACAAACAACATTTTTTCGAGTAAAATAAAGAAAACTGTATAAGCAAACGCGTTGATAGGGTTAAAGGTTGCGGATAACGCATCTTCAGAAAGTTGTCGGTTGATGAAAGACAACGGTGTGCTGTAAACCAAGTCTCTCCCTTGAGCGGCAGACTGAAAAAGTTTTTACTTTAGTAAGGAAGACGGAGCTTCACCGTTATAGGAAGTAAGCATAAAATTGTGCTGATGAGAGGGCTTGGATTTCTCAAGTCAAAAAAAGTGGTACCGCGGAGATTAATTAGATTTTTATCGTCTTCGTCTTTTTGTAACAAAAAAGACGAGGACTTTTATTTTTTTATACAGTAAAAAATCCACTTTGTTTAGCATAGTTTGTGCCAATTTTGAAAGGATGAAAAGAATATTATGAAAAACGCAAACAAGTATCAAAGACAGTATTTCAACCCACCGATGACTGAGTATGAGTGGACAAAAAAAGAGTATATTGACAAAGCACCTACTTGGTGTTCGGTTGACCTTCGTGACGGTAATCAATCGCTTATTATTCCAATGAGCATTGAAGAAAAACTTGAGTTTTTTGATTTGCTTGTAAAAATCGGTTTTAAAGAGATTGAAGTAGGTTTCCCTGCCGCAAGCGAAACAGAATATAACTTTCTTAGAAGACTTATTGAAGAAGATAGAATTCCTGATGATGTTACTGTTCAGGTTTTAACTCAGGCAAGAGAACATATTATAAAGAAAACTTTTGAAAGTTTGGATGGTTGCAAAAACGCGATTGTTCACTTCTATAATTCAACATCTTATGCACAGCGTGAGCAAGTGTTTAAAAAAGATAAAAAAGAAATTATTGATATTGCTGTAAAAGGCGCTGAATTGATTGTTAAGCTTCAAAAAGAATACGGCAGTAATTTCAGATTTGAGTATTCACCTGAATCATTTACAGGAACAGAGCCTGAATTTGCTCTTGAAATAAGCAATGCGGTTTTAGATGTTTTAAAACCAAGCAAAGATAACAGAGTTATTCTTAATCTTCCTGTTACTGTTGAATTATCATTGCCACACATTTATGCAAACCAGATTGAGTATATGTCTAAAAACATTAAATATCGTGAGTTTGTTGATATTTCTTTACATCCGCATAATGACCGTGGCTGCGGTGTCGCTGATACAGAACTCGGTATTTTAGCAGGTGCTGACAGGGTAGAGGGTACTTTGTTTGGTAATGGCGAGCGTACAGGAAATGTTGATATTATTACTGTCGGTATGAATATGTATACTCACGGTGTTGATCCAAAACTCGATTTCTCAAATATGGCTGAAATTTGTGAAGTTTATGAGCGAGTTACAAGAATGCATGTTTACGAGCGTTCTCCTTATTCAGGTGCACTTGTGTTTGCCGCTTTTTCAGGCTCACATCAAGACGCTATTGCAAAAGGTATGCACTACCGTGAAGATAAAAAACTTGATACTTGGACTGTTCCTTATTTGCCGATTGACCCGTCAGATGTTGGCAGAAAATATGAAACAGATGTTATTAGAATTAACTCGCAGTCAGGCAAAGGCGGTATCGGTTATGTTCTCGAACAAAATTATGGTTACGAGTTGCCTAAACAATTCTGTGAAAAAGTTAGTTACTTTATTAAAGATATTTCTGACAGACAACACAGAGAGTTGCTTGTTAACGAAATCTTTGATGCATTCAATGAGCATTTTGTAAATATTAACGCTCCTATTGAGTATGTCGACGCTCATTTCTCAAGACTTGAAAATGAAAGATTTAAAGCAGTTTTAACCGCAGTAATTGATGGTGAAACAAGAATTTTGGCAGCTGAGGGTAACGGTCGTCTTGACGCAGTCAGCAAAGCACTCAAAAATGAAATCGGTATTGAAATTGCAAATCTTACTTATACAGAACACGCTCTCGAAAAAGGCTCAACTTCTAAAGCGGTTTCTTATGTATCTATTACAGATAAAAACGGAAACACAGAGTGGGGCGTTGGTGTTCATAACGATATTATTACTTCATCAATCAAAGCATTGTTTGCAGCAGTAAACCGTGCTACTAAAGATTAATGTTAGGAGGAAAATAAAAATGGGTATGACAATGACTCAAAAGATTTTGGCTTATGGCGCAGGACTTGATAAAGTTGAAGCCGGTCAATTAATCAGAACTAAATTAAACTTGGTATTAGGTAATGATATTACAACTCCGGTTGCTATTAATGAATTTAACAAAGTCGGTTTCGACAATGTTTTTGATAATAAAAAAATCGCTATGGTTATGGACCATTTTGTTCCTAATAAAGATATTAAAGCCGCACAGCAGACAAAACAATGCCGTAACTTTGCCGGAAAATATGATATTGAAAACTACTTTGATGTAGGCGATATGGGTATTGAACACGCCCTTTTGCCTGAAAAAGGCTTGGTAGTACCCGGCGATATTGTTATCGGTGCTGACTCTCATACTTGTACATACGGTGCTTTGGGTGCTTTTTCAACAGGCGTCGGCAGTACTGATATGGCGGCAGGTATGGCAACAGGCGAGGCTTGGTTTAAAGTGCCTTCTGCAATAAAATTTGATATCAAAGGTAAACTTCTACCAAAAGTTTCGGGTAAAGATGTTATCCTTTACATAATCGGTAAAATCGGTGTTGACGGTGCACTTTATAAATCAATGGAATTTACAGGCGAAGGACTTAAAAATCTTTCAATTGATGATAGACTTTGTATGGCTAATATGGCTATTGAAGCAGGCGCTAAAAACGGTATCTTTGAAGTTGATGATGTAACACTTGAATATGTAAACGCAAGAAAACAACACGATTATAAAATTTTCAAAGCAGATGAAGACGCAGTTTATGATGAAGTTATTGAAATTGACCTTTCAAAAATCAATTCAACAGTTGCTTGTCCTCATTTGCCTGAAAACACAAAAGACGCTACTGAATTAGGCGATATTAAAGTTGACCAGGTTGTTATCGGTTCTTGCACAAACGGCAGATATTCTGATCTTAAAGCAGCCGCTGAAATTTTAAAAGGCAAACATATTGCAAAAGGCATTAGATGTATTGTTATTCCTGCTACTCAAACTATTTATAAACAGGCTATTAAAGACGGATTTATTGATACATTTATAGATGCGGGTTGTGCGGTTTCAACTCCAACTTGCGGACCTTGTCTTGGCGGATATATGGGTATTTTGGCAGAAGATGAAGTTGCGGTTGCAACAACAAACCGTAATTTTGTCGGCAGAATGGGTCATGTTACTTCAAAAATCTATCTTGCAAGCCCTGAAGTTGCTGCGGCAACTGCTTTAACAGGCAAAATTACTGACCCTAAAGCAATATAAGGAGGAAATACAGAATGAATGCACATGGTTTTGCACATAAATACGGTAACAACGTTGATACCGATGTTATAATTCCTGCAAGATACTTAAATACTGCTGACCATAAAGAGTTGGCTTCACATTGTATGGAAGATATTGATAAAGATTTTGTAAACAAAGTTAAACCTCATGATATTATGATCGGCGGCGCAAACTTTGGTTGCGGTTCATCTCGTGAACACGCACCGATTGCTATTAAAGAATCGGGTATTGATTGCGTAATCGCAAAAAGTTTTGCAAGAATTTTTTACAGAAACGCAATTAACATCGGTCTTGCTATTTTAGAATGTCCTGAAGCATCAGACGGAATTAACGACGGCGACGAGGTAAAAATTGACTTTGACAACGGTGTTATAATAAATGTAACAACTGATAAAGAGTTTAAGGCTCAGCCTTTTCCACCGTTTATTAAGGAGATTATCGCTAAAAACGGTTTGTTAAATTCAATTAAGAATAAATAAAGGGGCATTAAAATGAATAAAAAAATTACAGTTTTAAAAGGTGACGGAATAGGTCCTGAAATTGTTGATGAAGCAATAAAAGTTCTTGATACTATCGCTGAAAAATATAATCATAAATTTGAATATACTTATGTTGATATGGGCGGTTGCTCAATTGATAAATACGGCGTGCCTATTACTGATGAGGGCATTGAGCTTTGCAAACAAAGCGATAGTGTGCTTTTAGGTGCGGTTGGCGGTCCTAAATGGGATAGCTGTGCTCCTGAAATTCGCCCTGAAAAAGGTCTTTTAAAAGTTCGTGCAGAACTTGGACTTTTTGCTAATCTTCGTCCTACAAAAATGTTTAAACAGTTGGCAAGTGCTTGCCCGTTAAAAGAAGAAGTTGTTGCAAACGGCATTGATTTAATGATTGTTCGTGAGCTTACAGGCGGTATTTATTTCGGCGAACATAAAACAGTCGGCGATACTGCTACTGATATTATGGCTTACAGTGAAAAAGAAATTGAGCGTATCGGCAGAGTTGCTTTTGAAACTGCAAGAAAGAGAAATAAAAAGGTAGCGTCTGTTGATAAAGCAAATGTGCTTGATTCTTCAAAGCTTTGGAGAAAAATTATGCATAAGTTAGCTGAAGAGTATTCAGATGTTGAGTATACCGATGTTTTGGTTGATAACTGTGCTATGCAGCTTATCAGAAATCCGGGTCAGTTTGATGTTATAGTAACCGAGAATATGTTTGGCGATATTTTGTCAGACGAGGCTAGTATGCTTACAGGCTCAATCGGTATGATGCCGTCAGCAAGCCTTTCGGAAACCACTCTTGGTATGTACGAGCCTATTCACGGCTCTGCTCCTGATATTGCAGGCAAGGGCATTGCAAACCCACTCGGCACAATTTTGTCAGCGGCTATGATGCTTAGATATTCGTTTGATATGCCTAAAGAGGCTGATGAAATCGAGGCGGCAGTTGATAAAGCATTAAGTGACGGATACCGCACAGTTGATATAAAAAGTGATAAAATTTCAGAAAAAATCATTTCTTGTATTGAAATGGGCGACAAAATATGCGATAATATTAGAAAATAGTTTTTTTGGAGTGAAAAATAAATGCTTACACTTGAAACAATATATCAGGCCGCTTTTGCGCTTAAAGACGTTATTCGTAACACAGAACTGATTCATGCACCTACAATTAATCCTGATGTTGATGTTTATATCAAACCGGAAAATTTGCAGGTAACAGGTTCGTTTAAGGTAAGAGGTTCGGCTTTTAAAATATCTCAGTTAAGCGAAGAAGAAAAGAAAAAAGGCGTTATTGCTTGTTCGGCAGGTAACCATGCTCAAGGCGTTGCACTTGCTGCCAGTAAAAACGGTATCAAATCAATTATTTGTTTACCTGAAGGTGCTCCGATTTCAAAGGTTGAAGCAACAAGAAAATACGGCGCTGAAATTGAAATGGTAAAAGGCGTTTATGATGACGCTTATCATAGAGCATTGCAACTTCGTGATGAAAAAGGCTTGGTGTTTATTCATCCTTTTGATGATGAATCTGTAATCGCAGGTCAGGGAACAATCGGGCTTGAGATTTTACAAGAAAACCCTAATGTTGAAGCGGTTGTCGTCCCGGTTGGCGGCGGCGGATTGATTTCGGGTGTCGCTTATGCAATTAAAACACTTCGTCCTGATGTAAAAGTTTACGGTGTTCAGGCAGAAGGTGCTCCGTCAATGATTAATTCATTAGATGAAGACAGAATTTTAACTTTACCAAAGGTTTCAACAATTGCCGATGGTATTGCTGTAAAAGAGCCTGGCGAACACACTTTTGAATATTGCAAAAAATATGTCGATGAAATTGTAACTGTTTCTGAAGATGAAGTTTCAGCAGCAATTTTAAAATTAATCGAACAACAAAAATTAACTGCCGAAGGCGCAGGTGCCGTTTCGGTAGCAGCAGTAATGTTTGATAAAGTTCCTGTTAAAGGAAAAAATACAGTTTGCGTTGTTTCAGGCGGTAATATTGATGTAACTATTTTATCAAGAGTTATCAGCCGTGGTTTGCTTAAAACAGGCAGACTTTGCAAACTTTCAATTGAACTTATGGATAAACCTGGTCAACTTCGTGATGTATCAACAATTATAGCATCTTGCGGTGCAAACGTTGTTTCGGTAAATTACGAACACGCAGGCAAAGGTTCAAATGTAAATGACTGTGTATTAACAATTGAAATGGAAACTAAAAATTCGACTCATATTAAAGAAGTTGAAAAAGCGCTTACTAAAGCCGGTTTCCACTTATTATAAGGAGGCTTTATAAAATGGCAAAATCAGTTTATACTAAAAATGCTCCGGACGCTATCGGACCTTATTCACAGGCTATTGTCACAGGCAATCTTGTGTTTACATCAGGTCAAATCGCTATTAATCCTGCTAGCGGTAATGTTGAGGCTACAACTATTGAAGGTCAAACCGAGCAGGTTTGCAAAAATTTATCAGAAGTTTTGAAAGAGGCAGGCTCTTCTATTGATAAAACAGTAAAAACAGTATGTTTCTTATCTGATATGGATAATTTTGCAGCGTTTAATGAAGTTTACGGTAAATATTTCACATCAAAACCGGCTCGTTCTTGCGTAGCCGTCAAAACCCTTCCAAAAAATGTACTTGTCGAAGTCGATGTTATCGCAGAAATCTAGTATTTATATTTTTTAGGAAAGGTTTATTACAAAATGAAATTAAATGGTTCAGAAATTTTAGCAAATGTATTTATTGAGCAGGGTGTTGATACTGTTTTCGGTTATCCCGGCGGCTCTGTACTTAATATTTACGATGCACTTTACAAATATAAAGATAAAATTACTCACTATATGACTGCTCACGAGCAGGGTGCGGCTCATGCGGCTGACGGTTACGCTCGTGCAACAGGTAAAACAGGTGTTGTAATCGCTACCAGCGGTCCTGGCGCTACTAATCTTGTAACAGGTATCGCAACTGCTTATATGGATAGTGTTCCTATGGTTGCTATTACAGGTAATGTAGGCAATTCGCTTATTGGTAGAGATAGTTTCCAAGAAGTTTATATCGCAGGTATTACAATGCCGATTACCAAACACAACTTTGTTGTAAGACGAGTTGAAGATTTGGCTGATATTTTAAGAGAAGCGTTTGAAATTGCGGCCAGCGGTCGTCCCGGTCCTGTTTTGGTTGATATACCAAAAGATGTTACCGCAGCGGTTACTGATTATAAGCCTATGAAACCAAAGGCTCATGAACATACTCAAAAAGAGTATGATTTATCAGAAATTGCAAAAGTTATTAACAGCGCTAAAAAACCGGTTGTATTTATCGGTGGCGGTGTTAGAATTTCAAAAGCGGAAAACGAAGTTTTAGAACTTATTAAAAAAGCAAATATTCCTGCGGTACATACAATTATGGCAGCAGGCGTTCTTCGTTATGACGAACCGCTTAACTATGGCATTTTAGGTATGCATGGTAATGTTGAAGCAAATAAAGCGGTTGATAAGGCTGATGTTGTTATTGCAGTTGGCTCTCGTTTTTCTGATAGAGTTGCACTTAATACAGACGCTTTTGCTCAAAGAGCAAAAATCATTCAAATTGATATTGATAAAAGCGAAATCAACAAAAATGTTGATGTAGATTACAGCATTGTCGGCGATGTTAAGGTAGCACTTGAACTTTTATTACCACTCGTTAAAGAAAACAATCATAAAGAGTGGATTGAAAAGATTAATTCTTGGAAAATTGATTTCCCTGAAGATAAATCAGGCAAACTTACACCTAAAAACATTATTGAAGCAATTAATGATATTTCAAGCGAAGATGATGTTTTTGTTACCGATGTAGGTCAACATCAAATGTGGGCTGCTCAGTATCTTCATCATGTAAAGGCCGACCACTTCTTAACAAGTGGTGGACTCGGTACAATGGGCTATGGTTACGGTGCAGCTATCGGTGCGGCTATCGGAACAAACGCTAAACGTGTTTATCATATCACAGGCGACGGTTCATTCCATATGAATATGAATGAAGCTTGCACAGCAGTAAGTTATCAAGTTCCTGTTATCAGCGTTGTTATGAACAATGCAGTTTTAGGTATGGTAAGACAGTGGCAGGCTACATTCTATGGCAGAAGATTTTCTTCTTCAGAGCCTGAGAGAGTAACTAATTATAAAAAAGTTATTGAAGGCTTTGGCGGCACAGGATTTATTTGTGAAACTGTTGATGAGTTAAAAGACGCTTTGAAAAAAGCTCAAGATTGTGTTGGTCCTGTTTGGATTGATTGCCATATCGACAGAGAAGAAAAAGTTTTACCAATGATTCCGTCGGGCAAAACCGTTAATGATATTATAACTGAATAAGGAGGAAGAAAAGTGGATAACAGAAAATATATTAGTGTTTTAGTTGAAAACCACGAGGGCGTTTTGGCTCGTTTATCTTCCTTGTTTTGTCAGCGTGGATTTAATATTGACAGTTTGACTGTTTCTGCAACAAACGATGAATCGTTGTCTCGAATTACTATTACAACAAGAGGTAACGAAGCAGAATTTACTCAAATTATTCGTCAAACTGAAAAACTTCACGAGTTTAAAGGCTTTTTTGAACTTGACCAAAAACAAGCTCTTTTAAGAGAACTTTTGCTCGTTAAAGTTAGAGCTGATGAGTCAAATAGACCTGCTTTAAGAGAAATTGCTACAATTTATAAAGCAAAAATTATTGACTTATCAAAACAAAGTATGGTATTTGAATTGACAGGTGAGCCTGAAAAAATTGATGGTTTTCTTGAAATTCTCGGATCATACGAAATTATGGAAGTATGCCGTACAGGCGTAACTGCACTGCAACGCGGTGAAGTAAAACTGTTAAAATAAAATTTTATAATCAAAAGGAGATTTTTTGTTATGATTACTAAGTATTATGATTCAGATTGCAACCTCGGAATGCTCGATGGCAAAACCGTTGCTATTATGGGTTACGGTAGCCAAGGTCATGCACACGCTCAGAACTTAAACGAAAGCGGCGTTAATGTTATCGTTGGTCTTCGCAAAACTTCTGCTAGCTGGAAAAAAGCTGAAGAAGCCGGCCTTAAAGTTATGGAAATTCCTGAAGCTGCTAAAGCTGCAGACATCGTTATGATGCTCGTTCCTGATGAACTTGCTGCTGATATTTATAATGAGCAGGTTGCGCCTTATATGAAAGAGGGCGACGTTCTTTGCTTTGCTCATGGTTTTAATATTCACTTTAACTTCATCAAACCTGCAAAAGACATTGATGTTATTATGATCGCTCCTAAAGGTCCTGGTCACACAGTAAGAAGCCAGTATCTTGAAGGAAAAGGCGTTCCTAGCCTTATCGCTGTATATCAAGATGCTTCAGGCAGAGCAAAAGATTACGCTTTGGCTTATGCTAGCGGTATCGGTGCTGGCCGTGCAGGTATCCTTGAAACATCATTCAAAGAAGAAACTGAAACTGACCTTTTCGGTGAACAAGCAGTTCTTTGCGGTGGTGTTACAGAGCTTATGAAAGCAGGCTTTGATACATTGGTAGAAGCAGGTTATGAACCTGAAATGGCTTACTTTGAGTGTATCCACGAAATGAAACTTATCGTTGACCTTATCAATTCAGGCGGATTTGCTATGATGAGATATTCTATCTCAAATACTGCTGAATATGGCGATTACAGAACAGGTAAGAGACTTATTACAGAAGATACTCGTAAAGAAATGAAGAAAGTTCTCGGCGAAATTCAAGACGGTACATTCGCATCTGAATTTATGCAAGAATTCTCAAGCGGCAGAAAGGCTAAATTCTTGGCTACTCGTCGTAAAGAGAGCGAACACTTACTTGAAAAAGTAGGTAAAGAACTCAGAAAAATGATGAGCTGGCTCAAAAAATAATTTAAGTTTAATAATGGGTGATCGAGTTAATCGGTCGCCCATTATAAAAAATATGGAGTTATAATGAAACGAGAAAATGTAATTTTTGCATTAAAAACTTTTGCTTTGGTTTTAGCAGGTGTTTTTTGTGTTTTTGATTGTGCTTGGATTTTCGACACATCTAATGAAGGTAATCCGAATTTTAGAATAATATCTATTGTGATTTATACTATTTTATTTTTAATATTTTTATTATTCGGAATATTCGTTTCAAGTAAGAAAGATAATAGAATCATTCTTTTGATTTTTTGTATTTTAAATTCTATAGTTAATTTGTTTTTTATTTCTTTAATCTCAACTTCATTTTTTGTATTAGCATTGCCTATAAGCATAATTTTGCTTTTACCTTGGATTGGTTTTGTTTACGAAATAAAAAGTACATTAAACAAGAAAGATGATTAATATTTTATATAGCAAAATTTAATTTAAGAAAGGGTTAGTTTTTTATGAACCTTAGAAGTGACAATGTTACAAAAGGTGCAGAGCGTGCGCCTAACCGCTCATTATTTTATGCAATGGGCTATACAAAAGAAGAATTAGAGCGTCCGCTTATCGGCGTTGTTTCTGCTCATAGCGAAATTGTTCCCGGACATTTTCACCTTGATAAAATTGCCGAGGCTGTAAAAGCAGGCGTTAGAATGGCAGGCGGTACACCGATCGAAATTCCGTCAATCGGTGTTTGTGACGGTATCGCAATGGGCCACATTGGAATGAAATATTCACTCGCATCTCGTGAGCTTATCGCTGATAGCGTTGAAACAATGGTAATGGCTCATCAGTTAGACGGTGTTGTTCTTGTACCAAACTGTGATAAAATTGTTCCGGGTATGGTAATGGCAGCAGTTCGTCTTGATATTCCTGCTGTTGTATGTTCAGGCGGTCCAATGCTCGCAGGTAGTTTTGACGGCGAAGAAATCAGCCTTTCAAAAATGTTTGAAGCAGTTGGTGCTTATAAAGCGGGTATGATTGATGATTGCAAATTAGAAGAATGTGAAAACGGTGCTTGCCCTGGTTGTGGCTCTTGCGCAGGTATGTATACTGCTAATAGTATGAACTGCCTTTGTGAATCACTTGGCATTGCTTTGCCTGGCAACGGCACAATTCCTGCAGTTTATTCAGGTAGAACTCAACTTGCTAAACACGCAGGTATGGCTATTATGAATTTGGTTGAAAAAGGCATTACCGCTCGCCAAATCATCAATGAAAAATCTGTTAAAAATGCACTTGCTTGTGATATGGCACTTGGTTGCTCATCAAACAGCGTTTTGCATTTGCTCGCTATTGCTAATGAAGCAGGCGTTGAACTTAACTTAAAATTGTTTAACGAAATGAGTGCAAAAGTGCCTAACCTTTGCCACTTGGCTCCTGCAGGTGCAACTCATATGCAAGACCTTAATAATGCCGGCGGTATTCCTGCTGTTCAGGCTGAACTTGCTAAAAAAGGTTTGCTCGATTTATCATTAATCACCGCAACAGGCAAAACAGTAGGCGAGAATATTGAAGGCGCTTATATTAAAGATACTAATTCAATTCGCCCAATTGATAATCCTTATTCACAAACAGGCGGTATCCAAATCCTTTGGGGTAATATTGCTCAAAACGGTTGCGTTGTAAAGCGTAGTGCAGTTGCTCCTGAAATGTTGAAACATACAGGTCCGGCAAGAGTGTTTAATAGTGAAGAAGAGGCTATCAAGGCTATCTATAATTCAGAAATTAAAGACGGCGATGTTGTTGTTATTCGCTATGAAGGACCAAAAGGCGGCCCTGGTATGCGTGAAATGTTAAACCCAACATCAGCGCTTGCCGGTATGAAACTTGATAAAACCGTTGCACTTATTACCGACGGTAGATTTTCGGGTGCATCTCGTGGTGCGTCAATCGGCCATGTTTCTCCTGAAGCGGCTGATGGCGGTAATATCGGACTTATCGAAGAAGGCGATATTATTAATATTGATATTCCTAATGCCTCAATCAATGTTGAAGTTTCAGATGAAGAGTTTGACGCTCGCAGAGCAAAATATGTTGCTCCTGAACCAAATGTTAAAACAGGCTGGTTATCTCGTTATGCAAGACTTGTCAGCGGTGCTGATAAAGGCGCAATAATGAAATAAAGTTTAATAACAAATTAAAAAAAGGATTGCTAGTTTTAGCAATCCTTTTTTGCATTCCAAATAAAACAAAAAATGCCTAATTTACTAACAAATAGTTGACATTTTTTATGTATTTTGCTATAATAGAATTAACATAAAACAAAGGAGATTTATTATGAAAAAAGTATTTGCAATTTTATTATGCTTATGTATACTCGTAAGCACATCGGTATTTGTTCAACTTTATGCAAGTGCAGAAACAGTGCATATAGATGGAGATTTTAAGTTTACTGTTTCAAATAACAAAGCAACTATAACAAAATATATAGGATCTGACCCTATTGTAACTATTCCTTCAACGCTTAATAACTATGATGTTTTATGTATTGGTCGTGAATCATTTTATGATTGCACATCGTTAACAAATATAACAATTCCTAATGGTGTTACAAGCATTGGTGATGGTGCATTTAATAATTGCACATCGTTAACAAATATAACAATTCCTAATAGTGTTACAAGCATTGGTGGTTGGGCATTTTGTAATTGCACATCCTTAACAAGTATAACAATTCCTAATGGTGTTACAATCATGGATGTGGGTGTGTTTTATGATTGTTCAACTTTAACAAATATAACAATCCCTAAAAATGTTACGAGCATTGAATATTGCGCTTTTAAAGATTGCTTGTCTTTAACAAATATAATAATAGGTGATAAAGTAGAAAGTATTGGAGATAGCGCATTTTATGGTTGTTCGTCTTTAACAAGTATAGCAATTGGTAGTGGTTTATCAAAAATTGGTGATACTGCATTTTATGGTTGTTCGTCTTTAACAAGTATAGCAATTGGTAGCGGTTTATCAAAAATTGGTAATAGTGCATTTTATGGTTGCTCATCTTTAAGAAGTTTTAATGTAAACAGCAATAATAAGAATTACTGTGACATTAATGGCGTTTTATTTGATAAAGACAGAACTGAATTAATTCAATATCCAATAGGTAAAACAGCAACTTCCTATACAATTCCTGATGAGGTAGAAAGAATTAGCAATAGTGCATTTAGTGGTTGCATATCATTAACGAGTATAACAATACCTGATAGTATAACAAGCATTGGGTCTAGTGCGTTTTATAATACTGCATATTACAACAACGACTCTAATTGGGAAAACTATGTTTTATGTATTGGTAATTATTTGATTTCTGGTAAATTTAAAAAATATAATGACGATGAAAAAGTTTTTGAAACTATTTTTGAAGTATCGGGAGATTATTCTATTAAGCAAGGTATAAAAGTAATTGCTGATAGAGCATTTGATGATTGCACATCATTAACAAGCATAACAATACCTGATAGTGTTACTAGTATTGGTGATAGTGCATTTAATAGTTGCTCATCATTAACAAGCGTAACAATACCAAATAGTGTTACTAGTATTGGTGATAGTGCATTTAGTTTTTGCACATCATTAACAAGCGTAACAATACCAAATAGTGTTACTAGTATTGGTGATAGTGCATTTAGTTTTTGCTCATCATTAACAAGTATAACAATACCTAATAGTGTTACTGGTATTGGTGATTATGCACTTAGTAATTGCACATCATTAACAAACATAACAATACCAAATAGTGTTACTGGTATTGGTGATTATGCATTTTATAGTTGCACATCATTAACAAACATAACAATACCTAATAGCGTTACTAATATCGGTAATGCATCACTAGGTTTTTATTATGAAAATGAGACAGATGACTCTGCTAAAAACCCTAACTTTATAATTAAAGGTTATAAAGGCTCTACGGCTGAAAAATATGCTAATGAAAATGGTTTTAAATTCATATCACTCGATAAACCAATTCAGCCTACACAACCTACAACATCTACTAAGCCTACACAATCTGTTAACAAACCAACAACCAATATAACTCCAACCGCGCCAACAATAAAAATTACGCTAAAAACACCTAAGGCAAAACTTATTTCAGGCAAGAAACAGTTTAAAATCAAATACACAAAGGTTAAAAATGCAGTTGGTTTTCAGGTTAGATACAAGATTAAAGGCAAATGGAAAATAAAAAACTTTAACACCAAAAAATCTGCTACCAAAGTGCTGAAAGGACTTAAAAAAGGCAAATACAAGGTTCAAATACGTTCATTCTCAAAAGGTAAAAAGTTATATTCAAATTGGACTAAAGTAAAAACTGTTAAAGTTAAATAACAACAAAACAAAAAAGCGTTGGTTTTTAAAAACCAACGCTTTTTAATGTGTTTAAAAATTATTTTGATAAGTATTTATCAATAGCGTCTGCTGCAGTTTTACCTGCACCCATTGCGAGAATAACAGTTGCCGCACCAGTTACAGCGTCGCCGCCTGCATAAACGCCTTCTTTAGAAGTTGCGCCTGTTTCTTCTTCAACAATGATACCGCCACGCTTATTAACATCAAGACCTTTTGTAGTTGATTTAATAAGTGGGTTTGGTGAAGTACCGATTGACATAATAACTGTATCAACATCAAGTGTGAAGTTTGAATCAGGAATTTCAACAGGTCTGCGTCTGCCATTTTCATCAGGCTCGCCGAGTTCCATTTTAACACATTCCATACCTGTAACAAAACCGTTTTTAGGATCACGTCTGTCATCAGGATTGTGATAACCTAAAATTTTAACAGGGTTATTAAGAAGTTTAAACTCGATACCTTCTTCAATAGCGTGTTCAACCTCTTCTTTACGAGCAGGTAACTCTTCCATTGAACGACGATATACTATGTATACCTTTTCAGCACCAAGACGAAGAGCTGTTCTGGCAGCGTCCATAGCAACGTTACCGCCACCGACAACTGCAACCTTGCCTGATTTCATAATAGGTGTATGAGAATCATCTTTATAAGCTTTCATAAGGTTGCTACGAGTTAAGAACTCATTAGCAGAGTAAACGCCTTTGAGTGATTCACCCTCGATACCCATAAATCTAGGAAGACCTGCGCCTGAGCCTACAAATACAGCTTCGTAGCCCATTTCGTCCATCAATTCATCAATTGTAATAGTTTTGCCGATTACAACGTTTGTTTCAATATCAACACCTAAGTTTTTAAGTGTTTCAACTTCTTTAGCAACAATTGATTTAGGAAGTCTGAATTCAGGAATACCATAAACCAATACACCGCCTGCTAAGTGAAGTGCTTCATAAACAGTTACTTGATAACCTTTTTTAGCTAAGTCGCCTGCACAAGTTAAGCCTGAAGGACCTGAACCGATAACTGCAACTTTGTGGCCGTTTGATTTTGGCTTTTCAGGAGTAGCAGTTACATGAGCATTATGCCAGTCAGCAACAAATCTTTCAAGTCTGCCGATACCGACAGGTTCGCCTTTGATACCACGAACGCATTTTGACTCGCATTGTGATTCTTGTGGGCAAACACGACCGCAAACAGCAGGTAAACTTGAAGATTTAGAAATAATTTGATAAGCCTCTTCAAATTCGCCTTCTTTGATTTTTGCGATAAATTCAGGAATGTGAATTTTAACAGGACATCCCGAAACACAAGGCATATTTTTGCAGTTTAAGCAACGCATAGCTTCATCCAAAGCAATATCTTCGGTATAGCCTGTTGCAACTTCATAGAAGTTTTTAGCCCTTACTTGTGGTTCTTGTGAGGGCATTGGATTTTTTGTAAGTGACATATTTGGCTTTTGCATAATTATTCAGCCCCCTTAAATAAATTACAAGTTTCTTCGTATTCGTGACGCTCAAACTCTTTATACATAGTTGAACGCTCCATAGCTTCGTCAAAGTCTACTTCAAAACCGTCAAAATCAGGACCGTCAACACAAGCAAATTTTGTTTTGCCGCCAACGGTTAAACGACAGCCGCCGCACATACCTGTGCCGTCAATCATAATTGGGTTCATAGAAACAGTTGTTTTTTGATTAAATGGTTTTGTAGTAGCTACAACGAATTTCATCATAATTAATGGACCGATTGTGATAACTTCATCGTATTTTTCGCCGTTTTCAAGTGACGCTTTAAGCGGTTCGGTAACAAGACCTTTAGTGCCGTAAGAACCGTCATCAGTCATAATTGTAAGTTTATCAGAACAAGCTTTAAACTCATCTTCAAGAATAAGCAAATCTTTGTTTCTGAAACCGACGATAGAGTGAACTTCAACACCCATTTTATGAAGCTTTTGAGCGATAGGAAGTGCAATAGCACAACCAACACCGCCACCTACGATACAGACTTTTTTAAGTCCTTCGGTGTGGGTTGCAACGCCAAGCGGTCCAACGAAGTCGGTAATGTAATCGCCTTCGTTTTTGTGATTTAATCTTTCGGTAGTAGCACCTACAACCTGGAAAATTATTTTGACAGTACCTTTTTCTCTGTCATATCCGGCAACAGTAAGCGGAATACGCTCGCCGTCTTCGTCAACTCTAAGAATAATAAACTGACCCGGTTCAGCTTTTTTTGCTATCAAATCAGCTTGAATATCCATCATAGTAACGGTCGGATTTAATTCTTTTTTTCTTACTATTTTGTACATTGCAAAGATCCTTTCAATAAATTCCTGATACTTATTAATAAGTATATACTAAATATCTTGATTTGTAAAGTGAAAAAGCATTTTTTTAACAAAGGAACTATATGGATTAATTCTAAGTATCATACATTTTTTATATATCAAAAAACTTTTGGCGAAATAGTGTAATTTAAAGTGCGTTTCTATTATTGAATTGTAGAAACAACACTAAAAAAGTTGAAATATTTTAAAAAAATGTTAAAAAAACTATTTACATTTAGAAAACATTATGGTATAATTTAGCCAAGGATAAATTTTAAAACATTTGGAGGTCGAGTTTTATGAAAAAATTTATTTCTATGGCAATAGCTTTTGCTATGGCTTCAATAATGTCGGTTAGTGCATTTGCTGCAGTTAGCCCAACAGCTACTACTCCATCTGCTAAACCAACTACAGCTACAACAACTGAAGGCACAGCAACTACTCCTGTTTCAAAAGTTGTTCCAACTGCTAAAAACCAAATCACAGTTTCTTGGTCATCAGTTAAAGGTGCTACAAAATATGAAATTTATAGAAGAGTAGGTAATACCGGTGCTTTTGTACTTGTTGGTACTACAACATCTGCTTCTTATGTAGATAAACTCGCTAAAGCAGGTAATTACACTTATAAAGTACGTGCTTTGGTTGATGGTTCTTACAAAGATTCAGCAGTTATCGCTGTATCAATGATGAACTTCAAGACAATGCCAAAAACAAAATTTGCAAAAGCAAAAAAGAAAACTTTAAAAGTTCAAATTAAAAAGAAAGTTGTTGGCGCAACAGGCTATCAAGTAAAATATTCACTTAAAAATCTTAAAAAGTCAAAATACTTGAAAAAAGCAAAGGCTAAAACTTTATCTGCTAAAAAGAAAACTTTGACAATTAAGAAATTAAAATCAGGTAGAAAATACTACGTAAGAGTAAGAGCATATCAGACAATTAACGGTAAGAAAGTTTACGGTAAATGGTCTAAAGTTGTTACTAAAGTTGTTAAATAATTAATTTAATTAACGATAAAAGGCTTGTGAAAACTCACAAGCCTTTTTATGTTGTGTATTTATAAATTTAAAAACCTTATTGTAATTATTACAATAAGGTTTTTGCTTTAATTTTATTAAAATGTATCGTTTTCGATTTTTTCTATTTTATCAAGTCGGTTTTGGTGTCTTCCGCCTTCGTATTCTGTGTTTAAGAAAATATCAACAAGCTCAAGTGCAAAAGCGTCACCTAAAACTCTGCCACCAAGACATAGGACATTTGAATTGTTATGAAGTCTTGTGAATTTTGTTGAGAAATGGTCAGTACATACCGCAGCACGAACGCCTTTAACCTTATTAGCAGCTATTGACATACCAATACCTGTTCCGCAAACTAAAATACCTTTATCAGCTTCGCCATCTGCAACGCATTTTGCAACAGGATAAGCAATATCAGGATAATCAATGCTGTTTCCATCAAAAGTACCGAAGTATTTGTATTCGATATTTTTTTCATCAAAAACTTTCATTATTTTTCCGGCTAGTTCAAATCCGCCGTGGTCACAACCAATTGCTATCATTTAGATACCTCTTTCTTTTTTAATAATTCTCTGCTGGCTTGAGGAAGTCTTAAATAAACAGGAGTTAATTTTTCCGAAGCCACAGCATCGTTCATATATTTTTCACTTAAAGCACAAATAGCGTTTGCTTTTGGCAAGCGGTATTCTTCATCTGCAATAAGTGGTTTAACCTTTACAAAAGTTTTTTTACAAACTTCAGTTCCGTCTCCGCAAAGGATTACTTTATCATTAAAATTTGATAATTCATTTTCTAGCTGTTCGATAGAAATAGCCCTATCTTCGCAAATTCTGGTTAAATTTCCGTTTTCACATTTGAATAAGGCGTTATAAACCTGTTTGCATCTAGCGTCCATAACCGCACAAATAATGCCGTTATAAACATCAGCAGTTTGAGCGATTGCTTCTAATGTAGATATTGCAACACATTTTGTATCATAAACTGCTGCTAATCCCTTTGCAGTAGCCATACCGATTCTAAGCCCTGTAAATGAGCCGGGACCTTTTGTTATACCTATTAAATCTATATCTTTAGCTTTTAAATTTGCTTTATTTAAAACTTCATTTATAAGCGGTAAAAGAGTTTGAGAATGAGTAAGTCCGTTATTAACAAAACCATCCGCAACAATTTTGC
The DNA here is from genome assembly GCA_934476085.1 of uncultured Eubacteriales bacterium. GTDB lineage: Bacteria > Bacillota > Clostridia > Oscillospirales > Acutalibacteraceae > RUG11462. The sequence goes on along the minus strand of CAKSNE010000014.1, from coordinate 29,554 downwards.
CGTCTATTTGCACTCCGGCACATCCGCTTATGCTTGATGAGTCAATACCTAGTATTTTCATTTTAAAGTCCGTTCACCTCAAAAATTCTTGAGTTTTCGTTTTCGCCTTTAGAAATAGTAATTTTTATATAATCATCGGGCAAAACATTCTCTATATTTTCGCTCCACTCACAAATACAAATACCACCCATTTCGCAGTATTCAAAATAGTTTGTTGAGTAAAGGTCATCAAATGTTTCAATTCTATACATATCAAAATGATAAATCGGCAATCTTCCGCCGTTATATTCATTTATAATAGCAAAAGTAGGGGATGAAACTTCGCCATCATAACCTAGTGCTTTTGCAAGATGTCTTGTAAAAGTGGTTTTTCCCATTCCCATACCGCCAAAAAGAGCTATAAAATCATTTGGTTTTAATTTTTCTGCTATTGTTTCAGCAATGTTTTTAGTGTCATTTTCTGAGTTTGAAATAAAATTCATTTAACTTCTATCCCTTAAATACATCGTTCGCATAAACCTGTTTTTATAAACCGAAAGCACAAGGCCGATACTGATAAACAAACAAACAAGTGATGAACCGCCTGCCGAGAAGAAAGGTAGTGTTACACCGATTACAGGAAGTAATGCTAAAACCATTCCTGTGTTTACAATAAGCTGTGCTGCAAGCATACCAAAAGTACCGGCACATATAATTTTGCCTGCGGTATCTTTTGAAATTGTGCTAATATAGATAACACGGATAATAATACAAAGCAAAATTGCAAAAACGAGTAAGCAACCAATTAAGCCTAATTCTTCGCCCGCAACGGTTAAAATAAAGTCATTATGTGCTTTAGGAACGCCGTTTGCTTGAGTTTTTGCACCTTGTAAATAACCCTGACCGAATATACCGCCTGAGCCGATAGCTTTGAGCGATTGCAATTGCTGATAACCAAGGTTAAGCGGATCGGAATTCAAGTCTAAGATTATAGCAAATCGCTTTCTTTGAAATTCTGATAATCCATAAAACCAAACTAATGGCGAAACACAAACTAGCCCTGCAAAGCCGGCAATAAAATAGCGAAGTTTTACGCCTGAAACGTAGAGCATACAAAGGAAAATTACAAGCATAACCGATACAGTACCAAGGTCATGTTGTAAAATCATAACTAATGCTGGTGCTGCAACACCGTGTAAAACAAGCAAAACTACATTATGGAATTTATTTATTTCTTCGGGTTTAATAGAAGAAACGTGTTTTGCAAAAGTTAAAATCATAAAAATTTTAATAAGCTCACTGACCTGTAACGACATATCAAGCGGCAGCTTAATCCATGCTCGGTTATCGGAACCTGCAGGAGCATAGCCGAATTGATAGGTTATTACAAGCAGTGCGATAGTTGCAACTATGTAAAAAGGCCAAAATTTTAAGATTCTGGTATAATCAACAAGTGAAATAATAATCGCTACGGTTACGCCGATTAAAAGTGATACTAATTGAACTGCAACGGTTTTTAAACCTGTTGGAGAAAAAATCAGCATAGCGCCGTAAAGTGATGCAATTATACAAAAAAACAAAAGCAATTTATCTGTTTCACGAATATAATCCGCAATGCTTTGCCATAATTTTTTCAAAACAAAAATCCTTTCTTTATTTTATCTCAACAATCGTAACACCGTTTTCACCCTCGCCAAAAAGTCCGACACGGAATGTGCGAACAGATGGATGACGGCGTAAAAATGTGTGAATACCTTTTCTTAATGCGCCGGTACCTTTGCCATGAATAATGGTAAACTGATTTATTGAGTTTAACTGAACATTATCAATAAATCTGTCGATTTCAAGGGTTGCTTCATCAACTGTCATACCCCTAACATCAATTTCAAGCGATGCAGAACGAGTTTTTTTAGAATCTATACCTGTTTTTCTAACTATCGACTTAGGCATAGTTTTTTTCTTTTCTTCAACTAAACGAAGACCTTTAGCAGAAATTTTCATTTTCATAATGCCTGCTTGAACCTGAAGTTTGCCTTTTGAATCAGGTAAAGTTAAAACGGTGGCTTTAGTATTGGTTTCAGGCATTAAAACCGTATCGCCGATTTGTAATGGACGAGGCAATTTATAATCATCTTTATATTCTTTGCCGCTAGTTGCAATTTTATCTAACTTATTAAAACTGTTTCTAGCAGTCTTTTCAGCATTAGCTAAAGCGTCTTTAGCACCTTTTTTCTTGATTTCTTTTAATTCATCAAGCAATCTGTTAGCTTCAATTCGTGCATTATCTGCAATAATTCTAGCCTGTGCTTTTACGTCTTCAATTTGTTTAGTATATTCTTGTCTTAATTGCTCGGACTTTTTGTTAGCTTCATCAGCTCTTTGTTTCGCGTCTTTTAATCTGCTTTCTGCTTCAAGCAACTTATCATCAAGAGTTTTTTGACGGCTTTCAAGCTCCCTGATTACTCTTTCAAATTGGTTATTATCATCAGAAATAAGTGATTTTGCACGCTTTATTACGCTGTCGTCCATTCCAAGTTTTGATGAAATAGCAAAAGCGTTTGAGCTTCCCGGAACACCTATCAATAAACGATAAGTAGGGGATAGTGTTTTTACATCAAATTCACAAGAAGCATTTTGCACACCGTCAGTATCAAGTGCATAAGCTTTTAACTCGGCATAGTGAGTTGTAGCGGCAAGAGTTGCTCCGAATTTTCTAAAACTCTCTAAAATAGATGCCGCTAAAGCTGCTCCTTCAACAGGGTCAGTACCTGAACATAATTCATCAAGCAAAACTAAAGAAGTGTTATCAACTTTTTCTAAAATAGAAATAATGTTTTTCATATGAGAAGAAAATGTTGAAAGTGATTGTTCAATGCTTTGTTCATCACCTATATCAGAAAAAATATTTGAAAAGACTGAAAGCTGTGAACCCTCATTACAAGGAACAAGCAATCCGCAAGCAGCCATTAAAGATAATAGTCCGATAGTCTTAATAGTGACGGTTTTACCGCCGGTATTAGGACCGGTAATTATAAGCTGTTTATATTCATCGCCGATTGAAACATTGATTGGAACAACTTTTGTTTTATCAAGTAACGGGTGTCTTGCTTTTTTCAGTTCAATATAACAATTGTCATTTAAAATAGGTCTTGTAGCGTTCATTTTTTGAGCTAATTTTGCTTTTGCAAAATATAAATCAAGCTCAACCAAAATAGAAAGTGAATTTAAAATAGACTCTCTAACATCGGCAACTTCGGCTGATAATTCAAATAAAATCCTTTCAATTTCATCTTTTTCTTTTGATTTCAAAATTTTAATTTCGTTGTTAGCTTCAACAACTGTCATAGGCTCGATAAAAACTGTCGAACCTGTTGCAGAAGTATCATGAACAAGACCGGAAATTTCACCTTTATATTCAGCTTTTACCGGAACAACATATCTGCCGTTTCGTTGAGTAATAATAGCGTCTTGCAAATATTTTTGATAAGTAGCAGAGCGAATAACCTTATCAAGTCGTTCACGAATAGAGTTGCTGACGCTAATCATTTTTCTGCGAATAGAAAATAAAGTATCAGAAGCATTATCATTTAACTCTTCTTCATTTTTTATACAATTAAAGATTTTATCGCTTAATCGTTTGTTTTCATATAAGTTTGTAAAATATAAATCAAGAGATGTTTTAACCCCTTCACAATGCTCTCGCCAATCTTTAACTGCGGTAACATTTTTAAGTACACCGCCGACTCTAAGTAATTCAGAATTGTTAAGCATACCGCCCGAAGCCGCACGGGAAAGCGATTCTGAAACATCTTTTGCACCTGAAAAAGGCGGGGTAGAATATCCTGAAATTAATTTAAAAGCATCATCTGTTTTCTCAATTAGTTTATTAGCTTTTTCTAAATTATTTACAGGCTCTATTAACAAAGCTTTCTGTTTTGCTCCGTCAGATACAGCACAATCAGAAAGCATTTTTAAAATCTTATCAAGTTCTAAAGATTTATAATGCCTATTCATTAAATCTAAATCCTCATTTGTTTATAAAAATCAAGTGTTTTATAGTTACGCTCTGTTTGAGCGATTAAAAACTTTTCAGTAACCTGCGAGAGAATATCTTCACTTTCTTTATTTATTTTAAAAGAAAATAGTTTTTTCTCATCGGCATAAATTATATATCTCATAGCTGCAAAAACGCTGTTTGGTATTGAAATTTGAGTATCATTTTTGCAATCTTCGCATAAAACAACACCGTTTAAATAATCAAAGCCAACATTGGAAATTTCTTCTTTTTTGCATTTTGCACATACGGTTAAATCAGGACAATATCCGGAATATTCGGCAATTTTTAATTCAAAAACCGCTTTTATAAATTCGGCAGAACGCTTTTTTTCGCATAATAAATACAAGCAATTAAGCATTAATTTTAAATAATTATCAGCCGGCTCATATTGTGGTGCTAAATTCATTAATAACTCACAAAAGTAGCCTGCTAAACTTAAATTAGCAATATCATCTCGCAGTCCGAAAAATATTTCAATTGAACGTGCCGAATTAATTTTATATGTATCTCTGGATTGATAAATGCTCAATTCAGAGTAAGAAAGAAGCGAGGTTGACGATATATTTTTAGATTTAAACTTTAAAGCTCCCGGTGCAAAAGCACGAATAAGCCCTAAATCAGCGGTTAATATGGTAACTAATCTGTCAGATTCTCCGACTTTCTGTTCCTTTATTATCAATCCGTTTGTCGTTGTAAGGCTCAAAACTAAATGACTCCTTCTCATTTAAGTTGCTTTTAAAATTAAGATAATCGTTAATCTTGCCGGAATTATAAAATGTATCCCAATCAGACTTATTTTCCATTAAAATCATCTCCAAAAAATAAAATCTAATTAAATTTTTTGTAAGATTATAATGGTTTATAAGTGGTAAAATTTTAATTCATTATAAAACTCTTTTATAATAGGGTGTGGTAATTTAATCCAAACCTAATCCATGAATAATACCGTTAGATGTTCGCCAATTTTCTTTAACTTTAACCCATAATTTTAAGTTTACTTTTATTTCAAAAAATTCTTCTAAATCGTGTCTTGCACGAATTCCGATTTTTTTGAGCATTTTACCGCCTTTTCCGATAACAATGCCTTTATGACTTTGGCGTTCACAATAAATAGAAGCGTCAATATCTAAAATATCAGCGTCTTGGCGTTCGGAAAAGCGTTCAATATCAACCGCTATGCCGTGTGGAATTTCTTTGTCAAGCGACCGCAAAAGCTTTTCACGAATAATTTCAGCAGTAATTACTCTTTCAGGCTGATCCGTAAAAGCTTCATCATCAAAAAAATGAACAGACGGTACGGCAAACTTTGATAATTCACTAAAAATATCATCTATGCCTTCATTGTTTTTTGCACTAACAGGAACAACTGCTGAAAAATCGAATAAATCGGTATAATTTTTAATTATTTCAAAAAGTTCTTCTTTGTTTTCAAGTAAATCAGTTTTGTTAATTGCTAAAACAGCATTTAACTTTCTCTTTTTAAATCTGTCGATTAAGTCAATTTCGGCAGGTGTTATTTTTTTATCTGCTTCAACAACCAAAAGGCAACAGTCAACATCGGTCATACCGTCGCTAACCGCTTTTACCATATGTTCGCCTAAAGTGTTTTTAGGCTTATGAAGACCCGGTGTATCTATAAAAACTAGTTGCATTTCGCCTTTTGTTAAAATACCTGAAATTTTTGTTCTGGTAGTTTGCGGCTTATCAGAAACAATAGCAACTTTTTGTCCGACCAAACGGTTTAATATAGATGATTTACCTACATTAGGTTTACCGACAATTGCAATAAATGCAGAAGTAGTATTACTCATTTAATTCTCCTGTTATATTAAGCTAAATCTCTAGGTTGTCCGACAAGTATCATAACTTCTTCTTCACGTTCTCTCATAGCAGCGGCTTCAATACCACCGTTTACATGATCATATCCGAGCAAGTGAAGCATAGAGTGAGTTGTTAAAAATCCAAGCTCTCTGCGTAAGGAATGATCATATTCTTCTGATTGTTTAACAGCTCTTTCAACAGAAATTACAACATCACCGAGCATTTTAAAATTTGTTTCAGGGTTGATCGGATAATCACCGTCTTCGCCCATTGGAAATGATAAGACATCTGTTGCGGTGTCTTTGTTTCTGTATTTTGCATTTAATTCTTTAATTCTCTCATTATCTACAAAGGTAATATTAACTTCATATTCGCCGGCTAACTTTTCTAATTGAATAACTGCATTACAGCAACGGCGTAATAAAATTCTAATACCTGTTGGAATTTTAACTGCTTTTTGTTCATTTGTGATTATAACTTTTACTTTGTCCATATTTTATCTTTTCCCTTCATTAATATTTTCTTTTTCTTTTTAATTCATCAGCTTTTTCATAAGCCTTAACAATAGATTGAACTAATTTATGCCTTACAACATCTTTTTCAGTAAGTTTAACTATCTCAATATCATCTAGATTTTTAAGTATTCTTAATGCATCGGATAAGCCCGATGGTTTGCCGTCAGGCAAATCAACTTGAGTGTTGTCTCCCGTAACAATCATTTTAGAGTTAAATCCAAGACGAGTTAAGAACATTTTCATTTGCTCACGAGTAGTGTTTTGAGCTTCATCAAGAATTATAAATGAATCATCAAGTGTTCTACCACGCATATAAGCGAGCGGAGCTACTTCAATAGTACCTTTTTCATGTAATTTTGAAAAAGTTTCAGCACCAAACATATCAAAAAGTGCATCATAAAGCGGACGCAAATAAGGATCAACCTTTTGTTGAAGATCACCCGGTAAAAAGCCTAATTTTTCGCCTGCTTCTACTGCAGGACGGGTTAAAATAATTCTTGTTATTTCTTTTGCTTTAAATGCACGAACAGCTTCGGCAACCGCAAGATAAGTTTTACCTGTACCTGCAGGTCCAACACCAATGACAATAGTGTTAGTTTCGATAGCATTGATATATTTTTTTTGACCTAAAGTTTTAGGTTTTATAGGCTTTCCGCTGGTAGTAACCGCAACACAATCAGAATCTGTAATTTCTTCGACTCCTGTTTCTTCATTATCATGAACAAGAGATATAATATAGCGAATATTTTGTTCGGTTAAAGCTTCGCCACGAGATATAACCAAGAGCATACTTCTGATTACTCTGGCGGCATTGTTTGTATTTATTTCATCGCCTGAAATTTTTAATTTTGAATCTCTGTAATTTATGGAAACAGAGTATTCTTTTTCAATCAATCTAATGTTTTCATCATAACTGCCGAACAATTGACTTACTTGTTCAGCATTATCAATTTGTAAATGTTTTTCTGCCAATTTTTTCGCCTTTCCGCTATTTGTGCAATTATAAATGATTATACCACATTTTTTGAATTTTGTCATTAAATTTTGTTGATTATTTTAAAATTTTTTTGGCAAGAGAAATATTCTCTTCACAGATAAAAACTTTTGTGAAAATAATGCCTTTTTTCGTTTCTTTAAAATTTTCAGAGTTTGAACTTTTAATAAGATTTTTAAGCTCTTTTTCAGATTTTTTCTTCATTTCTTCCCGAGCTAAAATTTTTGCACTTTCTTTATCTAAAGTAATGCTTTTTAAGCGATATTTTGTGAATTTAACAGTTGTCAATTTTATAGGTAAAGCTTCTCCGCCTAATTTAAAATTTTTGATTTTTTTGCTTGTTTTATAAGGCTTTTCTATATCTCCGAAAAACAAAGGTATATCTAAATTTCCTATTGTAAGAACAGAACGTTTTTTTACTTCATCTGTTTTAATTAATTCTTTGTTTTTATAAGGAACAAAGACTTTTAATTTATGTCTTGTTTGAGCAATAACTTCTGCATTGGCATGAACGAATTTTGTTGATTTATTTGTAAGCTCTATAACTCCGGAAACTAATAAATCGCCTTTCGCAACCGCTTCGCCGATTTTAACGCTGATTTTGCCTTCATAAGCCTTTATTCTTAATATTTTACCGTTTGAATTTGCTATTATATTACATGGTTCATAACTTGTTTTATTCATCTTTTTTTCAGTTGTTTTTACTAGATCAACAGTTATATAAGAGCCTTTTATATTAATTGCAGCCCAAGAAAATTCTTTATTTTTTATAAGGAACTTTTGCCTTGCTTCTTCGGGATTGATATTGCTTATTCGTTGACCGCAGTAAACACCGCATTCTTTTAATTTAGCAAGGGTTGTATCTTTGTTTTGATCTGTATTCCCGACTATTGTTATATTAAAACAAAATCCTGATAAAAACCATAATAAAAAGAAAAATATAAAAACTCCGACAGGTATTCCATAGCGATGCTTGTATCGGTTTACTAAAAAGGGAAGACCGCGTTTTTTTGTTATTTTTAATCTCATTGAGGATTTTTTTGCGATTTTTTTAATGTTTTTATAATCGTGAATATGCATACAACCGGTCATTTCATTTACATTAACTTTTGAATTCCAAACAAGAATATTTTCTTTTGCACAAAGGTTTAAAAATCTTTCGGGAAAAACACCTTTGCCGTAAAATTTAACATAGCCGGTTATGTTTCTAAACACCCTTAGCATAAACATTTATAAAAGCACCTCGCATTTTTATTTTGAAAACTCAATTTTTTTAAGCGTTCCGGAAATAATCGCACTTTCTTTATTTAAAGAATCAATTGATAAATTTTTCCCAATAAAAGCAATTATACCTGTGCCTGTGTTCATTTTTATTTCTTCTTCACTGTATTGCAAAACGGTACATTTACCGTCAATTAATGCTTTTTTATCTGATAAGACTTCAATATGAGTTTCACCGGATAAAAGCCCATCAGGTAGGTCAAGGCACCTATTTATTTTATTTAATCCACGTTTTACATTTCCCAAAACTGCTTCGCCCCTTTTTATTTTTAATTAATTTTATGTAAATTAGGTTAAAATTAATACATTAAGGAGTTATAGTATATGAAAAAATTTAAAATAGTTTTAATTATAACAGTATTCGTTTTTTCTTTTTTATCTCTTTTTACTTGCTATGATTGCATTGCAAAGGGTGTTACATCGGGACTTTATTTATGTGCAGATGTAGTTATTCCGGCTCTTTTTCCTGTGTTGTGCATAACATCGTGTTTTGCAAACAGTGGAGTAATAGGCATCATAGCAAATTATAGTGAAAAAATTTCTAAGAGTTTATTTAAATCATGCGGGTATTTTTTGCCGATATTTCTTTTAAGTTTAGTTTCAGGATACCCGGTTGGTGCAAGTTTATCAAATCAGATATATAAAAACGGTAAAATTACAATTTATGAAAGAAATAAAATTGCTTTGGTTAGCTGTTCCGGGGGACCGGGTTTCTTGCTTTTAGCAGTCGGAGTCGGTATTTTCGGCTCTTTTGATATAGGCTTGGTTTTATTAATAACTCATATAACAACAAGTATTTTGGTTGGAATAATTATTTCAAGATTTTATAAATGCCCAAATGAGAATTTTTCTTATAAAAATAATATTTTTATCGGAGATGCACTTGTTAAAGGTGTTGGCTCAGCTTGTAGCTGTATTATTTCAATTTGTGCGTATACGGTTTTATTTTCCGCTGTTGTAAATGTCGTTTCAAAATATTTGCGTTTTTCATTTCTTTATAAGCCGATTGTTTCTGTGTTAGAAGTAACAAACGCAGTTTATGCACTTGCGGATAATGGAGTATCCTTACCGATTATCGCTGCTGTAGTCGGTTTTAGCGGGTTTTCTGTTATATTTCAAATATCTTCTGCTCTTGAAAATTTCAGACCTCCGATTTTAAAAATAATTATTGTTCGCTTGTTTCATTCTGCTTTATCTTATTTTATTTGCAATATTGTAATGAATTTTTTTGAATTATCAAAACCGGTTTTTAAAAGTAATACAACAATAATGGTTTCAAATTATAAAAATGTTACATTTTCTCTCTCACTTTTGGCTTTAGCTATTGTGTTTTTTTCGTTTTTTTATAAAAGAAAAGAAAAAACAAAAGTAAGTTATTTTTAAATAAAAGTAGATTTTTTAATTGATTTATGATAAAATATAATAAAAATTGCTTAAAGGGAGTGAATAACTTGGGTAAAAAACTTTACGGTAAAGGTATCATACCTGCATGTGCTTATTGCTTAAAGGGAAAAGAAACAGTTGATAAAACAGAAATCTTATGTACTAAAAAAGGAATTGTAAGCCCTGATTATTCATGTCGCAAATTTAAATATGATCCTTTAAGAAGAGTGCCTAAAATACCGCCTGAGCTTGAAAAATTCACTGCTGAAGATTTTAGTATTGATATTGAAAAATAAAATAAAAATTAAAAGACGAACTTTAAAAAATAAAAAGTTCGTCTTTTTTTGCATAAATTTGTAGAAAAATGTTGACAAAGTTCACTTTGTGTGCTATAAATAAAATATAATGTTGAATATATTCACATTTATTTATTGTATTTTTTAGGGGGAAACAAATAAAATGAACAAGGTAAAAGACTCAAAGGTTATATATCTAACTTATCAACTTATTAAAGAAAAGTGTGAAATCGAAGATCAGCAATATACAAGCTTCGGCATATTGCTAACTAGCGTCAGCGGTGATGAAATTATTGATATTGCAGCGTTTAAAGATTTAACTACAATAAAAGAAAAAGCGATAAAATTTTTAAGAATTTTATCGCAAAATCAAGTTAAACCGTATGAAGCCTATGAATTTGTAGAAGATTTTTTAGCTTAGTTTATATGTATTATATATTTCATCAGTTTCAAGATTATAAAAATTAAATACACCGTTTTCGTAAATAATATAACTGTGCGGTGTATTGTTTCTTGGCATAGAAACAGAACCGGGATTGATATTCAAAAAGCCGTTATCTGTGTTGGCAGTAGGTATATGAGTGTGGCCTGATAAAACAATGCTGTCTTTTTCAAGTGGAATATCATTTATATGATGACCGTGAGTAAGATAGAATGTATATCCATCAATCGCTATAAAACCGAATTTTGATAAAATAGGGAATGATAAAACAACCTGATCGACTTCGGTATCACAGTTGCCTCTGACGCAAAGAATTTTTTCCTTAACTTCATCTAATAATTCTATAACGCCTTTTGCACCGTATTCTTTAGGTAAATCGTTTCTTGGACCGTGATAAAGTAGATCACCAAGCAATACTAACTTTTCCGCACCTGATTTTTTAAAATTTTCAATTAATTTTTTGCAGTAATATGCACTGCCATGAATATCCGAAGCAATAAATAATTTCACTTTAAAATCTCCTGTTTAATAAAATATTATTATAAAAATTATAAAACAAATTTTTATTAAAATCAATATAAAAGTTTTGGTTTTTAAAATAATATTTACATTAAATAATTTATGCCTTTTTTCAAAAGATAATTACAGGAGAGAGGTGAAAACAAATTGAAAGTTTTAATAAAATTATCTTTTTCATTTTTAACAGTGTTTTCGATATTGATTTTGAGCGTAGTTTACTATTACAATTCTATTTTACCAAATAATATCGTAATTTATGAAAATGAAAATGTAAAATTTAATACAAAATTAAAAATAACCGAGAGATATCCTGATTATGTTAATTCTGTTTCTAAAAATCTGAAAAACAGTGAAAATTATGATACAGAACTTTCTGTTATGGGTTTTATTCCGATTAAAAACATTAATATTAATAAGGTAAAGGAACGATATGTTGCCTTAAGCGGTGAATCATTTGGTATAAAAATTTTTACAAAAGGCGTTATGGTTGTAGGAATGTCGGATGTTAGTACAAATACAGGTAACATCAATCCTTCAAAAAATGCCGGTCTTAAAATCGGTGATATAATTCTATCTGTTGATAAAAAAAACATTAATTCAAATATGGAGTTATCAAATATAATTAATAATTCCGACGGAAAAAATCTTTGCTTAAAAGTTAAAAGAGAAGAGAAAATTATAAATATAGACTTTAAAGCGGTAAAGTCGGCTGAAACAGGGGAGTATAAAGCAGGTCTTTGGGTTAGAGACAGTACCGCCGGACTTGGAACAATGACATTTTATTCTACTGTAAACGGTGCTTTTGCCGGACTTGGACATGGAATTGTTGATGTTGATACCGGAATTATGCTTCCTGTAAAATCAGGCGAAATTGTTAAAACCGAAATATTATCTGTTACCAAAAGCCAAAAGGGTGCTGCCGGGGAAATATGCGGTGCTTTTACAGGAGAAACAAAAGGAAAACTTATTCGTAATAGCGAATGTGGGCTTTATGGTATTTTAAATAATTTTGATAAACCGAAAAAGCTTATTAAAATCGCTCATAAACAAGATGTAAAAACAGGCAGTGCAAAAATTTATACTTCTTTAGACAACAGTGGCCCGAAATATTATAATTGTGTAATAGAACGGGTGGATTACAATAATAAGTCACAAAAAAATCTATTAATAAGAATTACCGATGAAAAGTTGATTGAAAAAACAGGCGGTATTGTCCAGGGAATGAGTGGTTCTCCGATAGTACAAAACGGTCAGCTTGTAGGTGCATTAACTAATGTATTCTTAAATGATCCCGAAAAAGGTTATGCGGTTTTTTCGGAAGAAATGTATGATGAATTAATTGATTCAACAAGCAGCATAAATCGGGCTTCGTGATTTTGCACAAAATTACCTCGTGAAATAATACCAAAATATACCAAAAAAGTACTTGTAAAAAATGGTTATATATGGTAAAATATAGTTGCAAAAGAAAATCGGAGGTAAATATTATGCAAAAAAAACTAAAAATTATGATTGCTGAAAAGGCGACAGATTTTTCTAAAGAATGTGAAAAATTATTGGAATCATACGGAATGGAAGTGATTTTAACTGAAAAAGACGGAAATAGGCTGATTTCTGATATTTCTACTAAAGCTCCGGATGTTGTTCTTGCTGATGTCTTTATGCCGCATTGTGATATTATCGGAGTTTTAGATTATGTAAATAAGTTGAAAAATGAGAAAAAGCCGATAGTATTTGCTATGTGTAGTTTTGATAATCCGTTATTAGAGTCGCAAACTCTTGAAAAAGGAGCTTCTTATTATTTTATTAAACCATTTCAAGTTGAGATGTTGGCAAAACGTATTGTTCAGTTTACAGGTTATCATAGTACATCTTTGCCAAGCACTATTGCAACACCTGTTAATTATAATGAACTTGAAGTAATGGTAACAGATATAATTCATCAAATTGGCGTTCCGGCACATATTAAAGGCTATCATTATCTTCGTGAAGCAATTATGTTATCGGTAAATAATCCTGATATAATTAATTCGATTACAAAACAGCTTTATCCTACTGTTGCTAAAAAGTTTCAAACTACATCTTCACGAGTAGAACGAGCTATTCGTCATGGTATTGAGGTTGCTTGGGATAGGGGAAATGTTGATGTTTTAAATTCCTATTTTGGTTACACAATTCATGTCGGAAGAGGAAAACCGACTAATTCAGAATTTATAGCTATGATAGCTGATAAATTAAGATTAAAAATGAAAATAAGTGCATAAAAAATAACCCTTAAGCTTTTAAAGCTTAAGGGTTAAATTAATTTTTATTATTCAGCTTCAGCGTAAACGCTAACTTTCTTTCTGCCTGCACCGAAAGACTCAAATTTAACTGTGCCATCAACTTTTGCAAATAAAGTATCATCTTTACCTTTACCTACATTAGTGCCTGGGTGGAAGTGAGTACCTCTTTGGCGAACAAGAATGTTACCTGCTAAAACGAACTGACCGTCTGCTCTTTTAAGACCAAGTCTTTTAGATTCAGAATCACGGCCGTTTTTTGTAGAACCAACACCTTTTTTGTGTGCGAATAATTCAATATTAACTCTAATCATTAGTGTAAACCTCCGTTTAAAATTTCAATTTTACCGTTATATTCATTTGAAAGCTCTGTTATATGCAACTTTAAACTTTCAATAAGCAAATCTGTTTTTTCATTAGGCTCTAAAACAATAACTTTTAGATAACCGTCTTTTACTTCAACAGTAGATTTTGCATTAACTATATCGGTTATAGCATTTGCGGTCATAATTACCGCAGAAGAAACAGCGGAGCAAACGAGTTTGCCCATATTGTCATCAGCATTAACAGTTGAATGACCGCTTGTTTCAAATCCCGTAAAATGTTCCCCGTTAGAATAAAGAACAAATTTCGTCATAATTATTCAGCGTCTTCAGCAGCTTCTTCTTTGTTAGCACCAAGAGCTTTGTTAACAGTAGCTTTTGTGCCGATTGAAAGAATTTCAACCTTAGTATATGGCTGTCTGTGACCAAGTTTTCTTTTTTCGTTTTTCTTTGGTTTGTAGGTGAAAACAGTGATTTTTTTATCTTTACCCTGCTTTAAAACTTTAGCGCCTACAACAGAAGTAGTGTAAGGAGTGCCTACTTTAGCACCTTTTTTACCGTTATCTACATATAAAACTTTATCAAAGATAACGTTTTCGCCTTCAGCTACATCGATTTTTTCGATAAACACAACATCGCCTTTTTCAACTTTGTACTGTTTACCGCCAGTTTCAAAAATTGCGTACATAATAAATCTTTCCTTTTTTTAAGACTCGCTACTAAAAGGGCGGGTAAAACCACTTAATATATATAAAATATATAAGCCCTCAATATGCGGCTTGACTATTTTACCATAAAACAAGCAATAAGTCAACATTTTTTGCATAAAAATAAAATATTTTTTCAAAAAAACTTGAAAGATTTTTTGATTTATTGTATATTCATAATTAGTAAACATAAAAAAGAAGGTTTTTTAATGAATAAATACTCTGTAATAGGCTTTATTTTATTGTTTTTAGGAACAATTTTTTTATGCACAGATTTTTTAAACGACGCACTTTGGGTTAATTATTTTTGGAAAAGTGCCAGCGAGTCTGTTTTCATTAATATTGTAACTGTTGGAATTTATATTATAATGTTTGTATTAGGGATTTTCTTTGTTAGAAAAGGTAAAAATAAATAAGTATTAAAGCCGATTTTGCTTGTGGTTTGCAAAGTCGGCTTTTTTAAAATTATTTTTTTCTAAAGGTTTTTAAGTGTTCTTTTAATTCTTCAAGTGTTTCATTATAATTTACAGATTTGAATTTCGGGAATGCTTTTAACATTCTGCGTTCCTGTAAATTAATTCTCTTGATATGAGTTTCATTAATTGATGTTTGAATTTTTTCGGTTAATTCATCAGCAACCTTTTCGGCTTTTTCTTTAAGCTCTTCTGATAATGTTTTAAGCTTGCTGTTAAATGATGAAAATCCTGCTATTGTTACTATGCAATCTGCAATGAATATTGCTAAAACAATAATAGTAATTATATTTAAAACAAAACGGCTAGGTATTGCTAAAAACTTAACTAATAACGGGTGTAAAAGTTTTATAAGTATTACTGAAAACGAGCCAAAAGCTACCGCGCCAAGCAGACAAACCCGTCCGTTAAGATTAAACTTTTTGTTAGAATAGTCCCACCAGCGAGCGTGAAACAATTTTTCCATTGCCCAAGAAGTTATATATTCAAGAGTACAAGTTAGCATAACTCCGGATAAAAACAGCACTAAAATATTATCAATATTACCAAGCACCAGAATATCAAGAACGGCACCAGAGCCGTAAATAGAGCAGTAAGGACCGTTTAAAAATCCACGGTTTACAACTTTTCTTTGAGTTATTGAGCATAGTATTGTTTCATAAACCCAACCCAAAATACTATAACAAATAAACCATAAAAATAGATTCTGAATAGTTATTTCTCCCATTTGTAATTCTCCTGTTATTTTTTGAAAATTATAATTTATATTTTGCAAAAAATCAACCATCAAATTTAAAAATATGTATATAAAAAAGACTCGTGTCTTTTAAACACGAGTCTTAAAAGATTTGAAAATTATCTTTGAACACGGCCTGAACCGTCGCCACCTGCTAATTTTTCAACTTCAGAAACAGAAACTCTGTTATAGTCGCCTTCTACTGAATGTTTAAGTGCGCTTGCTGCAACAGCAAATTCAATAGCGTCTTGAGTTGATTTGCCATTTAATAATGCATAAATAAGTCCGCCACCAAATGAGTCGCCGCCACCTACACGATCAACAATATGTAAGTGGTAAGATTTTGAGAAGCAATAATCTTTACCATCGTAAAGCATACCTGCCCAATCATTATCACTTGCAGAAATTGATGTACGAAGTGTAATTGCAACTTTTTCAAAACCGAATTTATCGGCTAATTGTTTAGCAACTGATTTATAGCCTTCAAGATTTAATTTGCCGCCGTAAATATCTGTATCTTCTGCTTCAATACCGAATACATCTTTGGCATCTTCTTCATTAGAAATACAAACATCAACATATTGACAAAGATCAGTCATAGCAGCTCTCGCTTCTTCTCTTGTCCAAAGTTTGCCACGATAGTTTAAGTCACAAGAAATTTTAACACCTTTTGCTTTAGCAGCTTTACAAGCTTCTCTGCAAATCTCTACAACATTTTCGCTGAGTGCCGGAGTAATTCCTGTAAAGTGGAACCAATCAGCACCTTCAAAAATTGAATCCCAATCAAAATCTTCTGATTTAGCTTCCTGAATAGCTGAGTGAGCACGGTCATAAATGCATACAGAACCACGCTGTGAAGCGCCTTTTTCAAGAAAGTAAATACCGACTCTGTCACCACCACGAACGATTTTTGATGTATCAACACCAAAATAACGAAGTGAGTTTACTGCTGCCTGACCGATAGCGTGACTAGGTAATTTTGTTACATAAACGCTGTCTAAACCATAGTTTGCAAGTGAAACTGCAACATTAGCTTCACCGCCACCAAATGTAGCTTGCATTTGGTCATTTTGAAAAAATTTATAATATCCGTTTGGAGCTAGACGCAACATAATCTCACCGAAAGTAACTACTTTTGACATAATAAAAAATCCCCTTAAATTATTATTTTTGTGATAAATGTACTTTAAATCCACCAAAGTCAAGGTCAAGATAAATTAATCTGATATTGCCTTTGTCATCAAACATTTCTGAACCTTCAATAAACTTAAATCCATTGTCTTTTAAATATCTTATTGCACGGTTCATATAGTTTGTAAGAATTGCAATATGACCTTTTTCACCCATTCCAGGTTCTTTCATAATTTCAACATAGCTGTCAGAGAAATAAGCAAGCGGTGTTTCACGAGTAGCAAAACCAAATACATTTTTAAATAAGTTAGCAATTTGTTTTGCTTCTTCTTCGCTTGCAGTATTAATTCCGATATGACCTAATTCAAAGCCAAGCATTTTTTCAACTGCTTCACGAGTAAGCGCTTCAATTTCATCAAATTTGCCTGCGTTAATAAGGTCGGCAGAAACCATCCAGCTACCGCCACAAGCAAGAATTTTATTGAAATCAAGATAAGATTTCAAGTTGCCGGCATTAATTCCGCCTGTTGGCATAAATTTAATGTTGCCATAAGGAGCAGACATTGCTTTAATCATTTTTAATCCGCCGGCTGCTTCAGCAGGGAAGAATTTAACTGCATCTAATCCTAAAGAAATAGCAGTTTCAATCTCTGAAGGAGAAGCAATACCCGGAGTAATCGGATAGCCTTTTTCAATGCAATGTTTTACAACTTCAGGATTAAGTCCCGGACTTACAATAAATTTTGCACCTGCTTCTACTGCTTCATCTGCCTGTTTTGGAGTTAAAACAGTACCTGCACCAACTAACATTTCAGGAAATTCATCAGAAATGAGTTTGATAGCATCTTTAGCGGCAGCAGTTCTAAATGTAATTTCAGCACAAGGAAGACCGCCATTGATAAGTGCTTTAGCAAGAGGTATTGCATCTTTTGCATTATCAATTTTTACAACAGGTACAATACCAATGTCAGATATTTTGTTTAATACTTCATACATACAATTTCAAATCCTTTCAAAATGGAAAACCAAATTGCCACATAAAATTTTATATTTTTATTTTACAACTTATATATTAAAAGTCAATAGCAAAACTCAAATAAAAGTATAAAAAATTATATGTTTTTTTGAGAATATGGCAATAAAAAGTTAATATAGTGATATAAAGCATTAGTAAATTAATAAATGAAAAATGCAAAAAAATAAAACCTCGGCAAATTAATACCGAAGTTTTATTTTTAAAGTTTAAATTTAATTTTACTTGAGTGCAATACTTAAAACAAAGCAAACGAGAACAAGAACAATAAACAAAATAGCAATATATTTTGTCCATCTTGCTAAAACAGCATCAACAGCTCTTGCTTTGCCTTTAGAAAGAAAAGTATCAGCACCGCCTGCAATTGCACCGGAAAGGCCTTTTCTTCTACCTTCTTGTAAAAGAATAACTGCAATAATAACGAGTGATAAAACAATTAACACTCCGCCAATAGCGTAATCATACCAAAACATAAGATGATCCTCCAAATTAATGTCATAAATAGCAAGAATAATTTTAACACAATTTTTCAAAAAATACAAGTATTATTTTACTTTTTGTAAAATTATTTTGTTAAATCAGCATAAGAAGCATTAACAAAGCTTTTTAAATCAGTCGGATCTATTAATATTTGTCCGCCGCGTTTGCCGGCAGAAACATAAATTTTGTCTAAACTCTCAGCACTTATATCAATAAAAGTAGGGTACTGCTTTTTCATTCCGATCGGCGAACAGCCGCCGCGAATATATCCTGTTAAAGATAACAGGTCTTTTACATGAATCATTTCTATGTGCTTATCTTTAACAACCTTTGCACATTTTTTTAAATCAAGCTCTTTTTCAACCGGAATACAAAAAACATTAATTCCTGTTTTGTCGCCCTTAGTAACAAGCGTTTTGTAAACTAATTTCGGATCTTCGCCCATTTCATTAGCTATATGTAATCCGCTTAAATCTGATTCATCATATTTATATTCAAAAGTTTCAAATTCAACCTTCGCCGCGGCTAACATTCTTGTTGCATTAGTTTTAAGAGGTTTGCTTTTCAAATTTTGCACCTTCTAATTACAATTTTTTATTTAATTATACCACTGATTTTATTAAAGTCTAATACTAATATTTGATAAACCGTTATACTTTTTAAGTATAGCAAAAAGGCGAAAGAAATTTTTCTTTCGCCTTTTTGATTTTTGGATTAAAACTATTTATCAAATTTGTTGTCAAATTGATTGTTGTTTTTGTTTTGTTGATTGTTCTGGTTCTTATTTTGGTTTTGGTTGTTTTGATTTTTGTTCTGATTTTGATTATTTTGGTTTTTGTTTTGATTTTGATTATTCATTACGTTTTCTCCTTAGTTTAGATATGAATTTGAACATTTTTATAGCAATTTCTTTGTTGCTATGTTATTATTATTTCATAAAGATTATATTTTATGCAAATTTTTAAATCATGGTATGTTTATGGGACAACTCATTTGTTATAATAAAAGCAAATTTTTAAAAAAGGCGGACTAAAAAGTGCTTAATTTAATTATTTCAAGAACAGGTTACGGAAAAACTACTTATATAAAAGAAAAAATAAAAAAGCTTGTTGATGAAGATAAACAGGTGTTTTTAATAATTCCCGAACAAATTTCTTTTGAAAGCGAGCGTGATATTTTAAGAGAAGTCGGACCGCAAAAATTAGAAAATGTTTCGGTAATGAGTTTTACAAGACTTTGTTATAATTTTTTTGAAAAATACGGCGGAAGAGAAAAACCATATATTGATAATGTAGGCAAAACCGCATTAATGGAAGAGGTTTTGAAAAAGCTTTCTCCAACTCTTGAACTTTTTAAAAAATCCGCTTCAACACCGCAGTTTTGTGAATTAATGATAGATCTTGCATCCGGTTTGAAAAAGAATACCGTAAGTACATCAATGCTTTTAGAATGTGCTAATAAAGATAACGGCATTTTGAAATATAAATTAGAAGAAACTGCGTTAATTATTTCAGAGTATGAAGAACTTTTAAATAAAGATTATTTTGACCCGCTTGATGATGTTTCGGTGGTGGCTAAGAGAGTTAAAGATACTGATTTTTTCAATGATAAAATCGTTTTTATTGATTCTTTTACAGGTTTTACTTCTCAACAAATGGTTATTATCAGCGAGATTATTCGTTCGGCGAAAGATGTTTATATTTCGCTGGGTTTTGATGGAGTGTATTCAAAAAAAGCTTTATCAACTTTTTCAAATATGGCTAAAACAGCTCTTGACTTAAAAAAGATTGCTAAAGATCATTCGGTTGACGTTGCCGAAGATATTGTTTTATTAGAAAATCATCGCTTTGAAAATGATGAACTGGATTTTTTAGAGAAAAATATTTATTCTGATGAACAAAATGTTTTTGAAGAAAAATGTAATAATATTTTTGTCACAGAAGTAAAAAATATTTATGAAGAAGCCGAGTATGTCGCAAAAGAAATAATTAAATTAGCAAGAGAAAATGATGTTCGTTATCGTGATATTTCAGTTATTTCTCGTGATGCAAATGAGTATAACGGTATAATTGATGAAGTTTTTGAAAAATATAATATCCCTGTTTTTGTTGATAACCGTGAAAGCGTTGAAAATTTTAATATTTTCAAGCTTGTTTCGTTTGCACTCGATGCGGTTTGTAAAAATTATGATGCTGACAGCATTATTTCGCTTATAAAAACGGGTATTACCGATGTTTGGGCAGAAGAAGCGTCGCTTTTTGAGTTGTATGTAAACGTTTGGCGTATTAATAAAACCGAATTTTTAAATGAGTTTAAATTGCCGATTGACAGTTTTGTCAGCGGTGATGAAGAATACTTAAATTTGACAGCAGAAAAAATCGAAAATGTCAGAAAAACAGTAATAGAACCGCTTGAAAAGTTTAACAAGCAAAAGGGCAAAACCGCTGAAAGTTATGTTACGGCACTTTATCAACTTATAAAAGACTATAATTGTGATAAAAATCTAAAAAAATATTCTAACAGTTTGCTTGAAAAAGGTCATAACAGATTATCTGAAAGCACTGTCAGAAGCTATGATGTTTTGATACATATTTTTGATCAATTATATCTCTCGCTTGGCAAAACCGAACTCACCCTAAAGCGTTTTTACGAGATTTTTACGTCAGCGGTTGCACTTTTGGATATTGGATCTTTGCCACAAGGACTTGACGCAGTTGCGGTTGGTTCT
Source organism: uncultured Eubacteriales bacterium (assembly GCA_934476085.1). Classification (GTDB taxonomy): domain Bacteria; phylum Bacillota; class Clostridia; order Oscillospirales; family Acutalibacteraceae; genus RUG11462. Next base: position 8,374 of record CAKSNE010000014.1, on the reverse strand, counting down.
GCTGAAAGAATGAGACCAAAATCACCTAAAGTAACATTTATAATCGGTGCGAATGACGGCGTTTTTCCGTCGGCAAAGCAGGGCAACGGTTTGTTTTCCGATGATGAATTATCAAGATTAAAGAAAAACGGAGTTAATCTTCCGTTTTATGATGTTGATACCGCAGTTGATGAGCAGTATTTGGCTTATTGTGCGGTTTGCAGTCCGTCGGAAAAGTTGTATGTTTCATATCCGACTTCGTCATTTACAGGAGAAATAAAAGAGCCTTCTGATATAGTTGAAAATCTGTTTTCTATTTTTCCGCAGTTAGAGTTAAAACACTACAATCCGAACGAGATTGAGCATATTAACGATGCACTTAAGAGTTTTGCTGTTTCAAAATCACAAGACGAAAATATTAAACATTTTTTTGAAGAATATCCGGATAGTAGATTTAATTCGATTTTAAATGCAGGAGAGCAAAAAATTCAGTCTATTAACAGCGATACCGCTAAAAATCTTTATGGCAAAAATATATACACTTCTGCTTCTAAAATTGAAACATTTAATAAATGTAAATTCTATTATTTTTGCAAATACGGACTTCATGCAAATCCGATCAGACAGGCAAAAGTTGATAATTTAAGCCGTGGCTCGTTGGTGCATTTCGTTTTGGAAAAGGTTATTAATAAATATACTCCCGATGAGTTTTTCTCGCTGGAGGAGGCGGTTGCAAGAGATGAAATTAAATTGCTCGGCGAAGAATTTTTTGAGCAAAATATTTCTCAAAAAGAGCAAACCGCAATTGAAAAATACAGATTTATAAAACTTGTTGACATTATTTACGACCTTGTTGTAAAAGTTTTTGAAGAGTTAAAACAATCGGAATTTTCGGTTGCAAAAACCGAACTTGCAATCGGTGGTAAAGAACCTGATATTCCAGCTTATGAGGTTGAATTTGAAAACGGCAAAATTATCTTAAGCGGATTTATTGACAGAGTGGATACCGCCGACAAAAACGAAAGAAAAATTATTAGAATTATTGATTATAAAACAGGCTCGAAAAAGTTGAATTTAAGCGATGTTTGTTTTGGTCAAAATCTTCAAATGCCACTTTATATGAAGGCAGTTGTTGATAACGGAAAAGAAAAATTCGGCGACGCTTTGCCGGGTGGAATGTTCTATTATATTGCAAAAGATACTGTTATTAATGCCGAAAAAAATGCAAGCGATGAAAAAATCAAAGACGATAGGTTAAAGTCGCTTAAAATGGACGGCGTATTTTTAGATGATGATGACGCAATTTATGCACTTGAGCCTGACGGACAAGGTTTATATTCGCCTGTTGTAAGAAAAAAAGACGGTTCTTTCGCTTCAAATTCGCATTATTATACAATAGAACAGTATAAAATTCTGTCCGATTATATTGATCTTAAATTAAAAGAAACCGCAAACGAAATGGTCAGCGGCGATATTGCACCAAAACCGCTTGATTCAACAAGTTACGGTGCTTGCGATTATTGCGATTATGCTGATGTTTGTCAGTTTAAAGGCGAACACGATAAAATTCCAAAATTAAAAGATACTGACGCATTTCAGTTTATGTATGACAGAATAAAAGACGAAAAGGAGGGAGAATAAATGAATTTTACTGCTGAACAGCAAAATGCACTGGACGCTGGTGGCAGAGTTTTGGTTTCTGCGGCTGCAGGTTCGGGGAAAACCGCGGTTTTAGTTGAAAAAGTTGTTAACTTAATTAGCGATGAAAACAATCCTGTTGATGTTGATAAAATGCTTGTAGTTACCTTTACTAATGCAGCTGCGACTGAAATGAAATCAAGAATTTCAAAAAATCTCTCTGAAAAAATCAAAGAAAATCCAAATGATTTTAATTTAAGAAAACAAAAATTACTTCTTCCTTCGAGTTTTATTTGCACAATTGACAGCCTTTGTATTTCGCTTGCAAAAGAGTACTTTTACAAACTCGGTTTACCATATGACTTTAAAATTGCCGATAACAGTGCGGTCGAAAAGTTGAAAAATGAATGTATGGACGATCTACTCGATAAATATTTCAGCAGCGATGATAAAGACTTTTTTAAACTTGTTTCGGCTTTTGGAACAGAGCGTGCCGATGAAAATTTGCGAAATAATATTTTTAAAATTTATGACTATCTTTGTTCGTTGCCTTTTCCTGATGAGTATATTGAAAAGATAAACAATATTTACGCTGATTTTGATGAAAACAGTATATTTTTTGATATTGTTTTTAACTATACTTATGAAATTTTGAAAAACAGTTACGGTGTTTTCAAAAAATATTATAATATGTTGTTAGAAGAGCCTGAGTTGTCGGGCTTTTACGGTGACGCTTTTGCTGAGATTTCCGCTAAGTTTGTAAGAGCAATAAAACTCGTTGAAAACCGAGATTATAATGGAATTTATAATATGATGCAGCTTTATTCTAATGCAAGACTTAAAGCTGTCAGAAATTATGAAAACGCAGATTTTAAACTGAAAATGCAAAATGCTAAAAAGTCTGCCGAAGGCACTTTTTCAAATATAAAAGGCATTTTTAACAGTTCATTGACCGATATTTTTGAAGATGTAGAACATTTTGTGCCTATTATTGATAAGTTTCTAAAATTAACCAAAGAGTTTTCAGAAATGCTTTATAAAGAAAAGAAAGAAAACAATTGTTTTGGTTTTGCCGATATTGAAATGGAAGTTTTAAAACTTTTGGTAAAACGCGAAAACGGCAAAATAGCCTATACCGATGACGCAAAAGAGTTGTCTAAAAAATACAGTTGCGTTTTGGTCGATGAATATCAAGATACAAACGATTTGCAAGATACTATTTTTAACGCATTGTCGGACGATGGAAAAAAACTGTTTATGGTGGGCGATGTTAAGCAGAGTATTTATGGATTTAGAAAGGCTAATCCGAAAAACTTTCTTAAAAACCGTAACGAATTACCTGTTTACAAAGAAAACAGCGAAAAATCAAAAGTAATTATGTCGGGCAATTTCAGAAGTGCCGATGGTATTTGTGATTTTGTTAACTTTGTGTTTTTCAGGCTTTTTTCAGAAAAATGCGGCGAGATGTTTTACGAAAAAGAAGATGAATTAGTGCCACTTGCCAAATTTTCACCTATTGATGAACCAAGAGTAAGCCTTGATATTATTGACAGGGTTGCAAATGGATGCAATTCTACTCAAACTCAGGCTATGTATATTTCAAATATTATTAAAAATACAGTTGATAACAAACCGATTATATCAACTGATGACGGGCTTAGAAAAGCCGAGTATAAAGATATTTGTATTTTGCTTCGCTCAAGAAAAGAAATGTCGGCGTTTGTTGATGTTTTTAAGGCGGCGGGCATTCCTGTTTGGGTTGATGATAATGAAGGTCTTTTAGCCGAACGGGAAATTGTTAACTTGTTTGCACTTTTACAAGTTATTGATAACCCGTTTGCAGATATTCCGTTGCTTACGCTTTTAACAGGCGATATTTATAATTTTTCGGCTGATGAAGTTGCTAAAATGCGTGTTTTAAGCAAAGATACCGAGCTTTACAGAGCGTTGCTTAAATATGCTGAAAATAATGAAAAAACACAGACTTTTTTAAACGATATTAACGAGTTTAGAGAGATTGCAAGCTCTTCATCGGTTTCATCTTTAATTAACAAAGTTTTGTCGATAACCGGCTATGAAAACACAGTTTTTCTTTATGAAAACGGCGAGAGTGCATATAGCAATTTGCTTTTGTTTAAAGATATTGCAAAGAATTTTGAAGAAACTACTTCAAGGGGTCTTTCTGCTTTTGTAGGTTATATAAAAAGGCAAATAAAACTCGGTAATACAATGCAAAAGTCATCGTCAACAGGCGAAAACGATAACGCAGTCAGAGTTATGACAATGCACCGCTCAAAAGGCTTGCAGTTTCCGATTTGTATTCTTGCCTGCCTTGAGAAAAAGTTTAACAGCGAAGACTCAAAACAAGATGTTTTAATTTCTGAAAAATGCGGTATTGGCATAAAATATTTTGATGAAAAACGAAAGATAAAATATTCAACTTTGCCTAGAAATGCAATTGCAATAGAGAATAGTGCGGTTGCATTTTCAGAAGAAATGCGTCTTTTGTATGTTGCAATGACAAGAGCAAAAGATAAATTGTATTTGGTCGGGTTAAATGAAAAATACGAAGATATTGTTATTGATGCAAACAGCGGTTTGAGCCTTGATGAAAAGGGTAGATTTAATCCTTATTATGTTTTGGGTTGCAATAATTATCTAAAAATGCTTATTTCCTGTGCTTATTTTCATAAAAACAGTGGGCCGCTCAGAGAAATTGTTGACGATAATCCGCCACAATATGAATCAATGCCGATTGAAGTTAATATCATTGAAGATTTTGATTTTATTTCAAAAATTGAAAACTCTGAACAACATTTAAGTAATTTCAACGAAGAAAAATATAAAAAACTTTGCGAAACTTTAGAGTTTAAATATCGCTATAAAGATTTAAATAAAATTTTTGTGAAGCAAAGTGCTTCTAATCTTGCTCATAAAGAATTTTCGGCTGACTTTGATTTTACAAACGAGCCTGTTTTTGTTCGTCATCAAAAATTATCCGCTGCACAAAAGGGTACTGCTATGCATAAATTTATGCAGTATTGCGATTTTGAAAAAGCCGGTCAAAGTGTTGAAAATGAGATTGATCGACTGGTCAAAAACGGTAATATTACAAATGATGAAGCAAAATCATTGAGTATTGACAGTTTAAAATCATTTTTCAATTCAAGTATCGGTGAAGAAATTTTGAAAAGCGAAGGCGTTTTTAGAGAACAAAGCTTTATGGTAGAAGTTCCTGCTGATGCTATTTATGATGATTTAGGCAAAGAGTTTGAAAATGAAAATATTATTATTCAAGGCTTTGCCGACCTTTGCTATTTTGAAAAAGATGGCATTTGTATAGTAGATTATAAAACTGATAGAGCAGATGAAAGCGAACTTGTTAAACGCTATAAAACACAGCTTGATATATATGGTCTTGCACTTTCTCAAACATTTAATAAAAAAGTAATTAAAAAGGCCATTTTTTCATTTTATTTAAAAAAATTAATTGTTTTGTAACAAAATTTAAAAAATGATGGTTGAATTCTTTGTTCGTTTAATGTATAATTCTTATCGCTTTTGAAAGTTGGGATAATTTGAAAGATAAAAAATTATTAAAAAAGTATGTTTTTATCGCTGTTATTGTTGCGACAATATTGTTTATTTGGTCAAATTCGTTTAGAAATAGTTCTTCTTCTATGAATTCAAGTAATTCAATAAAAGCAATGATTTTATCAATATTTGAATACTTTGGCTTTGATATAAGAGACACTTTTTTTATTCATTTTATAAGGAAATTCGGCCATTTTACTGAGTATTTTGTTTTGGGTTTTGAATTAATTATTTTTAGAAATGTATATTATAGAGATAATAAAGCCGCAATTTTAAATTGTTTTTATATAGGTGCTTTTTCTGCGTTTTTGGATGAAACAATTCAGCTTATTCCGTCACTTGGACGCAGTGCTGAAGTAACAGATGTTTGGATTGATATTTCGGGCATTTTGTTAGCTTTCTTAATAGTTATTTTTATAAAGTTTTTGTCGAGTAAAATACATTTTAGAAGAAAATAAGTTGTTAATTTACTTTACTTTATAAAATCTTTATGATATAATAGCTATTATGTTTTATAAAAATGAAAAGGAGATAAGTTATGCGAAGGCTTGTTGACCACTTTAAAAGATATAGATTTGTCCTGAGCGAATTAGTTAAAAAAGGTATTAAATTAAGATATAGAAGAAGTTATTTAGGCGTCCTTTGGACAATGCTTGAACCGCTTTTGACAATGCTTGTTTTGTACTATGTATTCGGTTCACTTTTAGGTAGAAACAATGCTGATTACGGCGGACTTCATTTTATGGTTTATATCTTGTCAGGCCGATTGATTTATACTTATTTCAACCAATCTACAAAAGAATGTACAAGATCAATAAGAATGAACGCATCTCTTATTAAAAAAGTTCATATACCAAAATATCTGTTTCCGCTGTCGTATATGCTCTTTAACTATGTTTTGTTTGTAATTTCCTTGCTGGTTTTGTTCTTGGTTTCGGCAGTTCTTATTGCAATGGGTACTCAACCGATGTTTACTTGGGGTATATTCCAAATATTTATTCCAATGATAAACTTATTCTTGTTAACTCTCGGTGCCGGCTTGTTTTTATCAACAGTAGGTGTGTTCTTTAGAGATATGGAGTATCTTTGGAACGTATTTATGATGTTGGTATTTTATGCTTCGGCTATTTTCTATAGTATAAATAAAATTATTGCTAACGGACATGAATTAGTTGCAAGAATTATGCAACTTAATCCGCTTTATTGTATTATTACAAACTTTAGAGAGTGTTTACAACCTGCCGGTGTTATGAGTTGGTCTTATGTTTTTTATTCATTAGGATTTAGTATTGTTGCTATCTTTGTAGGTTCATTAGTATTTAAAAAGAATCAACATAAATTCATTCTTTATATTTAAAGTAAAGGGGATAGAATTTTGGGTAAACCTGTTTTAAAACTAACTAAAGTAGGAATGAAATTTAATTTAAGTTCTGAAAAAGTTGACAGTTTAAAAGAATATTTCATTAAATTTGTAAAAAAAGATATTCATTTTGAAGAATTTTGGGCGTTAAAAGATATCTCTTTTGAACTTCAAAAAGGCGATAGACTTGGTATTTTGGGTCTTAACGGTGCAGGTAAATCTACTTTGTTAAAAGTAATTGCAGGCGTTTACGAGCCAACCGAGGGTACTGTTCAGAAAAAAGGTCTTATTGCACCGCTTATCGAGCTTGGCGCCGGTTTTGATCCACAGTATACCGGTGCGGAAAATATTTATCTTTACGGCTCGGTTTTGGGATTTTCTAAAAAGTTTATTGCAGAAAAATTTGATGAAATTGTTGAGTTTTCCGGACTTAGAAAGTTTATAAATGTTCCGCTTAAAAACTATTCTTCAGGTATGAAATCTCGTCTTGGTTTTGCTATTGCTACAGTTGTTGAGCCTGATATTTTGATTCTTGACGAAGTTTTATCTGTTGGCGACGCAAAGTTTAGAAAGAAAAGTGAGAAAAAAGTTACCGAAATGTTTGACCGCGGTGTAACTGTGCTTTTCGTATCGCATAACACTCAGCAGGTTCTTAGAATTTGTAATAAAGCTATTTTGTTGCAAGAGGGAAGAATTATTGCAAAAGGCGACGCTGAAGAAGTTTGTGCAATTTATGATGAAAAAGTCGGAGATTAATATTTAAAATAATTAAAAGCGATTAGTTTTTTAAAACTAATCGCTTTTTTGCGTGTTTAAAAAGAGTTTAAGAAAAAATATAAATTAACATAAAAATACATTAATGGTAAAATATTGACAAATAGTGCAAAATGTAATATAATGGATAACACTATTGTTAAGGAGAATTTTTATGAAAAAAATATTAAGTATAGGCATAATTATTGCAATAATTGCAACTATGTTGACAAGTTTTTGTGTGAAAGCAGAAGAAACTCAAGAAGCCGTTAATCCTAATATAATGTATGCTTATTCCAGTTATTCTGATGAACTTGACAGTTTTACTATTGATATGTCAAAAATGATAGTTGTTGATCATTCTATTTATTATTTAGAGAATAATGAATACACTTGTATTGAATTTTTTAATACTGAAGATTATGCTATTAATGCAACAGAAATAACCGTTAAAGATTATATTAACGGTATTCCTGTTACAAGAGTAAACGGGGCGATAATTGATTATGAGAATAAGAATTGCTATTCAAAATTAACAAAAATAAATATACCGAATACTGTAAAAACAATAGGTAAAAGGGCTTTTTGTAAATTTAAAAAAATTACTGAAATCTCTTTACCTAACTCAATAACTGAAATCGGAGAATGTGCCTTTTTAAATACAAATATAGCAAAAATTAATATGCCAAGAAGTTTAAAAGAATTTTCCGGTGGCTTTGCTGGTATGAAAAAACTAAAAAGTATAACCATACCAAAAGAAATAAAGCATATAAGCGATTATACTTTTCAATCTGATACAAGCCTTTCAAAAGTAATATTTGAGGGTGACAATGTTGATAGTATTGGAGATTTTGCATTTTCAGGATGTAAATCACTTAAGAAGTTTAAATTCCCCAAAAAGTTAGTTGTAATAGGCGACTATGCATTTGCCGATTCAGGATTAAGCGGAAAAGTAACACTTCCAAAAAAATGTTATTATATTGCTGAAGGTGCTTTTAGTGGTTGCAAAAACATAACAAATGTTTGCTTTAAAGGTAAAAATATCGAAGT
>CAKSNE010000013.1 GCA_934476085.1 uncultured Eubacteriales bacterium | reverse complement strand
TGGAAAAATGGCAGACAATTGTCAAGTTACACAAAGGGGAATTTATCTGTTACATATAAATATAATGCTGATGGTTTGCGTACCGAAAAAAATGTAGTAAAAAACGGTGTTGAAACTAACTACAAATATACATGGTCTGATAATAAATTAGTTCATCAGGTTTGTGGTAATGAAAATTTGCATTTTTATTATGACAGCAATGATGAAATAACAGGCTTTTCTCGTGATGATGGAACTAAAGTAACATATTATTCTTATGTCAAAAAAGTATTTATGTCAATATTATTGAATCAATTGATGTAAAAATAATTATTGTTTAAAATCTTTGCAAAATAATATTAAAATAAGCAGTCATGTTATATGACTGCTTATTTATTTACCATTTTATAATTTTGAATTTGCAAAAGCATCAGACGCCTATAAAGAAAGTCAACTTTCTAAACATGATAGTTTTTGTCGATTATTTAAAAATTATGTCTAAACAAGATATATTTTTAGTGATTTATTGATATTTCGATAAATCTCTTTCGAATTATTTATTATATAAAATAACATTACAACAAAACATATTATCTTGCTCATAAAAATCTGCAAAGCCATGATGTTTTTCTGCTAGTTCTCTTATAATTTTCGTTCCGTAACCGTGTTTTGATTTATCCTTTTTATCAGTTTTTAGTTCTGGATTGTTATTTATAACGGAAACAGGTATAGAATTTTTCATAAAAATAGTTATGCTATCATTATCTTTGCTAATATTTAATTGAATTAATTTATTTTTCTTGCACTTATTACACGCTTCAATTGCATTATCAAACATATTTCCGAGAATATTGCAAAAATCAAGATTGTTAGTATATTCTATATCAGAAATTACATTTATTTCAACTTTAATATTATTTGAATTTGCTTGAGCCGTTTTTGAATTGATAATTGCATTTACATACTCATTTTTAGTTGAAACAATATGAATAGTATTATTTTGAGAATCAAGATATTTTTCAATATAATCATCAATTTCTTTTGTTTTATTCTCACTATTCAATGCCTGTATAACCCTAAGACCATTGTTATAATCGTGTCTTATTTTCTGCAACTGCTCGTATTGTGATTTTACTTCAATGGCTGATTGTTTTTGAAAAGAATACTGTTGCATTAAAAGATTATGCTCTAATTCTATTTTATGTTTTTTACTTAATTGAACTAAAAGTGAATATACAATTAAGTTAATAACTATGACAAGCATTACTGCTAGAGCAATATATATTTTTGATTTGCTTGAAACACCTTCAAAAATAGTAAAATATAACGAAACAAAAATTATTATTGAAATTGAAAAAACTAATCCTATAAGAATCCATTCATATTTAGTAAGATTTATTTCTGATTTTATAAATATATTTTGAAGTATGTATAGCAATACAAAAAGAATTATATTAACCAAGACAACAACAAAAATTCTATAAAAAGAATTCTGTGATAATAAATCCATAATTGGTTGATTAAATATTATAGATGTTAGGTTAGTTCCAAAAATATTTGATATTGTTATACAACTTATTGGTATTAAGGATATTAGTAGTTTTTTAATAAACGAACCATTCAATGCCGTTAATGCAAATATAAAGTACATAAAATAATAAACAAATATTGCAATTCCGTCATATGCAACATAATAGTTTGATATTATTAATGCAATTACTTGTGTTAAAATACATGAAATGAAAAAAGCAGTATTTTTCAATCCAGTATATTTACTACTCAATACCTTCCAAATAAATCCAGAACAAATTGTTGCTTGAAAAACATTTACTGTCATTTCAAATAATATCCAAAGAAAGTTCACTTTTGCTTATCTCCTTTTAAATACTTTATAAGCTTCAAAAGTTTTTTCTCGTAAACTTTTGCTAATTGGTATTCGATCGCCGCTTTTCAAAGTAATTGAATTTATCATTGAATCAAATCGAGCAATGTGATTCATATTTACTAAATATCTTTGATGAGTATTTAAAAAATCTAATTGTATAAGCTCATCTTTTTTTGAACTCAGTGTTGCTCGTTCTTTTAATGGAATTCCATCACTATTATTTAAGTAATATAATAAATAGTGCTTTTCACTTTTTATATATAAAATATCGTTAATTGAAATATAAACACTACCGGCCACACTATCTAAAATTTCGATTTTCTTTTTTTGTTTAAAATATTTAAATATTTTTTTAGAAACATTGGAAAGATCTGAGTACAAATTTTCCTGTGAACTCTTGCATATAAAATAGAAAGGTTGATATTCAAAACTATTATAAACTAATTCATGTTTTGAAGTAACAAATATAATTAATGTATTTAATGAAATATTTCTAATAGATTCTGCCACAGAAAAGCCATTAATATTTGGCATATCAATATCAAGAAAAATAACATCAAAATGCTCAGTTTTATACGCACGAAGCAGTGCAGATGCACTTATAAAATTATAAAATGACACATCTACAGGTATATCATTAAATATATTTATTAAATTAGAGAGTAGTTTATCAATAAATATCCTTTCATCATCGCAAATAGCAATTTTAATCATACTTTTTCTTCCTTTATTAAATCTATTTTTATTTCCAATTAGGAAATAATTATTTAAATTTTGAACAATAGTATCTAATTAAGATATAATATTAACTATATATTAAAAAATGCGATACAATCATTGTAGTATTTTAAAAGGATGGTTTAAACAATGATTATTGGTGATACAATTGTTGATTTAAGAAAAGATAAAAATTACACGCAAAAAGAATTGGCGAAACTTTTAAATATTTCTGCAAGTTGTTTAAGTAAATATGAAAAAGGCATTACTCAGCCGCCATTAGAAATGGTAGTTCAAATATGTGATGCTCTAGATGTTTCAGTAGATTATTTATTAGGTAGAAATAATTTTTCATTTGATTATAAAAAGTTAAACAACCCTTATATTAAAACAGTAAATAGCTTTTCTTTATTAAATGAAATGATGAAATTAAACAAAGCTAATCGAGCAAGATTGTTAGACTACATAAACTTGCTTAAAAATGATACACTTTTAAATGAAATAAAGAGTCAAAAACAATACTGACTTCTAAAACTATTTTAACTCAAAACATATTAAATGTAAAGTAAAAGGTTAAAAACGCCTATATTTGACAATTTCATGTCAAATATAGGCGTTTTTATTTATTTAATCTTTACTGAACTTGCCAATTTAATGCCATTTTTGCCTTGTTTGTTGACACTTTTGTACTAACAATTACAATAAAGTTAATCATACTTAGGGGTAAATACTGTGATAGAACTTTTAACACAAAAAACATTAAAATATTTAATCACCAAAAATGCTATAAACGGCAATGATGATGACAGTATTGCTTTTTATAAATACGGCATAGAAATTACTTTTTCCTCAGTATTAAATGTTTTTATAATTCTTTTAATTTCTTTGATTTGCAACAGTATTTTAGAAGGTATAGTTTTTTTACTAGTATTTATACCAACTCGTAAATTTACAGGTGGGTTTCACGCAGATACATATTTAAAATGTAATATGACATTTGGTGCGAGTTATTTTACAATACTAATATTATCTAAACTCTTAATGAATAATGCGTCTGTCTTTTATTCTATTTTTATTTTAATTATTGAAATAGTTTTTATTGCATTTTTTTGCCCAATTAAAAATAGTCACAAAAAAATAAACAAAAAAGAAAAAATAATAAAATATAAAATTATAGCATTGGTTTTCTTCTTTACATTTGGAGTAACGGGTTTATACTTATTGAGTATAAATTGCTTATTATACGGCTGCGAAATTCTTATTACTTTAGATTTGATTACTGTATTAGGAATAGCTGGAATTATTAAAGAAAGGAGCAAGAAAAAATGAAAAAGAACAACAAAATAGCAAAAATTATTGCTACAACTGCAAAATCAATGGCTAATAGAGCTTGTGGTGCTGCTTCATATTGGGGAACTTATCAGCCAAAAGAACCAAAAAAAATTCAAAAGTAAGGTTTAAAAATCAAAACAATTATGCGATAAAAATATCGTATAATTGTTTTGATTTTTATGTAAAGGTATGAATTAAATGACATATATATTAAATAAAAAAGTTATTACTATTGAAGAATTTAAAAATGTAGAAGTATTTGGAATAACCATTTTTAATAATGATAGTGTAATTATGACAGTGGAAGATATATCATCAAAAAAACAGTTTGTAGAATGTATTTTAAGCAAATTTATTAAATACGGTGTTTCAATCTATCATGTAATTGATATAATTGAAGATGAAATTTTAGAATATGTTGGTTAATTATAAATTATATTTTAATAAAAATTCAAACACTTCTTTCATAATAAAATTGAGATAGTAAAACTGTCTTAATAAAATTTTAAAGAGGTGTTTTTTATGAGCAAAAATAAAAAGATTAAATTTATTGATTTTATCAAGCGTGATTTTGAAGAAGAATTTAATTCGTTTGGCTATTCGTCATATGTTCTTTTATGGTATAAACCAGATATTATACTTTTACATGTGCCAAAAGATGAAATTGTCGATAAAGATGGTAATTTTATTTGTGAATATAATTTTTTTGTTGACGCATTAAAAAAAGATAATTACACAATTGAAAATACGATTGTTAATATTGAATGTAATGATAAAATCAAACCGTATTATTTTTTCTTTGCCACAAATGCAATGTTACCAATGTATAATTCATTCATAGACGAGCAATTTTTTGATTGCATTAAAAAGCATGAAGATAAAACTAACTTTAGATTAGATGAAGTTTTAAAGACTTTAAAAGAGAAAATCAAATCAGAAGCGGAAAATTTCGACCCATTATCATATCGCTCACTTTACTTAGACGAACAAATAAGATTTTTAGAAAGACTTAAAGAAAGCGAATAACAAAAAAGAGATTGTATCAAAGGAGCTTTCACTTAGGGATTGTAAGAAAAACAGTTTTTAAGTGACGTCTTCAAGCGACAACAAAATAAATAATGACCATACAAGAGTAGAAATGCTCCTGTGTGGTCGTTTTCTTATGCTCAAGTACCGAAAATGGTAGGTGAGATTATTTAATACTAAACACTCATTGAATTCTGGAAATCTATCGCCGTAATTCTAATGGCATTTAGTATAATTGAACATTTCCAATATGTGTGCCACACTAGAGTATTGATTTACTCTAGTGTGTTTTTTTATTTTATATGTATATTTTGAGCGATTTTTTTATGAATTCTTGTGCTTCAAATTTCAATTTGTCGCAATCTAAGACGTAATTTGAAAATAGTCTTTGTAAGTCTTTATCAACAACAGGAATTGGCAATGTGCGTAAATCATCCAATGAGACAAAGGTTCTATTACTACCTCTAGCATTTGATGCAACAATGTTTTGGAAGTATTCAGAATCTAAAACATATTTCACAAAAATCGGAAGGTATCTACTGCCTGAAAATTTAATTAACGCTACATTTTTTATTGCAAAATCTGAATCATTACCAACAATTACAGGACTACCTACGGTACCTATCATTGGCATAATTATATCGTTTGTACTCACAAGAGATCTCTTATTGATTTCATCAAAATCTTCCTTTGATATGTAATTTACATTAGAAAAGTCAATATACCCTTTAGTAAAGTTTTTTGAAGTGAGCAATCTATACTTGCTATTAGCAATATATTTAGGAGAATCGTGAGTTCCATCTCTAACATCACAAACAGCCTGCAATGGAATATACTTCCACCCTTTTTCATTACTTGTTAAATCCCCAAACATTTCGGCAAATTTGGATTTGAATCAGCCTATATACTTATGGTGAGATGCTTTGACATTATTTTGATTAACCATAGCATACCTGAGTGTAGTGTCAATTTGAGAATGTCCTAATAATACTTGTACCTGCTCTATAGGCATCCCTTTATCGATAGCTTTTGTAGCTAGTGTTCGTCTGAATTTATGCGGATGAACTTTTGTTGATTTTAAGTTGGAGCCAATGTTTTGGAGAATAACCTCTATGCCACGTATAGATAGCCTATTATGAGGTTTATTCAACGACACGAACAATGCCTCACATTCATCATATCTACTACTAATATAATCATTTATATGTATTTTAGTCCTCGCATCGAAATATACTTTTCGCTGTTTGTTTCCCTTTCCCAATACTATACATTCTCTTTTTTCTAAATCAATATCAGATATATTCAGATTAACTAATTCTCCTACACGAATGCCTGTAGATGAAAGAATATCAATAATAGCAAGGTCACGAGAATTGTTACAGTTATCTCTCATACGCTCCAATTCTTCATCTGAATACACATCTTTAACGGTTTTACCAACTCTTATTTTATGAATTCTCCTTGCGGGACTTTTTATGATATAATTTTCATCTTCAAGCCATGCAAAAAAGCTTGAAATAATTCTTCTAATGTTATCGAGTGTGACTTTTCCAGCATTGCTTTCATTTTCGTAATTTGAAATATACGTTCTGATGTCATTAGTTTCAACTTGTCGCACAGATTTATTCATTTTCTCATTCATCTTAGAAAGAGTGGTTCTGTAATATTTTAAAGATCTTTCAGAACAACCTTCTACCTGTTTTGCTGATAAAAACAAAGTTAAAAGTTCATCGTTAGAGAGTTGTATTTCTTCACAGTCTTCTACATACATAGTGAAACTACACTCTAATACTTCATGTAATTTTGCAAGCTGTTCATTATTTAAAACGCCTAACATTCCCTGCTCGATAATATTTATCAATTCCTTTTTCATAGTAAAATCTCCTTAAAGTTAATTTATTTTGAATAGGAATACAGGTAACGTTAGGCATTCTTTTTTATCTAAAATATTTATCTATACGTTCTTCACGTGTAGCATTTAATTTTTCTAGCCTTTTTTGTGCTTCAAATTTCAATTTGTCGCAGTCAGATACATAAAGAGCAAATTCATCTTGAAGAGGTTTTGGCGGAAGTGGAACTTTAATTTTCTTCATTGTTGTATTCATCAACTTATCATTTCCAACATGATTTACGTATTTATATGCAATTCTTCCAAGTATGTATGCAAGGTATTTCATATTCACCATAGAATTATCTTTTGCTTTCAGAGTTCCGCATACATTTGTGCAGTTAAATTTCCCATTTCTATAAAATACAGTTCCTGCATTTACACCATCAGTGGTCCAAGTAATGTACTCTCCTTCAAAATCATAGGTGTTAATATATCCAAAAATTCCTTCGTTTGTTGTTTGGGATGAATACACAGGAAATTCCCCGTGATTTGCTACAATATAATCATTACTAATAACTCTACCTCGTCCATCCTCGCAAATTGATTCAATTGCCATAAGTTTATAATTAGAAGTAACTTCATCCAAAATAAAATTTTCCAAATCAAACATTTCGGCAAATTTGGATTTAACCTTCACAGATTGCTCGCTGATTATTGCTTGCTCATCAGTAATTTTTTTATCAATAGCTTCGATTTCATCTACTACTTTCTGTTGATCTGCCACAGAAGGAATTTGAATAACCAAATTAGAAATTCTCTGTGTAGATGCTCTGTTGCTACGTGAAAATCTTTCAAATTCACCCTCTACCTGAAGTGCTAAAGCCATATACTTGGGTATAATATCATCTGTTTTTATACGTAAAACACCACAATGGTCAGTCGGATAAAAAGGTTTGTTGGCAGGTATAATATTTACCATCCAATCACCATCGATTCCCCACAGAATAGAAGGCACAGAAAAATCAGTGATATTTTGCTTATCAATTTTTCCAAATTTTTCAAATACATTTGCGCTATATATAGGAATACTGCCATTCTCAACTACTTCATCTGAAAGAACACGATTTCCTATACTTAATTCAAAGGTGTTTTTATCAGATAATCTGTAATTTGTAAGCCCCGGAAGATCTTTAAGCACTCTTGTTGGAGTGGTTTTGATAGATTTATTAAATGTAGTTCCAGAAAAATCAAGCATATCCTGTAATCTCAAACGATAATAATAGGTATCCAATTCTTCAACATCAAACTCATCTCCACCAGAAAAAGCATTTCTGATTAGCGCTGCAATTGAATCATTGCTCCTACGGTCGAACGCATTATATAGGCATCCCCCAGCCTTTATTATCTGTATTCCTTCTTGTCCTTTTCTATTGCTCCATTTATATCCTAGAAATTTCTCTTGCTCTTTATTTTCATCCGGAGCAGAAATAATCAATGTATCTTGGTTGTAAACTAATGAATAATAGAATAATTTTTCTTGTTCAACCGAAAAAGCATATTCATAAAATTTTTGATTAAACCATTTTTTCTGCTCCGAATCAGATAGTTTTTGAAAAGTTTTCTGCTTACTTTTCTTGGCATATTCTATTGAGCTTACAAATTCATTATAATGCTGACCGAAATAATTATCATTTTTCCAAAAATCAAAGTCTTCGGTTTTAGATAAAAATTTATTATAAATTTCTTTTTTTACACCTATTTTTTTCAAATATCCTCTAAGAATGAATTCATCTTCCCATCCATCTATATCAACTTTAGAAAGTATAGCTTCAACACTATCAATAACCATATCTGTGCGTTTGGGTGGTTCATTGAATTTTTGTAAGAAAAGAATGACTGTATTTGTCCCAGTAGCGCCAAAAGTTTTGCTCCCCAAGGTTGCAATGGCAATAATATTAAAGTTTTTCAAAAGAGATTCTCGTGCGGTAACAAAACTTTCGTTTTCTTTGTTTAAAATACTGCTTGGTAAAATCACTGCAGCGACACCATTCGGCTTTAATAATTGTGATATTCTTTCCACGAACAGCGTTTCAATTTCTGAACCGTCATTTGAGATCTTCTCTAAAATATTCAACTGATTGTTCGTCAATTTCAAGTGTGGCTTGAATGCCTTTACCGAATATGGAGGATTAGCTACAAGAATATCAAATGAATTAGGTGTTATTTCTTTATCGGGATAGTTTTCAAGTCCATCACCAAAAATTATATTTCCATCTCCTGCACCATGCATGAATAGCGAAATTTTAGAAACCCTCGCTAATCTATAATCCTTTTCGATACCGAATATTTTTTTCTCTACCCATTTGTTAGAAGGTTTTGAACTATTGTTTAATGCATTAGCACAAATTTCTACTGCCTCATATCCTTCAGTTAAGAAATGTCCAGCTCCACAAGCATAATCTATAATTTTGGGATATTCAATACCATCAGCATATGTCATTATTTGTCCTAAAGGAAGGCTATCCCATATAAAACGCGTAATAGGAGTAGGAGTGAAAAATTGACCTTCATTCTGCTTAAAACCTTTATTCAGTAATTGTTCAAATAAATCACCAAGCATCTGCACATCTGCAGAACCAATTATTCTATAGTCTTGAAATAGTTGTACCATCTCAACTAATATTTTACCATTTTGGTAGAATAGTTCTTCATTATGAACGTCTTTAAAAGCAAAATCATTGTTCGTATAGAATTTGAGTATACGAAGTGTATTTCTCAATTCTTCAATCATTTTTACTCTTTTTTGCTTTGTGTATTGTTTTACTAGGTTTTCTGCATAATCATCAGATACATAAAAAATCTCTTCACGCATGAATTTTTCCATGCCGTCCTTATGAAGCCTTTGCAGTCTATCTTGAAGGGATTCATATGTATCAGTACCAACTTTATATTGAAATTCAACAATATCATTATCTGTTTTTTGCATTTCGTCTACTAACTTGCAGATAAACAAGGCTATCAATCGATTGAATGCATTCTCTTTATCTGAAACATTATTATGACGCAAAATCTCTTCAAAGCGGTTTACTATCTTATCGTTTTCAGAAAAGTCTTTTAAATCCTTTTTCCTAAGCGGTTTTGCACCAATGTCATAAGCGACAGAATCATCTCTGAAAATAATGTCCCCACTAAATCTTTGTTCATATGTTTCTTTCCATACTTCATAAAGTTCTAAAACCGTGTGAGCATTTTTATAAAGGAGAATAGTGGTATCCTTCTTGGCAAGATTTAAAATATTCTCATCATCCGAGCAATCGATACTGTCGGTGATATATTCAATCTCATCATTACCATTTATAGTTGATGCATATAAGACTAGCCATTTACAACCACGTTCTTGCTGCCAGTAAGAAATTAGTTGTCCGCCATCAAAAAGAATATTTTTCATTTCTTTGTTATATTCAGAACCATACGTCTTACATTCAACTATGAATAGCATCTCCCCATTTTGGTCAGTTACGCAAATATCTGCTCGTCCACCTTTTTGTTCATGACCAAGTGTCCAAACACGTTCCAATTCAATATTCTCAGGTCTATACCCTTTATCAAGAAGTCTGTTAACACATTCTAACACAACAAAATTTTCTGGGTCAGAGAAATTTGTTGTAGTCGCTATATTAACTTTAAATCCATTGTTTTCGGGATAGTTAATTTTTTCATTTCTAAAATCTACAGTAATAGAGCAATCAGAAAATGGATAGTATTTTTCATACATCTCATTAGAAACATTGCTAAAACCCGCTGAGTTTAACATGTTCTTTAAATTAGATTTTGTTATCATTACTCATTTCCTCCAACTTTAAAGTTTAGCCATGCTTCTTCAATCCTAGCATAATCAATATTGTTTTTATGGCAGAACTCTTTTATATTTTTCATCGCAATGAGATTGGGCTTTGCTTTACCGCCTTCCCATCTATTAACAGTTGAGAATGCTACCTGTAATTCTTTCGAAAAGTCTTGTTGTGTAAAAAAACATCTTTGTCTGATTCTTTTAATTTCTTCTGGAAATCCCATATTGCAACTTCTTTCCGAAATTATCTCAAAAATACAGAATTATTATAACATAAAAACATGAAATTTTCTACCCCTTCAATTCATCTGTAGCTTTTGCAGATGGTTTTTTTATTTCTTAAAATGTCCTTTTGATGCATTTTTCAAGGCTAACAGATAGAGAAAAAATCTTTCAATTGTATCCGCTTAAAAATCAATTCTTTCTCTGGCGGAAAAGTGTAAGGGCGACTGCCATTCGAAATGAGGCCATACAGATGTATGGATGAGAAAATCAAAAAACTTGTTGTTGTAATTTTAATGATTTTACCTTAAACTCATGCCAATTTAAAAAAGCAAATAAACTATTTAAACTTGCTAACATTGAATTTACACTTCTAATTGCATAATGCTCTTGTAAATATTGTTTATACTCAATTGCAACTTTTTTTGTAACCTCACTTTGATTTATAAATTTCATAAACACTTTCACATCGTGTATATATTTATCGATTGTTGATTGGCTTTTTTCTTCAAAATTCAAATAATCTTGAAATTCATTAATCGTTTTTATAGTAATATATTTCTTTTTCATATAATCCCTCCAAAAAATAGTTGTTTTAATTATATACCACAACAAAACAAAAAATCCTATTGGAAACTAATTGTTTCCAATAGGATTTTTAAGTTTACTTCTCTTTAAAACCATATTCGATTTTTTTATCTTCGCTAAGCATTTCAACATTTGTAAGTAAATATTCATCAGTGAATTCTTCTCCAACCACTCGGAAGCACTCGATTCTTTTTCCTTTACTTTTGGCATCTTCAAGATACTTATCACGATTAAATTGAACATCAATTTCAGATACAAATAATTGATTTAAATCTAAACTTTTAATAAAATTGATTAGTTGTTTTTGTGTTTTTATTTTTTCTGCATTCATTTGTTTTTTACTCCTCTCATCTTGAATGTATAATAATTATGAAAGATGAGACTATTCTACAAATGTTAAAATGAATCTATTGCAATTATAGTTGACTTTTCGTTGTTTTTAAAACTAATAATTGAGTTGGATTGTACAATTGTGTTAAACAATTCTTCTAGTTCAAAAGAAAATTCTATAGGTAATGTTATAATATATCCTTTTCCTGATTTTGAATCTGAAAAAACGAAATCAACTACATCAAAATCGTAACAGTTGTATTCATCTTCAAAATCTAATGCATCAAAATATTCTTTTATACTATAATCCATAATTATACCCCCTAATATTTATAATTATATTATTAAACCACCATTATAGATGGCCAAATAACTATTTATAGTAACATCCAAACGCCAATGTGCAAGTTTGAAAACACTGGTGGCAAGTACTGCTAACTTGTTAAACTTTACACTTCCACCATTTGATATAGCAGTTGCTCTATTTTTCCCTCGCAAGTAATAATAACCTTTTACTCGCGTGTAATCAAACGGTTTTGGATTGCCGTCTTGATTTAAGTTATACTTATTCCACCTGGATTTTATTTGTTCTATTAATTCTTTTTCATAATTTGGTTCCGTTCTTAATCTTTTCAATGTATCTAAATAAAACTGTTTAGCGCACTCTGCTCTGAGAAAGTGAAAATTTAAATTATTTTTAAATTCTTCCTTTTCAAAAATTCTTTCATCAGGATTTTTACCATTAAAATATGTTTTAATAAAATCTATATCTTCTTTATTAATTAGTTGTAATTGAACTTTACCACCTTTTCCCTTTGTATAAACGCACCAATTTCCTGACTCATCCAAAACAAAATCTTTTCCTGTGATTTTCATTAATTCGGCACGACGCAGTCCTACTCTTCTTTGAAATTCAACAATGTGTTTCCATTTTAAATCTTGCAAATCGCGTGATTTTAATAAAGATTCATTATTTCTACCACGAAAATATCTTGATGTATGCCTGATTGGCTTGCTTATCTGACTCATGTTTGTGTTCGTCAAAACACAAACCGGTGCAAGGTATGTATGAACAGTGCTTGCAGAAAGTCCTTTTTCTTGTAAATAGTTAGAGTAATCTTGAACATGTTTTTTGCATTCATCTAATGTCCTGCAATCGTATTTTTCTCTGCAATACTTTATAAATCTTTTAAAATTTTTTAAATATTGCTTTTTAGTTAGATTATTACTATATTTATTTAAATTCCCACGTACTTCATTAACGATTCTTTGAGAGATAGAAACTCTTCTTTTCACAATATCACATCCATGAAAAATATTAAGAAGGTAAACTGTCTGACTCTATTAACTATAACGCCGAGTGAGGCAACCTACATTGCTGACAAGGTCAATGTAGCGTTGAAAGATTTCTTATTTGCGAGAAAAATGGTTATTCGTCATTTTACAATACGAATAACCATTTTCTCTTTTTGTGTTTTCTGTTTTTATTCTTTTATTGTTCTAATTTACACCACTCCTTTTTTCTTATTATAAATTTATTATGACAGAAGGGTTATAGTTACAAATGTCAAATTCACATTTTCTTATGCTTTTTTGAATTTTCAACAAGCATTGAAGCATTCATCGCTGAAATAGGCACATTATTCTCATCACCTATTTCGTAATGCTGCCATCTACTGCTTAATTTATAGATGTTCTTAGTTTTTGTAGTTTTACCTGACTCTAAACAATCTATAAAACCATACCGAATTAATGCTTTGACATCTCTATAAAAACCCTGCTTATTAGAAAGCGAATACAACTGATATTTATCTAACCACTTCTTTTGGTTGAAGTAAAATGATTCAGGTATTTCCGGTACTGGTTTTTGCTTCTGTGCATAATACTGTGATTTCATATATACATACAATATCATTTGTGATTTACTAAGTTTATTCCAAGCAGTTGACAAAAGCATTGATTGATATATATTCGAAGATGTATCATAGCTTGCACCACTGGACTCAAAAGATTTTTTCTTATATTTTTTCTTGCTTTTCATAATCATTCCCCCTAAGAATTTATAGTCAGCCGGCAATCATTTGGCTCAAAATCATTATGAAGGAACCCCTTAAGAAAAGTGCAAGGAAATGGCAAACTTTAAAATTCTATATAAATTTTCACACAAGTTCGATAAAAAAATTATTTTAACGTTTATTTATATTTCTAAACAGCCAAAATTCAAAATTCTGCTTTTTTCTTATTTTGGTTGATAAATGTCTATAAGCAAGGTTTATTTTTTCATACAGCCAAAAACCTATTTCACTTAAATAAATAAGAATTAACTATAAGTTATACAAATTTAATGCCAGAGTTCTTTTAATTTGCACAAAATCTAATGCGAGTTTTATCTATTTTTCACAAACTTTATTATAAGCAATATTTTTCATTCTTTTTTTAACCTATTCTTTCATATTTTCTTTGAATGAAATTTGTAACACCTACTCAAATTTCATACTAAAAGAAAAAACGGAGGTAGATTAAATGAACGAAATATTCAAAGAATATCCTGATGTAGTAACAATAAAACAAATGCGAGAAATGCTTAATATTGGACTAAATAATGCTTATGAATTAATTCATAACAACATAATTAAAAGCATAAAAATAGGTTCGACATATCGTATTCCAAAATGTTATATCATCGAATATTTATTGGCCGCATAAAAGGGGGGTAGGCTATTGACCGGTTCACTTCAAAAGAAAAATGAAAAATATTATGCAGTACTTAATTTTTATGATGAAAATAAGAAAAGGAAACAAAAATGGATTGATTTGAATTTATCAACTAAAGGAAACAATGTTCGAAAAGCACAACAAAAACTAAGAAGCCTTATTACTGAGTATGAGAATCAAGATATTACCTATACAAATATAACTTTTGTTGATTTTATGAAAAAATGGCTAGAGTCAAAACCTGATATTAGAGATAACACAAAATACATATATCAGTTAGCAATTACCTCGCATATAAAGCCATATTTTAAAGAGAAAAAATTACAAGACATAAAACCAATTGATATACAACAGTACTATAATTTCAAACTTAAAACTTTGTCTGAAAACACTGTATTAAAACATCATGCTACTATAAGCGGATGTTTAAAATACGCAGTAAGAATGAACTTAATTCCATATAATCCTGCCGAACGAGTTCTTTTACCAAAAAAAACAAAAGTATTTTGCAAATTACTATACCAAGGAACAAATAAACAATTTATTTGAGTGCATCGAAGGCAATGATTTAGAATTACTTATAAAAATGACGGCAATTTATGGACTTCGACGTTCTGAAATTGTGGGTTTAAGATGGCAATCAATAGATTTTGAAAAACATACTATTCATATAAATCATACAGCTGTTTGCTCGAAAGGCGGAGTAATTTATGATGATAGAACAAAAACAGAATCCAGTAATAGATTTCTTCCATTAACTGCTGAAATTGAAAACAAACTATTGCAACTAAAATGCCAACAAGAAAATGATAAAAAATTATTCGGCAATACTTATAAAGATAATGATTATGTATTCAAATGGAAAGACGGAAAGCCATACAAACCAGAATATATAACCAGACAATTTAACAAAATTCTAAAAGAAAATGACTCGCCCAAAATAAGATTACACGATTTAAGACATTCTGCAGCAAGTTTGCTTGTCGATTTAGGATTTTCACTAAAAGAAATTCAAGAATATTTAGGCCATAGCAATATATCTACAACTGCAGATATATATGCTCATTTAAAATTCGAATCAAAACGAAACATTGTCAAAACCATGAATGAAAAATTGAATATTTAATAAAACAACCCCTGAAATTAAGATTAATCTTAATTTCAGGGGTTTTAACTAGTATATTTTTATATCAAACCCATTTAACTCCGGATGCTTATCGAGATAATCAGCAACCTTGTACCATTGCTTTTTTAAATCTGCAACAGTCGACTATTACTTTTTAAGTAACTAATTTTCAGTATTATACTATGTAAATTTTTGCAGAAAACAATAATTTAATGTAGAATTGTATATAATAGTATGTTATAATATTCCTGTATTGGTTGTTTTTATTTGTACTGAATATTGTACAGAATTTATAATATTATTAAAATATACTTTATAAAAGAGGGATTAACCACATGAATACCGCTGACCAAAAGAGCATTACATCGGATAATGAAAAAGTAGTTTCACTATTTAAATTTATTAAAGAATTAAATAAACTAAAACAAAAAGCGATTGTAAATATAAAAGATTACATTTGGCATTGCAAATTATCCTCGATTCATAATGATCCAGAAAATATAAAAATAAACTATATGGATCGCGTTGAAGAAGAATTAAGTGGAAGTGACATAGACAATGTTTTACTATCAGTACATAAACCAACATATTCTCCATGCCCTAAACCAGATGAAGCATTTGCTGATTGGTTAAAAGATGAATGGGGTAATTTCCATAATAATACTGTATCGTTAAAACAATATAAAATAATCAATCATACAACAGCTGATGGAAAAGTGCAGAAAACCTATGAATATTTTATTGAAAACCAAAATCGAGTTAAAAAATACGATGAATGGATAAAATTACGAAACAAATGGATATCCCAAGAGTTAATCAAAGAAAAAACTAAAAAATTATTTTCGAATTTATATAAATTATATTTCGAATTACAAAGAGAGTCCGAAACCGAAGAAATAATTATATCTAATGGTTTTATTCACGATAAAAATGACTCTTTAATTAATCATCCAGTATTAACTCATCGTGTCAATTTAGAATATGATCCAGATGAAGATATCGTTAGCATTAAAGATACGTCTGTAGCAACTGAATTATACTCTACAGTTTTCCAATCAATGCAAGATATAAATATAAGTAGTCTTGAAAAAATACGCCAAGATCTGCAAAACAATGACTATCATCCACTAGATAGAATTGACACACCTGAATTTTTCAAAGTTCTTATCCATCAACTTTCTTCTGATAGTTTGTATAATTCAGATGTTCCTGAATTTTATAAAGAACGACTTCTTTTATATTGGGAACCATGCTTTATAGTTAGAAAGCGTCTAGATGGTACAATTAAAGCTATTGAGCAAATAATAGAAAATGTCGACGAAAATAATGTAATCCCTGAGCCAATAATTAATATCGTTAGCGGTGGCACAATCAAAATACCAAATGAAACAAAAGAACCATCTATAGAAGAACAACTTGCTGCAGTTGGTGGTGAAAGTTTAGAAATACTTCTTTCAAAACAAGCAAATAAAGAACAATTAGAAATTGCAAAACGAATTGAACATTATAACGCTGTATTGGTACAAGGCCCTCCTGGTACCGGTAAAACTCATACTATTGCAAATTTACTTGGCCATTTTCTAGCTCAAGGAAAAAGCATTCTTGTTACAAGCCATACTACTAAAGCATTAAAGGTTTTAAAAGAAAAAGTTGCTACGGGACTTCAAGACTTATGCGTATCCGTTTTAGATGATTCTAATATAGATATGGAAAAATCTATTGATGGCATAACAACTTATATGTCTAAACATACTTCTCATGAATTGCTAAAAAAGATGAATTCTTTAGAAATCGAACGAAAAGACGTTATTAAACAATTAGCATTAGTTAGAAGAAAAATATTTGAAATAATAAAATTAGAGTGTAATTGCATTGTATATAACGGAAATGAAATTACCCCTTCAAAAGCTGCTGAATTCATAGTAGAACATGCAGATGATCTATCATATATTCCTGGTAAAGTTCGCGAAAATACTCCTCTGCCATTAACATTTGATTTATTATCTGAATTGTATAGAAGCAATGAAGGTTTATCTATAGAAGATGAAATTGAACTTTCAAATAACTTGCCAAATCCAAATGAAATAATAGAGCCGTCTGAATTTGCTAGCGTTTGGGATTCCTATCAAAAATCAAATAATAAAATAAAATCTATTCAACAAGAAAAATCTTGGACAATAACAAACAATGAAAAAGATCGTACTATATTCATTTCTGGAGACTTTGGCGAAATACTTATTCCATATCCAAATAATGAAGCAATTAACGAATTAAATGATTACTGTTCATCATTTAATGAAATAGAACCTTGGATGAAATCAGCTGCAGTTGATGGTAAACTTGGTGGTGCTCACAAAGAAAGATGGATTACATTAATTAATCAAATTAAAAAAACAATTGAATATAAAGACTCTATCGTTTCTGAAGCATTCGGTAAAAAAATTGTTTTTTCTAATGATAATTCAAAAACTGAATTAAAAAATTCTTTTGAAGCAATAAAAAATATTTATATCGAAAAAAATAAACTTTCAAAATTAACTTTAATGATTCATAAGGAATATGCAGAAGCACTAGAAAAAGTTACAATAGATGGTCACAAAGCACAAAACGAGCAGGATTGTAATCTTATTCTTCATAATATTGAATTATCTGAAATTTCTGATCAATGTGCTGTTTATTGGGATGAACTCTTATCCAAACATGATGTTCCTAAATTTAAAGAACTTGATGAAATAGACCCTGAAAGAGTAGCTGAAAACTGGATTTCCTATATAGAAAAATATTTAGATTGGTACATCTCGGAATATAGCGTTTTATTAGATAAACTAAAAAACATAGGGATTTCAAGCGAAAGTATTTTTAATATTAAGCCATTAGATACTGAATTAAATGCCACTGACAAAATACTTTTTTCAATTAAAAATATTATTCCACAAATTTGTAACATATGTGATGCTATTATCAAAAATGAAACATATAGTACAAAAATTAACAAAAGCATAGATGTTTTATTGTCGGACAAAAGAGGCCAAAGTATTATCTGTTCCTCTCTTTATGAAGCAATTAATACCGGAAATATTTCAAAATATGCCGAAAACTATGCTTCTTTAGAAAAAATGTATGAAAAATATAAATTAAAGCAAAACCGTTCTAATTTATTAAATATTCTCAGACCAGTTGCACCTGACTGGGCAGATGCCATTGAAAAGCGTATAGGAATTCATGGTAATTATACTGTTCCAAGTGACATTGAAGATGCTTGGAAATGGAAACAACTTTATTTAAATATAGAGAATATTACCTCTAAGCCGTTTTCAGAACTTCAAAAAGAAAGTACAAATCTAAGCAAAGAATATCGTGATATTACTGCAAAATACGCTAAACATTGTGGTTGGTATCATTTATTGCAAAGAACTGAAACTGATATTAACATGAAAATGGCATTACAGGGTTGGAGATTAACCGTAAAAAAAATAGGCAAAGGTACTGGAAAGCAAGCACCAGCATTAAAAGCCAAAGCTCGAGAACTTATGGCAAAATGCCAAAATGCAGTGCCTGCATGGATTATGCCAATTAATAAAGCATTAGAAAGTTTAGATCCAAAGAAAAACCGTTTTGATATAATTATAATAGATGAGGCAAGTCAATCTGATATTTCTTCTCTCGCCATACTTTATATGGGAAAAAAACTCATTATAGTCGGTGATGATAAACAAGTTAGCCCTATGGCAGTTGGCGTTCCTACTGATAAAATTAATGCATTAGAAGAAATGTATATAAAAGGCAAAATTCCAAATTCTCATTTATATAACGGGAAAACTTCTATTTATGATATAGCGTCAACAACATTTCAACCATTAATGTTGCGTGAACATTTCAGATGTGTCCCTGAAATCATTGGCTTTAGCAATATGTTATCTTATGATAATAAAATAAAACCTTTAAGAGATGCTAGTAACAGCACCATTCTTCCTGCTGTCGTAAACTACAGAGTTCAAAATGGCATGCGTTCATATCCAAATAAATTTAATACAAATGAAGCGTTAGCAATAGTTGCTTTATTGAAATCTTGTATTAAACAGCCAGAATATAAAGGAAAAACCATTGGCGTAATTTCGCTTTTAGGTGACGAACAAGCTAAAAAAATACAAAATTATATTGAAAACGAAATTTCTCAAAGAGAAGTCAAAAATCGAAATATTTTATGTGGTAATTCTGCAAACTTTCAAGGCGATGAAAGAGATATTATATTTTTAAGTGTTGTTGATAGCAATAATGGAAATGGACCGCTTCATATGCAAAACTATGGATCAGATGATGCTTATAGAAAAAGATATAATGTAGCTGCAAGTCGTGCTAAAGATCAGCTTTGGGTTGTTCATTCTCTTGATACCGCTAATGATTTAAAACCTGGTGATATCCGTAAAACCTTAATAGATTATGCTTCTAACCCAAACTCATTAGCAATAAAATACGATGCTATTGAAAAAGAATCAGAATCGCCTTTTGAGGCAGCTGTAGCAAAATCACTTTCTGATAGAGGTTATCATTTAGTTCAACAATGGAAAGTTGGTTCATACCGATTAGATATTGTAGCGGTTTGTGGTAAAAAAACAGTTGCTATAGAATGCGACGGAGAACGATGGCACTCTGGTGAAAACAAAATAAGAGAAGATATGGAAAGACAAACTATTCTCGAAAGACTTGGATGGCGATTTATTAGAATTAGGGGAAGCGAATATTATAAAGACCCAGAGTCCACAATAAATCGCGTTATTAAAGAATTATCTGATTATGAAATTGAACCAGAAGCAACATCGAATAACGCTAATGAAAATAGAGAGACTGATTTATTAAACAAAGTTAAAAGCAATGCTTTCGAATTTTTCAAGGAATATCAAGAAAAATATAAAGATGATATTGAAAACCCTGATGATATTATTGAATCAGCATTAAATGATTCACTTAATTTTGATGTTATTGGTGTTGAAAATAAAATAAGTAATTTAAAATCAAAAGTTAATTCAACAACCTCAAATTCATCTAATCAAATATCATTTTTTGATAATGTCTCTGATAACAAGATAGAAAATAAATTTGATGCAGCTATAAAATCATTGTCACAAGATAATGCATTAGAGCACATTTTATCCTTTATAAAAGAAGGTACAAATGTACAACACAAAACATTTGGCAAAGGAATAATAACAAATGTAGTTAAGAAGAATGATCAAATTAAAATGACTATCAAATTTTCTATTGAAGAAAAAGAGTTTTTCTTTCCCTATGCCTTCGAAAACGGATTTTTATCATTAATTGAAGAATAATATTATAACTATTCTAAAAATGCAGTTTAAGTTAAAACTTAAACTGCATTTTATTATTTATATACCATTTTTCACCTAACGCAACTGTTAGAAAATTAAAAGAAAAAACCGATAGCACAAATACTATCGGTTTAAATTCGTGATAAAGCCGAAACAATTCTTTATAATAAAGATGTTCGGCTGTGTATCATTTGGTGCGGGTGAAGGGACTTGAACCCCCACGAGAAAGCTCACTAGATCCTAAGTCTAGCGCGTCTGCCAATTCCGCCACACCCGCATATAGATTATCTCTTGATTTTTACACGGGAGAGATATGCCCGAGGAGGAGCGATTTGCTTAAACCCTCATATATGATAACGGAAAACCGCAATCACCTTTTTATGCCGATTTATTCGACTAAAATATAATACCAAAACTTTTATTAAATGTCAAGAACAAAATTGATAAAACCACTGTTATTTTGCAAAATTAATTGACTTTTTTTAAGTTTTGCTATAAAATATTAATGCGAGTAGATTATACGGTTGCGTTTAAAGATTTTGCTTTAAATGAGGAAAGTCCGAGCATCACAGAGCAGGATAACGGCTAACGGCCGCCGAGGGCGACCTCCGGGATAGTGCAACAGAAATAAACCGCCTGTTTTCAGGCAAGGGTGGAAAGGCGAGGTAAGAGCTCACCGACGCTGTGGTAACACGGCGTGCCATGTAAACCCTATCCGATGCAACATTGACTAAGGGCTATGCATTTGCTCGATGCTACCTTGAAAAATGGCTTGAGACAATTGGCAACAGTTGTTCGAGATAGATAACCGTACACGACAGAACTCGGCTTACAGATTTACTCGCATATTTTTAAATCACACGGCATTATGCCGTTTTTTTGTTTGAGGATTTTTATGAAAAAGAACGAAAAAATTATACTCGACATTATAGACTATTCTACCGACGGTTTTGGCATTGGCAAAGCACCTGACGGAATGACCGTTTTTGTTCCCGGCGGGGCAGTTGGCGATAAGGCGGAAGTTTTAATCGTAAAAGCACTTAAAAAATTCTGCTTTGGCAAAATCACTAACATTATATCTAACAGCGCTGACAGAATTTCACCTGATTGCGATGTTTTTTCACGCTGTGGCGGTTGTTGTTATCGTCACATTGATTATTCGGCAGAATTAAAGGCAAAGCAAAAGCGTGTTGCCGATGCAATTAAGCGAATCGGCGGCATTGATATAGAAGTTAATGAATGTTTAAGTAACGCTATTACCACCCGCTACCGCAACAAAGGGCAATACCCTGTTCGTGTTGACAATAACGGCAATTTAATCGCAGGTTTTTACTCGCTTCATTCACATAGGGTTATACCTTGCGATGACTGTGTTTTGCAACCAAAAGAGTTTTCGGATATTGTTAAAACCTGCATAGATTTTTTTAATAAATACAATATTTCGGCTTATGATGAACAAAGCGGAAAAGGGCTTGTTCGCCACATTTATTTAAGAAAATCGGATTTTGAAAACAATGCGGTAGTTTGCATTGTTATTAATGGCAAAACCTTGCCGAATGCGGAAAAACTAGTTGATATTTTAAAGAAAAACGATTTTGTTTCAGGCGTAGTTATTAATATAAACAGAAAAAACACAAATGTTATTTTGGACGACGAGTGTAAAACGCTTTATGGCAAAGAATTTATTACCGACACATTACTCGGTGTCAAATTCAACATCTCTCCCCTTGCCTTTTTCCAGGTAAACCGCAAAATGACAGAAGTTTTATATAAAACCGCCGCTGACTTTGCTAATGTCACTGGCAAAACTGTGCTCGACTTATTCTGCGGTGCAGGTACAATCGGTCTTACAATGGCAAAAGACGCTGAAAAAATTATCGGTGTTGAAATTGTTGAACCGGCAGTTGAAAACGCCAAATCAAACGCAAAAATGAACAACATTCAAAATGCCGAATTTTATTGCGATACCGCAGCAAATGCCGCTAAAACTTTGGCACAAAAAGGCATAAAAACCGATGTTGTTATTTTAGACCCGCCAAGAAAAGGTGCAACACCTGATTTAATCGACACTATTTGCAATGAGTTTAAACCACAAAATGTAGTTTATGTATCATGTGACCCGGCGACTTTGGCAAGAGATTTAAAAGTATTTAGTGATTTGAACTACAAATGCAAAAAAGTACAACCTGTTGACTTATTCCCTCGCACTTCACACGTTGAGACGGTTGTATTATTAGAAAAAGAAAGTTTGGTAAAATAATGAGTAAATCAAAACAAAAAGCAGGGTTGGGCAACGGCTGCACCTTATATAAAAAATGCGGTGGTTGTCAACTGCAAAATATGGAGTATGAAAGACAGTTGCAGTTTAAACAGGCTACTGTTGTAAAACTTATAGGCAGATTTTGCAGAGTAAACAGAATAATAGGAATGAAAAATCCGTTTCACTATCGCCATAAAGTTCAAGCGGCTTTTGGCAAGGTCGGAGGTAATATAATTTCAGGCGTTTATCAATCGTCTACTCATAAAATTGTAAAAGTAGACAGCTGTTTAATAGAAAACCAAAAAGCCGATGAAATAATCGTTACTATCAGAAAGTTGCTTAAAGAGTTTAAACTCGGTGTATTTAATGAAAAAATATTAAAAGGCTTTTTGCGCCATGTTTTAGTTAGAGTCGGCTATAAAACAGACGAAGTTATGGTCGTAATGGTTACAGGAACAAAGGATTTTCCAAAAAAGCGTGATTTTATAAAAAAGTTGCTTGAAATTCATCCTGAAATTACAACTGTTGTGCAAAGTGTAAACAATAAATTCACAACGCTTGTTTTAGGCAAAGAGTTTATTACGCTTTACGGAAAAGGCTTTATTGAAGACGAACTTTGCGGTTGCAGATTTAAAATTTCACCTGCGTCTTTTTATCAAATCAATCCCGAACAAACCGAAATTTTATATAACACAGCTGTTAAATTTATGGAGCTTACAGGAAATGAAACAGTTGTTGACGCTTATTGCGGAACCGGCACAATAGGCATAATTGCAGCAAAAAGTGCAAAATCGGTTATCGGTGTTGAACTTAATTCTAATGCGGTTGCCGATGCAAAAATCAACGCAAAACTAAATAACACAGAAAATATAAAATTTTATAATGCCGATGCAGGCAAGTTTATGGTTGAAATGGCTGAAAACAAAATGACCGCTGACGTTGTTATAATGGACCCGCCAAGAGCAGGCTCTGATAAAAACTTTATGCGTTCGGTTGTAACGCTGGCACCAAAAAAGGTTGTATATGTTTCTTGCAACCCCGAAACTCTGTCTCGTGACTTGAAATTCTTTGTAACAAACGGCTACCGTGCTAAAAAAGCCGTTCCCGTAGATATGTTCCCACACACAAAACACGTTGAAACAGTAGTAATGCTCACTAAAGCAAAAAATAATTAATATTATTTTTTATCATAAAGAAAAGGTGGAAAAACGCTTATGCATTTTTCCACCCGATAAACATTAATGAGCAAGTTCATACCATTTTTCAGCCTCATTTAAATATTTAATGAATAGTTCATTATTGCGAAGTCTGTCGAACGCGTGCCATTTTAGCACACTAATAGCAAAATCACCATAATAATCAGGTCGTATTATCGGCGCACGATACGTCGACATAACTTCAGGAAGTACCGCGCTTGTATTTTTTAACTTTTTGTTATGCGTTTTTCTCTGCATGCGAAGTGATTCCATAAATTCGCCGATATATTTCATTGCTGTTTCGGTATCATTTTCCCATGCCGCATGCTGTGCAAGCCTTATGCACGATGTTGACAAATAATACTGTACCGGCACAGGACATTTATCGTCGCCATATACCGCATGTATTATGCCGTAAATTGACTTGTATATACTGTACATTGCTTTACGGTCATTCTCACAGTATGATTTTGCAAGTAAGTTCATATCACTGCAAAGCATGGTTAGATTATCGGAAATTGCTTCGCGCAACGGAAATCTGCAATCATCAAAATGCGAAAGTGTGTAGTACATTTCACCACGTTTGCGTTTTTGGGTGTATGCTCCATACGGGAGCAAATCAATTTCTTTTTCGGCGTTAACAAAGTCACCTGTCGCAATGTAAATATCCGCCATAACCCCATGCACATTCGCTCGTAAGTATCCGCTTTCGCCCTCATCGGTTTTAAGAATTTGTTCCGCACGCTTCTTTGAATTTTCCAAAACAGCGGCTTTTTCTTTTTCGGATAAATCGCCGCACTCACACATCATCTGTTTTGCGATACTGAGAATTCTGTAAAGTATATCGGTGTTACTTTGATTTTGACGTAACATATCTTCATACATCGAATATATCTCACGCAATGATTTTTTGCCGTTTGTACGCATATTTGAAATTTCGTCAATCTCATACAATATTGTTTCACGGCTTTTTTCATCAGATTTTCCGAGTAATATGTCGGTTGTTGTATCGAACAATTCGGCAATGGGAACAAGCAACGAAATATCAGGCATGGCAAGTCCGTTTTCCCACTTACTGACCGCCTGTGCACTCACCATAAGATATGTTGCAATTTGCTCTTGCGTATATCCGAATTTTTTGCGAAAGTCTTTGAAAATTTCTCCGAATGTCATAATTACATCCCGCCTATTCAATATTTATTATTTTTGGCAAATATATTATAACAAAAAGCAAAAACTTAATCAATCAACTATTTTTACTGTAAAAACGCAACTGCCAGTTGATTTTAATCTATATATCCATTATTCATAAAAACAAAACTTTTTTTGCATTTTTACAATGCTTTATCACATAATACTTAAGAAGTGGAGGAATAATTATGTGTACAGCGGCAACTTATAAAACAAAGGATTTTTATTTTGGCAGAACTCTTGATTACGAGTTTTCTTATGGTGATGAAATAACTGTTACGCCTAGAAATTACCCGCTAAATTTTCGATACAACGGCACTTTAGACAAGCATTATGCCATAATCGGAATGGCGCATGTTTTTGATAACTACCCTCTTTATTATGATGCAATCAACGAAATGGGGCTTGGTATGGCAGGGCTTAATTTTGTCGGCAACGCCCATTATTTCAAGCCTGATGAAACTCACGAAAATGTTGCGCAATTTGAATTTATTCCGTGGATTTTAAGCCAATGCAAAAATGTTGCCGACGCTAGAGAAAAACTCAGTAAAATCAACTTAACCGATACGCAGTTTAATGAAAACTTTCCTTGTGCATCACTGCATTGGATTATTGCCGACAAAGATGAAGCAATTACAGTTGAATGTATGAAAGACGGACTTCATATTTACAACAACCCTGTTGGTGTGTTGACCAACAATCCGCCTTTTGAAACCCAAATGTTTTTGCTTAATAATTATATGAATTTATCGACAAAGCAACCGCAAAACACTTTTGCAAAAAGCCTTGACCTTACCGCTTACAGTCGCGGAATGGGCGCTATTGGCTTGCCGGGCGATTTATCATCTGCCTCACGATTTGCAAAGGTTGCATTTACAAAAACAAACTCGGTTTCTGAAGATGATGAAATGTCGAGCGTTAGTCAGTTTTTCCATATTCTCGGCTCGGTTGACCAACAAAAAGGTTGTTGCGAAGTAGCAGACGGCAAATACGAAATAACGCTTTACACATCTTGCTGTAACGCCGATAAAGGTATTTACTACTACACAACCTACAACAATCATCAAATATCAGCAGTTGATATGCACAAAACCGATTTAGACAGTAATACACTCACTCGCTTTTCTCCAATAACCACCGAGCAGATTAATTTTCAAAACTAACAAAAATCCTAAGTTAGAAAAATCTAACTTAGGATTTTTAATATAATAATTATTTTTAATCAAAAAATTCACTATAAATTGCTTGTAGTGCGTCTTCAAAATATTCTGCGTCTACACCAACAATAATGTTAAGTTCAGATGAACCTTGGTCAAGCATTCTAATGTTAATATTTTTCTCGGCAATTGCCTTTAATACTCTTGCGGCGGTACCTGTTGTTTTTCTCATACCAACGCCAACGATTGCAATAAGTGCCAAATCGTCATCAAAAGTAACACTATCAGCCAAAGTTTCACGCTTGATTGAATAAATCAAATCGTCTTTTTTATCTTCAAGCGCCTTTGTATCTATAACTACCGACATAGTATCAATACCCGATGGCAAATGCTCAAAACAAAGTTTTTCTCTTTCAAGCACTGATAAAACACGTTTACCGAAACCTATTTCAGAATTCATCATAGCCTTTTCAATATTGATAATAGAAAAGCCTTTTTTACCCGCAATACCTGTTACATTAGGTGTTGATTCATCAACCTTTGTTTCAGAAACGATCATTGTACCCGGAGTTGACGGGTTGTTTGTGTTACGAATATTAATCGGAATACCTGCCTGATGAACAGGGAAAATTGCGTCTTCATGTAAAACAGTAGCACCCATATAAGAAAGCTCACGCAACTCTTTATAAGTAATTTTGCTAATGATTTTTGCATTTTTAATAATTCTAGGGTCGGTAACCAAAAATCCGTCAACATCGGTCCAGTTTTCATAAAGATCGGCACACATTGCTCTTGAAACCAATGAACCTGTAATATCAGAGCCGCCACGAGAGAATGTTTTAATAGTTCCGTTTGGCATTCTGCCATAAAAACCAGGAACTACCGCCCTTTCATAATGTGACAAATGCTCAGCGGTTTTTTCAAAAGTAAAATCAGAGTTAAAGCTTCCTGTTTCGTTAAATCTAATACATTTTGCGGCATCCATAAAATGATAACCGATAAGTTTTGCCAAAATCATACCCGAAAGGTACTCGCCACGAGATGCGGCATAATCACGGCCTGCATTTGATTCGAGCGAAACTTTGATTTTTTCATATTCCGCTGACAAATCCATATCGAGACCAAGATCGCTGACAATTCCATTAAATCTTTCTTCGATTTTACTTAAAATCGGAGTAAAATCTTCGCCATCGCTTGCAAGATCATAAGCATTATAAAGCATATCTGTGATTTTAATATCAGTATCAAATCTTTTACCCGGTGCTGATGGCACAATGTATCTTCTATCGGGATTTTCTTTTACTATACTTGCAACTTTTCTAAACTGGTTTGCATCGGCTAATGATGAGCCGCCGAACTTTGCTACTACTAAAGACATTATTTATTCGTTCCTTTTTATAAATATTAATAATTTTTATTTTATATTATATGTCGAGTATACGGATTTTTGACAATACTTCACCTTTTACAAGACAAATAAGATTATCAAAAGCCTGTTCTTTCATTGGGTCGGTAATAAACGCTACTTCTGATTCAGCGGCATTAGGATTGCTTAAGAATTTAACTTTTCCGAACACTCTTTCAATCTCTGCTTTATCAGCATTCATACGAACATACATACCAACGGTATCCTGTTTGTAATCTTCAACGTAATCGTCATGGCCTTTTTCCCAATACAAATATTTTCTTGAATTCAAATGTTTAGCACAGTCAATAACATCGGCAACAACTGCTGAAGCGGTTGGAAGTTTACCGGCACCTCTGCCATAGAAAACAACATCGCCGATAGCGTCGCCACGAACCATTACTGCATTATAAACATCATCAACAGTAGCTAATTGGCTATGAGAAGAAATAACTGCCGGATAAACAGAAACAAAAACTTTGTCATCAGAAATTCTAGCGGTTTTACCGATAAGTTTAATTACCATACCGGCTGATTCACAAAATGCAACGTCTGATAAATCAATTTTAGTGATACCTTCGGTATGAACCTGGTTAGGATAAACATGTTTGCCGAAAGCAAGCGCAGATAAAATACAAATTTTTCTGCAAGCGTCATCGCCTTCAACATCGGCAGTTGGATCTTTTTCAGCATATCCGAGTTCCTGTGCTTTTTTAAGTGCATCTGCAAATGATACAGAAGAATGAATCATTTGAGTTAAGATATAGTTTGTAGTACCGTTTAAGATACCGTAAATTTCGCAAATTTCGTTTGCAGCAAGACACTGTGTAAGCGGACGAATAATAGGAATACCGCCGCCAACTGATGCTTCAAACAAGAAGTTAACATTATTTTCTTTAGCGATAGTTATAAGCTCATCGCCTTTTGTAGCAACAAGCTCTTTATTAGAAGTTGCTACCGATTTGCCTGCAAGCAAGCATTTTTTAACAAAATCATAAGCAGGATTTGTACCGCCCATTGTTTCAACAACAATTTTTACTTCATCATCATTCAAAATATCGTTAAAATCTTTTGTCATTAAATGCTCATAAGGATCGCCAGGAAAATCTCTTAAATCGAGAATATGAGCAATATCTAATTTCATTCCTGCTTTTTTCTGAATTGATTCGTGGTTTTTATAAAAAACTTCAACCACACCTGAGCCTACAACGCCGTAGCCCATAACCGCTATTTTTACCATAACCTTTTTCCTTTCAATCGCTGAAAATCTGATGAACAGATTTTACACCGTTAATTTGTTTAAGTTGATTTACCAAATCTGTTACAGAAAAATTTTTTCCTGTTGGTTTAAAAGAAACCGAAACGGGCGCTCTGTTTCCTGACGGAATATTTTGATTTACCGTTAAAATATTTACGCCGCTTTCATAAAGCACCGACATAAACATAGATAAAATACCCGCTTTATCGGTTAAAACCGCATGAAGAGTAATAACTTTACCGCTTGTATCATCATAAACGCTTATATGATCTTTATACTTATAATAAGCACTTCGGGATATACCCGCCTTTTTACAAGCTTCAGAAGTGGATAACTCATCACCGTCTTTAAGCCATTGTTTAACCTGCATAGCTTTAATAAATACATCAGGTAAAACCTTGCTGTCTACTATTAACTTAACATCGCTGCTGATTTTGTCCACCTCCCGTGTACTCTGTTTTTGCAATAAAAACACTATAACAGAAATTAGTACAAATTTCAAGTCTTTTTTTAAAATTTAGATAAATTTAAAAAATTTCATATCAATGATTGAATATTTTTTTAAAATATGCTACAATATTTTATGTATAAAATGAAATTTTATTTATATTAGAGGTGTTTTTAAATGTCGCTTCGTGATGCAAAATTATCAATGTTAAACGATTACAACTGTTTTACAATGGCAAACGGCTATTTTGAATCAGGGCTAAAAGATAAAAAAGGTTGTTTTGACCTGTTTTTCAGAAGAGTGCCTGATAACGGCGGTTTTGCTGTTTGTGCAGGACTTGAACAAGCGATTGATTTCATTAAAAATCTTAAATTTACCGATGATGATATTGACTTTTTAAGAAAAAAAGGCAATTTCTCCGAAGGCTTTTTAGATTATCTTAAAAACTTTAAATTTGAATGTGATGTTTATGCTGTTCCGGAAGGCACTCCTGTTTTTGCTAAGGAGCCTATTGTAAAGGTGGTAGGTCCTATTATTCAAGCCACTTTGATTGAAACAATGTTACTTATTTCAATCAACCACCAAACGCTTATCGCTACAAAAGCTAACCGTATATCAAGAGCAGCCCTTGGCAGAGAAGTGCTTGAATTCGGTGTTCGTCGTGCCCATGGTATTGATGCTGCCGCAAACGGTGCAAGAGCTGCATATATCGGCGGATGTATCGGAAGTTCTTGTACATTTGTTAATAAAGAATATGATATTCCTGTATTTGATACAATGACTCACGCATGGGTAGAAGTTTTTGATTCAGAATATGACGCTTTTTGTGCTTATGCAAAGCAATATCCTGATAATTGCTACTTGCTTGTTGATACTTATAACACTTTGAAATCCGGTGTTATTAATGCCATAAAATGCTTTGATGATGTTTTAAAGCCTATGGGTTACCGTCCAAAAGGTATTAGAATTGATAGCGGCGATATTACTTATATTTCAAAGAAAGCAAGAAAAATGCTTGATGAAGCAGGCTATCCTGATTGTACTATTATCGCTTCAAACTCACTTGATGAATATATTATCAGAGATTTAATTATTGAAGGGGCAAAAGTTGACCGTTTCTGTGTCGGCGAAAGATTGATAACTTCAGCTTCTGATCCTGTTTTCGGCGGTGTTTACAAATTAACCGCACTTGAAAATGAAAACGGCGAGTTTGTTCCGAAAGTAAACTTTTCTGATAATGTCGGTAAAATCACATTACCTTGCAATAAAAAGATTTATCGTTTATTTGATTCATACAGTGGTAAGGCAATTGCCGATGTAATATCATTATATGATGAAAAATTAGATGAGAAAAAAGAACTTGAAATTTTTGACCCTGATCATACATGGAAGAGAAAAACAGTTGAAAACTTTATTGCAAGAGAGCTTTATGTAAAAGTTTTTGATAAAGGCGAATTAGTTTACAAATCGCCTAAACCGCAAGTTATTCGTGAATATTGCGAAGAACAGGTTGAAACAATTTGGGATGAAGTTCAGCGTTTTGAAAATCCACATACCTATTATGTCGATTTATCGGAAAAACTTTGGCAAATCAGAGATGATTTGTTTAAACAATTTACAGACTATAAAAGATAATTTGTAAGGAGTAAATCAAAATGAAAAAAACATTAAGTTTAGTTATTTGCATAGCCGTTTTATTGTCACTCGGCTCTTGTAATTGGTTTAAATCAAGTAAAAGTTCAGATGACACTAAACAAACAACATCTAAAAGACACGTTGTAATAACAAAAGACGAAGTTAAAAAGCAAGTAGAATCAGGCAAAATCGACGGTGCACATTTTGCTTTGGGAACTAGTGTTGATGAAGTAAAACAGTATTTTTTAAATATTATTCAACCTGAAACAACTACTGCTGAAACTGAAATTCAAAAAAAGGGCGACAAAACAAAAATTATTACCAAAACAGTTGCCGAAAACCCTAATTATGTTACTGAAATCGGCAACAATGAAGAATATTATGAATATTATGTAGGTTCTTCTTTAACTTCAGTTTATTATGAAGGCGAAAAATATTTTTATGCTAATGATAAAATGGCAAGCGGTGCGGCAATTATTGTTTGCAGTAACAAAGCTTTTGGATTTAACATAGGAAATTGCCCTTCTATTGATGTAATTCATTCATTAGGCGAGCCTGATGTAGCAGATATTCCTGATTTTGACCAACTTTTCTTCTGCCTTGGCACTCCGTCTAATCCAACAAGATTAACCTATAATTTTGGTACAAAGCGTCTTGACTTTATTTTCAGTGACGACAATTTATTGGTAGTTGCATTAACCGAGACTTCTGTTTATAACGGCTTTTCTACTTGTCAGCCAACTACAACAGGAGCAGACGCTACTGTAACATCTGCACCTAGCACTTCGGCAAGCGGATTAGTCGGAGCAGATGCACCGGAAAGCGAAACTACTACCGTTGTTACATCACCTGCTTCATCGGTTCAATAATTTATGAAAATAATGTCGGTTGATTTGGGACTTTCAAGAACAGGAATTGCTGCTTGCGACCCGCTTGAAATGTTAGCCTCTCCCGTTAAAGTAATTTTTGAAAAATACGAGCCAAAGCTTATTGAAGAAGTTGTAAAATCGGCAAAAGAACTTTCTGCCGAACTAATCGTTGTCGGACTTCCGCTTAATATGGACGGCACAAAGGGCGAGCGTGCCACAGAATGTGAGCGTATTGCAAAAATTATCGAAGAAAAATCGGGTATTAAAACTCAAATGTATGACGAGCGTTGCACAACGGTTATGTCGCACAATGCGCTGAACGTTACAAACGTTCGTGGAAAAAAGCGAAAAAATGTTGTTGATGCAGTCGCCGCAGTTATGATTTTAGAGAGTTTTTTGGAATACAGAAAAAACAATAAATAGTTTTGTTTTAGCGTTATACTTGACAAACAAGTCTAATAATGCTACCATATAAACATAATTTTGTTTTAGGAGAAATCAAAGATGACTAATTTTATCACTTTTGAAAATACAGTCGTCGTGTCCGTCGTGAAAGCGTAACGGGCTTGATTTCTTGTGCTAATTTTTTAGTATTAATGCGTCAGGCTTTTTAATAAAGTCTGACGCTTTTTGTTTTTTGCACGTATTACTTGAAAAACTGTGTAAAAAATGGTATTATATTTATAATTGTGAATTTTAAAACGTTAGGAATGAAATTTTTATGGCAAAAGATTTGGCTAAACAATACGATCCAAAAGAAGTTGAAGATCGTACCTATAAATTTTGGGTTGACGGTGACTATTTTCACGCAGAGGTTGACGATAAGAAAAAACCTTATACAATAGTTATTCCACCGCCAAACATTACAGGTCAGCTTCATATGGGTCATGCACTTGATAACACCTTGCAGGATATTTTAATTCGTTTTAAAAGAATGCAGGGCTACTCTACCCTTTGGGTGCCGGGTACTGACCACGCATCTATCGCTACCGAGGCTAAAATTGTTGAAAAAATGCGAGAAGAAGGCATTTCAAAAGAAGACCTTGGCAGAGATAAGTTTTTAGAGCGTGCTTGGGATTGGAAAAAACAATACGGCGGAAGAATTATCGAACAACTTAAAAAAATGGGTAGTTCTTGCGATTGGAAACGCGAACGCTTTACAATGGACGAAGGTTGCAACAAAGCAGTCAGAGAAGTTTTTGTAAACCTTTATGAAAAAGGCCTTATTTATCAAGGCGAGCGTATTATCAACTGGTGTCCTAAATGCTTAACTTCAATTTCTGATGCAGAAGTTGAATATGAAGAGCAAGCAGGTTCATTCTGGCATTTGCGCTACCCTCTTACCGACGGCAGCGGTTATGTTGAACTCGCTACTACTCGTCCTGAAACATTGCTCGGTGATACCGCAGTTGCAGTAAACCCTAATGATGACCGCTATAAAGATATTATCGGCAAAACTTTAACTCTACCTCTCGTTGGCAGAGAAATTCCTGTTGTTGCCGATGATTACGTTTCGGTTGACTTCGGTACAGGCGTTGTAAAAATCACTCCTGCCCACGACCCTAACGACTTTGAAGTCGGACTTCGTCATAACTTACCTGTAATCAATGTTTTAACCGATGACGCAAAAATTGTTAAAGATTATCCGAAATACGCAGGTATGGACAGATATACCGCTAGAAAACAAATTGTTAAAGACCTTGAAGAAGGCGGTTTCTTAGTAAAAATCGAAGACCACACTCACAATGTCGGTACTTGCTACCGTTGTGGCACAACTGTTGAGCCAAGAGTTTCAAAACAGTGGTTTGTTAAAATGGAGCCACTGGCAAAGCCTGCTATTGAAGCAGTTAAAAAAGGCGAAACAAAATTTATTCCTGAACGTTTTGACAAAATATATTATCATTGGATGGAAAACATCAAAGACTGGTGTATTTCTCGTCAGTTATGGTGGGGACACAGAATTCCTGCTTACTATTGTGATGATTGCGGCGAAGTTATCGTTGCAAAAGACGCACCACACGAATGCCCAAAATGTCATTCAACAAAACTAACTCAAGACCCTGATACTCTTGATACTTGGTTTTCGTCAGCACTTTGGCCTTTTTCAACACTCGGCTGGCCTGATAAAACAAAAGAATTAGATTACTTCTACCCTACTTCTACCCTTGTAACCGGTTACGATATTATTTTCTTCTGGGTTGCAAGAATGATTTTCTCTGGTATCGAGCATATGGGCGAAGTACCGTTTAAAACTGTTCTTATCCATGGTCTTGTTCGTGACCCGCAAGGCAGAAAAATGTCAAAATCACTCGGAAACGGTGTTGACCCATTACAAGAGATTGATAAATACGGTGCAGATGCACTCCGCTTTACTCTTGCAACAGGTAACAGCCCGGGAAATGATATGCGTTATTTGCCTGAACGAGTTGAAGCATCAAGAAACTTTGCTAATAAAATTTGGAATGCCGCTAGATTTATTTTGATGAATTTAGATGATGAAGAGCCTGCTCCTCATATTCCTGAAAACTTGGCAGTTGAAGATAAATGGATTATTTCTAAATTCAATACTTTGGCTAAAGATGTTACAGAAAATCTTGAAAAATTTGAACTAGGACTTGCAGTTCAAAAATTGTATGATTTTATATGGGATGTATTCTGCGATTGGTATATCGAAATTGCAAAAATTCGTTTAAACAGTGATGATAAGGCTACTGCAAAAGCTGTTTTAGTTTATGTAATGAGCGGTTGTATGAAACTTTTACACCCATTTATGCCGTTTATCACAGAAGAAATCTGGCAAACCTTGCCTCACGATGGCGAATCAATTATGATTAGCGATTGGATTGAGTATGACGAAAAATTAAACTTTGCAAAAGAAGAGGCAGAGTTTGAAAGTATAATGTCAGCGGTTAAAGCAATTCGTACAAGAAGAAGTGAAATGAATGTTGCTCCTAGCAAAAAAGCGGCAATTTACATTGCAACCGAAAAGCAGGATATATTCAACACTTCAAGTGCAGTAATCGCAAAATTAGCCAGCGGTTCAAGCGTTGAAGTTGCTGACAGTTTTGCTATTGAAAACGCAGTTTCTATTGTAACAAGCGACGCTACAATTTATATTCCGCTTGGCGAATTGGTTGATTTTGAGGCTGAAAAAGCAAGACTTAACAAAGAAAAAGACGCAGTTTTGAAGAAACTTGAACAAACAGAGCGTAAGCTCTCAAATGAAGGTTTCTTATCAAAAGCGCCTGAAAAAGTTGTTGAAGAGCAAAAACAAAAAGCCAAAGAATTTAAAGAAAAAATCGCCCTTATCGACGAACAATTAGCAAAATTATAATAATAAAAGCAGGGCAAAATCTTGCCCTGCTTTTTACAAAATTCAATGCAAACATTACAGGAGTTGAATGATTTATGACATACGAACAAGCGACTGAATATATTGATTCATTTTTAATTTTCGGCTCAAAATTAGGGCTTGAGCGAGTGACAAAACTGCTTAATGACCTTGGCAATCCACAAGACAAATTAAAATTTATTCATATTGCCGGAACAAACGGAAAAGGCTCTGTTTGCGCCTACTGTTCATCTATTTTGCAACAAGCCGGCTACAAAACAGGACTTTTTACTTCACCTTATATCATTGATTTTCGTGAGCGTTTTCAAATAAACGGCGAAATGATAAGCGAAGATGAGCTTATAAAAATTGTTGAAAAAATAAAAAGCATTATCGACACATATCCTGATGATGAAATACCTACCGAATTTGAAATTGTTACCGCAATCGGTATGATGTATTTTTATCAAAATAATTGCGATGTTGTTGTGCTTGAAGTTGGACTAGGCGGACGATTTGACTCAACAAACGTTATTAAAAATCCGCTAGTGAGCGTTATTTGTTCAATCTCACTTGACCACACCGCACAACTTGGCGATACTGTTGACAA
Source organism: uncultured Eubacteriales bacterium (assembly GCA_934476085.1). Taxonomy (GTDB): domain Bacteria; phylum Bacillota; class Clostridia; order Oscillospirales; family Acutalibacteraceae; genus RUG11462. Next base: position 21,113 of record CAKSNE010000013.1, on the reverse strand, counting down.
AATTGCCTTTGAAAAAGCGGGCATTATCAAAGAAAACTGCGAGAGTGTTCTCTACCCTGTTCAAAAAGAGGAAGTTTTTAAGGTAATTGAAGATGTTGCAATAAAGAAACACAGCAATTTAACCATAGCCAAAAACGAACGCATTTCAATTGTTGACCGACACATTAACGGCGATATTATTAGATTTAACGACCTTGATATTGCCCTTAAAATTCCGGGTATGTTCCAACCGCTAAACTTTATAACCGCAGTTACTGCGATTGAAAAAAGCGGATTAAAAGTTACTGATAGCCAAATTAAAAACGGCGCTGAAAAAGCATTTTTTCCTGCTCGTTTGCAACTTTTTTCAGAAAATCCGAAGATTTTATTAGACGGTGCACACAACCCTGACGGCGTAAAGGCACTTAAAGAACATTTAGAGAAATATTTTGACAAGCCAACCGCCATTATCGGTATGATGAAAGACAAAGATGTTAGCACGGTTATATCTGAAATTGCACCGCTTTTTTCAAAGATAATCACTGTTACAGTAAACAATCCACGCTCGCTAACCGCTGATGAACTGGCAGAAAAAGCAGAAAAATATTGCGACAATGTAATGCCGATTGCTGATTATAAAAAAGCCATTTTGCAAGAAAGAAAAGCAAATGAAGACTTTGTTATTTGCGGTTCATTTTATCTTTGCTCTGACGCACTAAAAATATTAGAAGATTAACAACATATTTCGACTGTAAATTTAACCTTAAGCCTGTATCATTTTGATACAGGCTTATTTTTTTGAAAGGATGAAAAAAATGGAATGTGAAATCATTGTAAACGGAACTACTCTGCTTGTCCGTCTTGACGGCGAAATTGACCACCACACCGCCAAAGGCACACGAGAAAAAATTGATAACGAAATTGAAAACACAAGCCCTAATTCGCTGGTGCTTGATTTTTCCGATGTTAGCTTTATGGATAGCTCGGGCATTGGACTTATTATGGGCAGATACAAAGCGATGAAAGCCATAGGCGGCGAAATTACAATAAAAAATCCATCGCCTAACACATTGCGAGTTCTAAAACTTGCGGGAATGGACAGGCTGGCAAAAATAGAAAGGAACGAATAATATGAAAGTTATAAATCAATTTAAAATGCAACTTTCGGGCAAATCGGCTAACGAAAGTTTTGCTCGTGTTGCAGTCGGTGCATTTATTGCACAACTTGACCCTGTTATTGAAGAAATTTCAGACATAAAAACTGCGGTTAGCGAGGCGGTTACAAACTGCATTGTTCACGCTTATAAAGAAACCACCGGCGATATTTACATATCAGTAAAAATACTATCCGACAACCGAGTTATGATAAGAATTCGTGATAAAGGTTGCGGTATTCCCGATATTGAAAAGGCTATGGAACCGCTTTTTACAACAGGCGGATCTGAGCGTGCCGGACTTGGATTTGCGGTAATGCAATCGTTTACCGATAAAATCCGTGTAACATCTGCGGTTGGAAAAGGTACAACAGTAACTTTTTATAAAAGAATTAATTCAAAATGAGTTACGAGAAATTAGTAAACGAAAACCTAAAACTCGTTCACGCTTGTTGCCACAAAATGACGGGACGCGGTATTGAATATGACGACCTATATTCCGCCGGGTGCATAGGACTTGTTAAAGCGGCAAAAAAGTTTGATGAGTCACTCGGCTACAAGTTTTCAACCTATGCTGTTCCCGTTATTTTAGGCGAGATAAAATGTTTGTTTCGTGAAAATAATCCTATAAAGCTCTCACGCTCGCTAAAAGAATTATCGCTAAAAGTAAAAGCAGAAACAGAAAAAGCGATAAAACAAACCGGAAAAGAGCCGACCGTTTCAGTTCTTGCGAAAACCCTCGGAGTTACAAGCGAAGAAGTTGCCGAGGCGATTACCGCATCAACCGCAGTAAAATCGCTTGATGCAGACGAAAGCATTTCAAACAAAGCGAGTGTAAATCAAGAAGAAAGTATGATAACTAAAATTTCGCTTATGCAAGCGATAGATAAAATGGAAAACACAGATAAGAAAATTATAGAATTAAGATATTTTAAGGATAAAACCCAAACCCAAACCGCTGCCGCTTTAGGTTTAACACAGGTTCAGGTTTCACGAAAAGAGAAAACTATTCTTAATTCACTTCGACACCAGCTTTGTTGATTTTGTTGATTTTAATAAAATTTTTATCTATTTTTTAAAAATTATTATATAAAATATAGAAAAAATCTTGACTTTTTTATTATTTAGTTGTATTATATTAATATACAAAAATGATATGGAAGAGTTTTAGCAATTATTTTTACGCAAATAAATTATGAATTTAAAATTTCAAAGTTGTAGTGATGAAGAATTAATTAAATTATGCAAGAGTGGTAATCAAGACGCTTACAGTACGCTTGTCGGTCGTTATGTTTTTGCGGTACGTTCAAGAGCGTCTATTTATGTTAACAGCGGAATTGATTTTGAAGACTTAGTTCAAGAAGGTTTTATCGGCCTTATGAATGCAGTTGACGCTTATGATAACGATTTTGGCACTTCGTTTTCTACCTTTGCTTTTCTATGTATTGACAGAAAAATTTTAGATGCAGTAAAAAAATCTCTTAGTAAAAAACAAATTCCGAAACATGCCCTAGTCTTTTTAGAAGATAGTTTTGATATTGAAAGTAATAAAAGCGAAAATCCTGAAAGTGTTATTATTTCAAAAGAAAATCTATTTGGTTTAAAAGAGAAAATTGCTAAAAATTTATCAAAAAAAGAACAGGAAGTTTTAAATCTGTATTTATCGGGCGATTCTTATCTGGAAATTGCTGAAAGGCTTTCTTGTTCTCAAAAATCAGTTGATAATGCAATGCAAAGAATTAGGAAAAAACTTAAATAAAAGAGGACTTAAAACCTATTAGGTTTTAAAATATATCTTTAAGAAATTTCTTAAAGCAATTAAAGATTTAGAGAGGTATCCCCAATGTTTGAAGACAAGACATTAGTATGTAAAGAATGCGGTCAAGAGTTTATTTTTACCGCAGGTGAACAGGAGTTTTATGAAGCAAAAGGTTTTGTAAATGAACCACAGCGTTGCAAAACTTGCCGCGATGCAAGAAAGGCTGCTTCAAAAGCTAACAGAGAAATGTATACTGCAGTTTGTGCTGCTTGTGGCAAAGAAGCAAAAGTTCCATTCAAACCTCGTGAGGACCGTCCTGTTTATTGCAGCGAATGTTTTGCAAAACAGCAGGAGGCCAAAGAAACTGAAGAATAATTTTGCAATTATTAAAAAGGTTGGTTATTTCTATAATAATCGACCTTTTTTATTTTGTAAAACTCATTTAGAATGATTGATTTTTAAATGTTTTTATGATATTATATAGTTAATTTTAAATTTAGTTATGAAGGAGTTTATTAATAATGGATAATGATAAAAATCAAGTTTTACTTGAAAAATTAAAAAATGTTAAATCAGAAATTTCTAAAGCTGTTCTCGGCAAAGATGAAATCATTGATAAAATACTAACCGTTGTTATCGCAGGCGGTCATATTTTGCTTGAAGATATTCCCGGCGTAGGTAAAACTACTCTTGCACTCGCATTATCAAAAGCAACCAGCCTTAACTATCAGCGTTTACAGTTTACACCTGATGTTTTGCCTACAGATGTTACAGGTTTTTCGGTTTATGATAAAAAGACCGATTCATTTATCTACAAACCGGGTGCGGCACTTTGCAACTTGTTTTTAGCAGATGAAATCAATCGTACATCTTCAAAAACTCAATCAGCTTTGCTTGAGATAATGGAAGAAGGCAGCGTTACAGTTGACGGTGTTACTCGTGATGTACCACAACCTTTCACTGTTATCGCAACCCAAAACCCAATCGGTTATGTCGGTACCCAAATGCTTCCTGAATCACAACTTGACAGATTTATGGTTTGTCTTTCAATGGGCTATCCTGCTGCTAGAGATGAAGTTAATATTCTAAAAGGAAAACAGGGTAATAATCCGCTTAATTCAGTAAATGCCGTTGCCGGTGCTGATGATATTTTAGCTATCAGAAAAGCTGTTGAAGAAGTTTATACCGATGACAAAATCTTTGCTTATATTGTAGCACTTGCAGACGCAACAAGAAAAACTGAAATGTTATCACTTGGTATCAGCCCGCGTGGTACAGTAGCTATTGCAACTTTAGCACGTGCAAGAGCTTTTATGCAAGGCAGAGATTATGTAGTGCCTGATGATGTAACCGATATATTTATAGATGCTGCTGAACACAGGGTTTCTTTAAGCTCAAAGGCTAAAATCGGTGGTTATACCGCTAAAACTATTTTAAACAGCATTTTACAACAAGTAAAATGCCCTGGTATTAACTAATCCTTATCTTTTTCTCGAAAGGATATAAAAATGATAATAAGTTGGATAATATATCTCGCAGTTGTAATTGCAACGGGTGCGTTTTTTGTCCTATATAAAGATTTATTGGCACTTGTTCTATTCATTTGTGTAATTTTTGTTCCGATAATTCTTTTAATAATTCATTCGGTTTCATTTTTCTTAACTAAAATTACCGTTGATGTTGATAAAACTACTTCGGATATTTCAAAACCGATTAAAATTAGAATAAAAGTTTCAAATCGTTCCCCTTTTGCAGTTACTCATATTAAACTTTACTCAAAATGCAAAAATCTATTTTTAAATACTGAACATGATTGCAAATTTACAATCAGTTCTTCACCGTTTTCTACAAAAGAATTCTGTTATGAGTTAAATTCTTCTCATATCGGAAATATTGATTTTTCTTTGAAAAATGCATTGTTTTATGATTTTTTCTCAATGTTTAGATTTTCAAAAAGACTTAATATTTCTAAAATAATTCCTATTTATCCGTCTACTGTCAGCGTTTCTTCAACAATTCGTCCAAACGATTGGTTTATCGGCGAAGCTGATATATATTCAAACGCAAAAGCCGGCGATGATCCTTCTGAAGTTTTTAACATTCGTGAGTACAAAGATGGCGATAAATTGAATAAAATTCATTGGAAATTATCTTCTAAAAACGATAAATATATGGTTAAAGAGTATTCTTTGCCTGTAAGCGACAATATTTTTATTTATCTTGATTTAAGAGTAAAAGATACTGCCGATGAAAATCTTTTATTAATTGATTCTTTGTTAAAATCATTTATTTCAATTTCTAATAATTTTGTTAAGCAAGGCGTTATTCATTATGTCGGTTGGTATAACAAAAGATCTGAAGCATTTTTAAAATCAAAAATTGAAAGCATTTCTGATCTTTATTTAACTATTAGCAAGATTTTTTCTGATACAATTTTTATTGATGAACCAAAAGTTGAAAATTGTGAATTTTTCTTAAAAACAAAATATTCACACATTGTATTTATGACTTCGGATTCAATCAAAGCTGTAGAAAATCAATTTTCAGGCTTTGATACTTCACTTTCATTAAAAAGTGTTGTGCTTATCGGTAATGATAATAAAGAAATCCCTTCTGACATTGAAACCGAATATATTCAGGTTGTTCCGAATACTGAAGAACAATGCCTTTACGGCATTAGGTTTTAGGGGGTGGATTTTTTGAAAAAATTATTTAATAAAGATGAAACCGTAAGTTCAGGTATCACCCTAAAATTAGTTGATAATTCAACTATCGAAAACTCAAAAAACCTTAGTTTAGTTTTAAACTTTTTATCAAGATTAATTGTTTTATTTATGCTAACATCAGGTGCTGTTTTTACATTCACCTCAATGATGAATATTAAAAAAATCGATTGGATAATTTACATTGTAATCGCAGCAGCATCGTTGATACTAACAGCTTGTTATCGTGCTTTCAAAAAATCTTGGTTAGTATTAGTTGTTGGCATTTGTTCAGCCGGTATTTCATGGTTATTTATGCTTACACCGGTTTTCACAGGATTTCAATTGATTTATGATAGCGTTATAAAATCAATTTATTCTGCTATGTTTTGGACAGCCCCTGATCCGATTTTAACTTGGAATGACAGCTATATTTCAAACACTACCTATTGTATGTGTATGATTGCAGTTGTTATTTGTTCTGCAGCAGGCTACTTTGCAGTTGCAAAATCTCAATTTATCGGTGCATTTTTGATTACTTTTGCTTTCTTTGAAATTGGTGCTGCTTTTGGTTGTATCGGCGACAGATTGTCTTTCGCTATATTGCTTAGCGGTTGGGCTGCTATGCTTGTTTTACACATTTCAAACAGACAAAAAAATATTGTAAAACATAAAAATCTGGACAAAGTTTTAAAGAAAAAACAATTTGTTTATAAAGATAAATCTGCGCGTTTCGGCGGAAGTGCCATTGTTATGGCTATCTCGATTTTTTTGGTATTCTTAATTTCAATGAATGTGCTTATATCCAGTGGTTTTTCTCGTGATAGCAACCTTGAAAGTTTAAGAAAAGATGTTAAATATACCGCCCTTAATATCTATGACCTTATTACAGGTTTTGACCATGATGCCTCATTAAAAGACGGTGACCTTACAGTTCTAGGCGATAGAAAAGTTTTAAATCGTCATTATGCAACCTTAAAAACCTCTAATGTTAAAGAAGACCTTTACTTTAAAGGTTACGTTGGAAGTGTTTACACAGGTCATTCTTGGGATGAGTTAGACGACAATGCATATAAATCAATTGAAAATTTCACAAAATATCTTAAAGAGCGTGAATATACATTACCTACCCTAACAGGTGATTTGCTTGATAGTGATTTAATTGAAAAAAATCTCAAAAATTCAGATTTTTCATTTTCTGATTTTCGTAGAAAAAAACCTTATATGTATGCGTTAAACGGTACTGTTTCGACAGCTGCCGTTACCGGATATAAAGACATTTTTCCACAAACCGAAAAAACTTCAGAGTATTTATATAATGCTTATTATGATCAAACTGATTTTGTAAATTTACCTTATACAACTTCTTTTACAAACAGTGATTTTCAAAAAGTTTGGAAAGAATATGTTGCTTTTGTTAATGCAAACTATACTCTTTTGCCAAGCGGTATTGATGAAGTTGCAAAATTAGGAACAGAGCTTAAAGGTACTACTATTTATGAAACAGTCGACAAAGTTAGACAGTTTTTAAACGATAATACCGAATATTCCGATAAGGTATCAAAATTACCTAAGGGCAAAGATTTTGTTTCAAACTTTATATTTGATAAAGGCGAAGGTTACTCTGCTCACTATGCTTCGGCAGCAGCGGTAATGTTGAGATCACTTGGTGTTCCGGCAAGATATGTTGAAGGCTTTTATGTTCCAAAGGAACAGATCCAAAAAGCCGATGGAACAACATCTAAAACTCTTGAATTAACAGATGGCAACTATCATGCTTGGATTGAAATATTTGACCAAAATTATGGTTGGATTTCTGTTGAAACCACACCGGGTTATTATAGCAAATCATTTGCTGCATTGATGAAACAGGAGCAAAACAAAGCTAAAAATAAAAACAAAGAAAAACCTAAAGAAGATAATAAACCTAATGATGAACAAAAACCGGCAGATATAGATAATAAAGAAAATCAACAGCCGGTTGAAAATCCAAATGAACAAAAACCGGCTGAAAACAAAACTGATGATTATAAGGAAAGTTCTTGGCTAATCTATGTATCTATAATTGTAGGTGCAATACTTCTTTTATTAATTATCGGTGTTCTTACTCTAATAATTAGAAGACTTTTGGTTATTAAAAAAAGAACGGCAATATTCAATTCAAATAATTATAGAAAACAGGTAACTTTAGGTTTTGATCTTATAATTCAGATGCTTAGATTTAACAAGGTTGAATTAGACATAGTTTATTCTTATGAAGATTTTGAAAAAATAGTTAAAGAAAACTTTGTTACTGATGATGAAAAAGATTATTCATTAGAAGATATTTTTGCTATTTATGAAAAAACTATGTTCTCAAAAATTCCTATAACCGAAAATCAGGCACAAACAGTTCTTGATTTTATTGATGAATTCGGCTATGGTATTTACAGCAATCTAACATTTGCAAAGCGTCTTAAATTTAAATACATTAACTTGCTTGTATAATAAAAAAGGCAACTTTTTTCAAAAAAAGTTGCCTTTTTGTTTTAATTAGGGTTTATTTATAGTTGTTTTTGTGGTATAATTATTTTAATTTTAAGTATAGTTTTAAGGTGATAACTAATGAATTATCAATTTACTGAAAGTATTGCGAATTTAGCACCAAGCGCAATTAGAGAAATACTTAAATATTCTTCTGTTCCGGGTATGATTTCTTTTGCGGCAGGCAACCCTGCTCCCGAAGCTTTTCCGACAGAAGATATTGCAAAAATTTCTAATAAAATATTAACCGAAAATCCAATCGGTGCATTGCAATATTCAATTACCGAGGGCTATGCCCCGCTTCGTGATACAATGAAGAATTATATGAAAACAAAACATAATTCTTTTTCAGATGATGACGATTTAATCATAACATCAGGTGCTCAACAGGTTATGGATTTGATGACAAAGGCTTTTTGCGAAAAAGGCGATACTATTATCAGCGAATGCCCTTCGTTTATCGGTTCGCTTAACACATTCCGTTCTTACGGTGCACATTTAGTCGGCGTTGATGTTGAAAAAGACGGAATGAATATTGAAATGCTTGAAAAAGCACTAAAAGAAAATAAAAACGCTAAATTTATTTATACAATACCTAATTTTCAAAATCCGTCCGGCGTCACAATGAGCCTTGAAAAACGCAAAGCGGTGTTAGAACTTTCGAAAAAATACAATGTTTTGGTGCTTGAAGATAATCCTTACGGCGAAATTCGCTTTGCGGGTGAAAATATTCCTACAATTAAGTCTATGGATGACAGCGGAATGGTTGTTTACGCAGGTTCGTTTTCAAAAGTATTATCCCCCGGTATGCGTGTTGGCTATGCAATCGCTAACAAAAAAATTATTGCAAAACTTACTGTTTGCAAACAAACATCCGATGTGCATACAAGCATTTTAATGCAGATGATTACAAATGAATTTTTAAACACAGTAGATTTTGAAGCTCACCTAAACAAAATCCGTGGAATTTATCGTCACAAAGCTGAACTTATGATGGATTTAATGGATAAATATTTTGAAGAAAAAATAACTTATAACAAAGTTGAAGGCGGCTTGTTTATTTGGTGCGAATTGCCTAAAAACATTGATATGATGGACTTTTGCACTAGAGCAGTTAAAGAGAAAAAAGTTGCGTTAGTACCCGGTACCGCATTTTTAATAAATGAAAATGACGAGTGCCATAACTTTAGAACTAACTACTCAACCCCTACCGATGAACAACTAATTAAAGGTATGGAACTTTTAGGCGAAATGGTTAAAGAATTTTAAAATCAGTTATTAAATTCAAAACTCTCTCAGTCGCTAAAGCGACAGCTCTCTCAAAGAGAGAGACTATAAAACTGTATAATAACTAAAACAGAAAATGATATTCTTAAATAAATATAAATTCTTAAATTTTAAGGAGAAGTAAAATGGAATTTTCACAAGATAAAAAAACAATGTTAAGTATGATAAAACCGACAGGTTACTTTACACTCGGCAACTATATCGGTGCACTCAAAAACTGGGTTAAATTGCAGGAAGATTACAACAGCATTTTTGCGGTTGCCGATTTACACGCAATCACAATCAGACTTGAGCCAAAGGCTTTACGCCAGCAAACTTTGACCGCTTACGGCATTTTACACGCAATCGGTCTTGACCCTGAAAAAAGCATTATGTTTATTCAGTCAACTGTTCCTGCTCACGCAGAACTTTCTTGGATTTTGTCTTGCTACTCAATGTACGGCGAAATGCAGAGAATGACTCAATTTAAAGATAAATCTAAAAAAGCACCTGAAAACGTTAACCTTGGTTTGTTTTCATATCCATCGCTTATGAATGCCGATATTCTTTTGTACCAGGCTGATGTAGTGCCGGTTGGCGTTGACCAAAAACAACATGTTGAGCTTTGCAGAACTGTTGCAAATCGTTTTAACGGAATTTACGGCGATACTTTTAAAATTCCTGAGCCTATTATTCCAAAAGTAGGCGCTAAAATTATGAGTTTGCAAAATCCGCTTGAAAAAATGGGTAAATCAGATACAAATGAAAACGCATCTGTAAAAATTCTTGATGAGCCTGATGTAATTATGCGTAAATTCAAACGTGCAGTTACTGACTCTGAAGCAAAAATTTATTTTGGCGATAGCCAAGAAAAAGCAGGTATAAATAACCTTATGACTATTTATTCTGCGGTTACAGGCTTGTCACTTGAACAAATTGAGAAAGATTTTGACGGCAAAGGCTATGGCGACTTTAAAGTTGCAGTTGCTGAGGCAGTTATTGAAGAGTTACGCCCTGTTCGTGAGCGTTTTAACGAACTTATGAGCGATAAAGGTCAACTTGAAGCTATGTATAAAAACGGTGCTGAACAAGCGTCATATCTTGCACGCAAAACTTTATCAAAAGTTAAAAGAAAAGTTGGCTTTGTAAAATAAACTAAGGAGAAAGTTAAAATGATAGAATACAAGAAATTCAAAAGCGGTACAGATATTCGCGGAATTGCCGCTGAAGGCGTAGAAAATGAACATATTAACCTTACCGATGATGTTATTAAGGCTATGACAAACGGCTTTTTGGTTTGGTTTTGCGATAAATATAACAAGTCTGCCGATAAAATTACGGTTTCGGTAGGTCATGATTCAAGAATTTCTGCTGACAGAATTAAAAACGCAGTTATTTCAGTTTTAGTTAAAAAAGGCGTAAAGGTGCTTGATTGCTCGCTTGCCTCTACCCCGTCAATGTTTATGACAACCGTTGTAAAGAGTTGCGACGCAGCAATTCAGATCACCGCATCACACCACCCATTTAACAGAAACGGTCTTAAATTTTTCACCCGTGACGGCGGTGTTTCCGGCGATGATATTGTAAAAATGCTTGAGAATGCTCAAAACGCATCCGAAGTTAAAGACGCAGACGGCAGTATAACAAAAATCGACTTTATGTCAGAGTATTCAAAAATTCTTCGTGATACAATTATTAAAGAAACAGGAAATAAAAAGCCTTTAGAAGGACTTAAAATCATAGTTGACGCTGGCAACGGTGCAGGCGGATTTTATGCTTATCAAGTATTAGAGCCACTTGGTGCTGATATTAACGGAAGTCAGTTTTTAGAGCCTGACGGAATGTTCCCTAACCACATTCCAAACCCTGAAAATGAAGTTGCAATGAAAGCAATTTCAGATGCAACTGTTGCAAACAAAGCTGACCTTGGCGTAATTTTTGATACTGATGTTGACAGAGCGTCTTGCGTTTCTGCCGACGGAAAAGAAATTAACCGCAACCGCATTGTTGCACTCGCCGCTGCAATTGCACTTGAAAATCAAAAAGGCGGCACAGTTGTTACCGATTCAGTTACATCAAGCGGTCTTAAAACATTTATTGAAGAAAATCTCCGCGGTAAACATTTAAGATTTAAGCGTGGCTATAAAAATGTTATCGACGAAGCAGTTCGCCTTGAAAATGAAGGTATTTCAGCACCGCTCGCAATTGAAACATCCGGTCACGCAGCATTTAAAGAAAACTATTTTCTTGATGACGGTGCTTACCTTATTACAAAAATCATTATCAAAATGGCAAATTTAAAGAAAAAAGGTATGACAATCGACGAATTAATCGCCGATTTAAAAGAGCCTAAAGATTTGGTTGAACTTCGTTTTAAAATCAACGAGCCTGACTTTAGAGCATACGGCGAAAAAGTTATCGCTGATTTATTTAAATATGGCGAAGAAAAAGGTATGAACATTGCACCTGATAATCACGAAGGCATTAGAATTTCAGTTAACAACGGCTGGTTTTTACTTCGCCTTTCTGTTCATGATCCTATTATGCCGCTTAACATTGAATCAGATGATGAAAACGGTTGCAAACCAATCGCTAAAATTATTTATGAATTCTTAAAATCTTATGATAAACTCGACCTTTCAGCAATTGAAAACTATATTAAATAGGGGTTAATTTATGGAATACATTAAAGAAAAAGCAAAAGAAATTCCTGTTTTTGGCGAATACGATGTTGTAGTCGCAGGCGGCGGTATTGCCGGCATCAGTGCAGCACTCGCTGCAAGAAGAAACGGTGCTAAAGTTTTGCTTTTAGAAAAGCAATTTTTGCTCGGCGGTCTTGCAACTCTCGGCCTTATTACAATTTATCTTCCGCTTTGTGACGGCAAAGGCAAACAAGTTTCTTTCGGTATTGCAGAAGAGCTTTTTCATCTTTCAATAAAGTATGGATATGAAGACAAATATCCAAAGCCTTGGCTCGAAAACGGCACTTTGGAAGAAAAGAAAAAAATCCGTTACGAAGTTAGATACAATGCTAATACAGCTGCAATTTTGTTTGAAAAACTTTTGCTTGATGAAGGAGTTGAAATACTTTACGGCTCTAGCGTTTGCGATACTGTTGTTTCAAGAAACAAAATCACATCACTTATTATTGAAAATAAATCGGGCAGAAGTGCAGTTGTTTGCAAAAGCGTTGTAGACGCAACAGGCGATGCCGATGTTGTGTATCGTTCCGGCGAAGAAACCGATACATTTAAACAAGGTAATGTGCTTGCAGGCTGGTACTATTTTCACAATAAAAATAAACTTAATCTTAAAATGCTCGGCTGGTCTGATATTCCTGAAAAATTTAAAAGCGAAGAGCAAAAACGCCTTGAGAAGAATTTAAAACGCTACCAAGGTTTAGACGCAAAAGAGCTTTCAGAGATGGTTTGCACTTCTCATGCGTTTACACTTGATGATTATTTAAAAGGCGGCGGAATCAGCAAAGAACGCAACTTAGCATTGGTTGCCACAATTCCGCAGATTAGAATGACAAGAAAAATCGTTTCTGACTATTCAATTGACGATACCGAAATGCATAAAGAATTTTCTGATAGTGTAGGTATGTTTGGCGATTGGAGAAAAAGCGGTCCTGTTTATGAATTGCCATTCTCTTGCCTTTACGGAAAAACTATTAAAAATCTTATTACTGCGGGCAGATGTATCTCTGTAACCGAAGCTATGTGGGATATTACAAGAGTCATCCCTGTTTGTGCGGTTTCAGGACAGGCCGCAGGTACTGCCGCCGCATTAAGCAGTAATTTTAAAACTTTATCTATAACAAAATTACAAAAACAACTTAAAAAAGACGGCGTAATATTACACGAAAAAGATCTATAAAGCTTAATCTCCGCTTTGTCATAATGATAAAGTGGAGTTTTTATATATTTTTCTTTAATTGTAGCACGATTAATTGCTCCCGCCATCTTGTGATGACACCATAAACCACAATGTCCTATTCGTAGGGCGGTGCCTTGGTGCCGCCGTTCCTACCGAGTCTCCCTTATTAAAGGGAGGTGGGTTTTGCAACGCAAAACTCGGTGGGATTCATTTCAATTCACTTGATGGTATCTCCGTAGGGCGTGACGACCACGGCACGCTGATTAAGTGACAATCAATTTTTTCCGTATGGCGAAACTTGGCTAAACGCCGTCTTGTGATGACACCATAAACCACAATGTCCTATTATTCTAAAAGCAAAAGACTTGAAAATCTATTCTAAAACAGAATTTCAAGTCTTTTTACTTATATTATTACCATTTGCTGATAAACACTTTATTTTCAAAACATAAGGGAGGAACACAAAACAAAAAATGTGTTATTCAGCAATTAAGATTTAGAGAGCTTATTCAGCAAAGAGAGCAGTTGAAAGGTAACGCTCACCTGTATCAGGCATTAAAGCAACAATGGTTTTACCTTTGTTTTCTTCACGCTGAGCGAGTTCTACTGCTGCTGCAAGAGCCGCACCTGAACTAATTCCAACTAAAACACCTTCGGTTTTACCGATTTCACGACCAAATTCAAATGCTTTTTCATTTGTAATTCTGATAATTTCATCGTAAACACTAGTGTTAAGAATATCAGGAACAAAGCCTGCACCGATACCTTGAATTTTATGTGCACCTGCATGACCTTCAGATAATACAGGAGAGCTGTCAGGCTCAACAGCAACAACTTTAACATCAGGTTTTTTAGATTTAAGATACTCGCCAACACCTGTTACAGTACCGCCTGTACCAACGCCGGCAACGAAAATATCAACTTCGCCATCTGTATCTTCAAAAATTTCAGGACCTGTTGTAGCCTTGTGAATTGCAGGGTTTGCAGGGTTCACAAACTGACCTGCAACAAATGAATTAGGAATTTCTTTGCTTAATTCGTTTGCCTTTTCAATAGCGCCTTTCATACCTTTAGCACCGTCTGTTAAAACAATCTCAGCACCGTATGCTTTCATCAACTGTCTACGCTCGATTGACATTGTTTCAGGCATAACAATAATTGTTCTGTAACCTCTGCTTGCAGCAATTGAAGACAAACCGATACCTGTGTTACCTGAAGTTGGTTCAATGATAACTGAACCATCTTTTAAAATGCCTTGTTCTTCGGCTTTGTTAATCATATTAAGTGCAACTCTGTCTTTAACTGAGCCTGCTGGATTAAAAAGTTCGAGTTTTACAAGAATTTTTGCTTGCAAACCAAATTTTTTTTCAATATTATTTAATCTTACTAATGGGGTTTTACCGATAAGTTCATCAACTGAGTTATATACTTTAGACATAATAAATTACTCCTTTAAATTCAAATTTTAATTATTTAATTGCGTCAAAACCTTTTTGAAGGTCTGCTAAAATATCATCAATATGTTCTGTGCCAATTGAAAGTCTGATTGTGTTTGGTTTAATTCCCTGTTCAGCTAACTCTTGCTCGTTTAACTGTGAGTGAGTTGTTGAAGCAGGATGAATAACAAGTGATTTTACATCTGCAACATTTGCAAGAAGTGAGAATATTTCAAGATTATCAATAAATTTCTGTGCTTCTTTTTCGCCGCCTTTTACATTGAATGTAAAGATCGATGCACCACCGTTTGGAAAATACTTTTTATAAAGTGCATTATACTTGCTATCAGGTAACGATGGGTGATTTACACTTTCAACCTGTGGATGTTTTGACAAGAAGTCAACTACTTTTAAAGCATTTTCAACGTGTCTTTCAACTCTTAAAGACAAAGTTTCAAGACCTTGTAAGAATAGGAATGCGTGTAGCGGAGCGAGAGTAGCACCTGTATCACGAAGCAAGATTGCACGAATTTTTGTAACGAAAGCAGCAGGACCAACAGCTTTAGTAAAGCTAATTCCGTGATAGCTTGGGTTTGGAGCAACCAGTGATTCAAATTTGCCGCTTGCTTCCCAATCAAATTTACCGCTATCAACGATAACACCACCGATTGCAGTACCGTGACCGCCGATGAATTTAGTTGCTGAATGAACAACAATATCAGCACCGTATTCGATAGGACGAACAAGATAAGGAGTTGCAAAAGTTGAATCAACAACAAGCGGAATTTTATGCTTGTGAGCGATTTTAGCAACTTCTTCAATATCAATCAATGTTGCGTTTGGGTTACCGATTGTTTCAATGAAAACAGCCTTTGTATTATCATCAATTGCGTTTTCAATGTTGTTTAAATCATCAGCGTCAACAAAAGTTGTTTTAATACCATACTGTGGTAATGTATGCTCAAGCAAGTTATATGTTCCGCCGTAAATTGTTTGAGCAGAAACAATGTTGTCGCCTGCTGATGCTAAATTCAAAAATGTATAAGTAATTGCAGCAGCACCTGATGCAACGCCAAGGGCTGCAACACCGCCCTCAAGGGCTGCAACTCTTTGCTCAAAAGCGTCAACTGTTGAGTTTGTAAGTCTGCCGTAAATGTTGCCTGCGTCTGCAAGACCAAAACGAGCGGCTGCATGAGCAGAGTTTTTAAAAACATAAGAAGTTGTTTGATAAATCGGCACTGCTCTTGCATCTGATGCTGAATCAGGAGATTCCTGACCTGCGTGTAATTGGATTGTTTCAAATTTATAATTATTGTAATCGTAACTCATTGTAAATACCTCACTTTAATTTTTTAAATATAATTGTTTTTTAAGTTATATAGTTTAAATTCAAGTTAAAAATTATTTACAACAGCACATTCGACATCGTTTTAAATTATTTCTTGTAAGTGATGGAATTAAGTGTTTCATTGCTTTCAATTCCTACCTTTCTTATAGGTTACTAGGATTATAACACCTTTTACCTACTTTGTCAATAGGTAATTAGGAATTTATTTGAAAAATTTTTAAAAATTTTTTCAAAACATAAAAAATCGCCTTGTTATGCACATTTACATAACAAGGCGTAACTGTTTATTTCTTTGTAATATATCTAAAATCTATTATTTTTCCATCTGCTGAAGTGTTTACTTTCGATATATCACTTTCAATGCTTATTGCGGTAGGAATTGATACCAGCGGATAAATTTTATAAGAAGAAATCAATTTTTTCTCGGTAGAATAAAGTTTACTTATCGAATAACCGTCTGCATTTTCTGAAATTTTTAAATCATATAATGAATTAAAACTGCTGATTGCACTGTTATTTTCACCGCTGACAGGCAAAATTGCCATTAATATTTCTCCGCTTTTTACACCGTTTTGAATTTTGGTTAAATCAAGAGCTTTTGAATTAACAAAAACATCTAAATCTTTTTGCCAACCCTGAACAATAAGGTTTGAAATAAGCTCAAGCTTTTCATTGTTTTCAGGATAATAAATAAATTTATCTGTTAAAGCTTCTTTTGCGTGGTTATAATCTCCTAATGATTTTTGTGCTTTTTTCAAATTAAACTCAATATGATTTATTCCACCAACAGTATCTCTGTAATTCTTACCGTCTAATGTATTAATAGATGGGATTATTCCGTTAACCGTTTTATAATAATCTGTTGTGTTTGTCTTAATAGTATTATAATCTATATCAGTAACAAGTGCTTTTCTTAAGTCAGTACCGCTTGAAGATTTTAAATCGCCGGACATATATAAAACATAGTTTGTATTATAAAACAGCTTTGTTGAATTGCCTTGAGCTTCAAGGCCTTTTATATAATCACATTCGATAGTACCGACATCAATTTGATTTTTCTCAAAGTTAGTATAAATATCTTCGTAATCTTCGCTATAATTTATAGAAATTGCTTGTGAAACTGCATAGTATTCACCGTTGTATTCCGAATTTCTATAAATCAATACATTCTTTTCATCTTTATTATAAGTCGAAACATAAAAAGCTCCGTTAAACAAAGTATCTTTTTTAGAAAGACCGTATTTTCCGTTGGTGCTTTCAAAAAATTCACGATTACAAGGAAAACATAACGGTTTTGTTAAAGTTTCTAAAAATCCATCATCAACCTTAGCTAAATTGATTGTCAATGTATTTCCGTTTGCAACAACGCCGAGTTTTGACATACTTGTTTTGCCATCATTAATACTTTTAGCATTTTTTATGCTGAAAACAGATGAAACATAAGGTGAATTAGTTGATTTTTTAACAGTTCTTTGTAAGCCGAATAAAAAGTCGTCAGCAGTTACTTTAGTTTCACCATCAGACCAAACCGCATCATCACGAATTGTAAAAGTATAAGTTTTCTTATCTGCAGAAACCGAATACTTTTTCGCCATACCCTCTACTATTTTACCGTCAGAATTTTTAGTTAAAAGTCCTTCAAAACAGTTGCTTGCAACAGTAATCTCTGCTGAAGTTGACGCTAATTGCGGATCTAAAGTAGAAACACTGTCTTTTGTAGCAAAATAAACGGTTTTATCGCTATATTTACTTGAAGAACACGAACAAACCGACAAACATACACATATAGAAATCAAAAAAACAATTGCTTTTTTCAATATAATCACCATTAAAATCTTTTTTCTTTATTTATCATATTAATATTATATATTAATTAATGATTTATTTCAATAAACAAAATAAAAAATTACAAAATATCTATTTATTTTTATAGCAAAATAAGGTATAATAAATATAATATAAATTTCGCTAAAGGGAGATTTTATTTTGAAAGATTTTAAAGCTACTGATGAATTATTAAAAAATTCTAAAAATATTCACCTTATCGGCATTGGCGGAGCAGGAATGTATCCTATTGCTCAGATTTTATTTACAAAAGGATATAATCTAACAGGCTCTGATAACAATGAATCTGATAAAACCGCTAAAGTACGCAAAATGGGTATTCCTATAACAATGGGCCACTACCCTGAAAATGTTGACGGAGCTGATTTAGTTATTTACTCTGCTGCAATTTCAAAAGATAATCCGGAACTTGTAAGTGCCGCTGAAAAAGGTAT
Organism: uncultured Eubacteriales bacterium; assembly: GCA_934476085.1. GTDB lineage: Bacteria > Bacillota > Clostridia > Oscillospirales > Acutalibacteraceae > RUG11462. The sequence goes on along the minus strand of CAKSNE010000013.1, from coordinate 2,788 downwards.
TCCTACTATGGAGCGTTCTTATGCTCTGGGGGCTATTACAAGACATTTTGATAATGTAATAGGTGTTTGCGGTACTCACGGCAAAACTACCGTTACATCAATGATTACTCAAGTATTGGTTGAAAATGATTTTGACCCATCTGCTGTTATCGGCGGAAATTTACCGCTTATTAATTCTTACGGTATTGCGGGCAACTCTGAAATTATGGTTTGCGAATCTTGCGAATATGTTGATACATTTTTAAAACTTTCGCCTGATATTGCAGTTGTTTTAAACATTGACCGTGACCATATGGAATATTTTAAAACACTAGACCGATTAAAACAATCCTTTACCGAGTTTTCAAATATGGCTAAAACAGTTATCGTTAACGGCGATGACGAAAATTCTATGGACGCTATGAAAGCGGTAAAAAGCAATATAATTACTTTCGGACTCGGTGAAAGCAACGATTACTGTGCTAAAAATGTAGTTTATAAAGCAAAAACTGCGGGCGAATATGACCTTTATCACAAGGGCGAATTTATCGCTCATATTGAAGTTTCTGCTCCCGGTAAACACAACATTTTAAACTCGCTTGCAGCGGCTGCGGCTTGCCATTTTGTAGGTGCAACAGGCGAACAAATTGCAAAATCAATGCCACATTTCAAAGGTGCCGGAAGAAGATTTGAAATTTTGTATAAAAGCGATACGCTTACAATTGCTGACGACTACGCTCACCACCCGAAAGAACTTGAAGTAACATTAAATGCTGCTATGCAAATGGGTTATAACAAAGTTATTGCGGTATTTCAGCCGTTTACTTATTCAAGAACAAAAATGTTGTTTGACGACTTTGTAAGAGTTTTAAAAATCCCTGATGTTTGTCTTTTAACAGAGATTATGGGATCGAGAGAAACCGATAATTTAGGTGTTTATTCTTCACAGCTTGCCGAAAAAATTCCTAATTGCGAATGGTTTGACTCTTTTGAAGAAATCGCCGATCGTGCACTTGAAATTGCCGAAGACCACGATTTAATTATCACTCTCGGTTGCGGCGATATTTATAAAGCGGCTCATATTATGATTAAAAAATTGGAGAATAAATAAATGAAAAGAATAGATACAAGATGTGTAACAGACGGATATAATCCTAAAAACGGCGAGCCGGGTATGTTGCCTATTTATCAAAGCACTACCTATAAATACGACAGTGTTGACACTTTAGGCGATTTATTTGACCTTAAAATCGGCGGACATTTTTACACTCGTCTTTCAAACCCAACTAATGAAGCAGTTGAAAACAAGATAAACTCGCTTGAAGGCGGCGTTGGTGCAATGGTAACATCAGCGGGTCAAGCGGCGTCGCTTATCGCTTTTACAAACATTTGCGGTGCAGGCGACCATATTATTTCAACTTCTGCAGTTTACGGCGGAACTTTTAATCTTTTAGATGTTACTTTAAGAAAACTCGGCATTGAAACCACTTTTGTTGATGTTAATATTTCAAAAGAAGAGTTAAATTCACTCGTTCAAGAAAACACAAAATGTATTTTTGGTGAAACTCTTACCAACCCATCACTTGATGTGCTTGATATTGAAAAATTTGCTGAAGTTGCTCATAAAAACAATATTCCGCTTATTGTTGATAACACTTTCCCTACCCCTGTTCTTTGTCGCCCATTTGAATTTGGTGCTGATATTGTTATCCATTCAACAAGTAAATATCTTGATGGACACGCTGTTTCATTAGGCGGTGCAATTGTTGACAGCGGTAATTTTGATTGGGAAAAAAGCGGTAAATTTGACTGTCTTACTACTCCTGATGAATCATATCACGGTGTAGTTTATACTGAAAAATTCGGCAAAGCGGCTTACATAACAAAAGCAAGAACGCAATTAATGCGTGATTTTGGTGCACAAATGAGTCCGTTTAACGCTTTCCTTTTAAATATGAATATGCAAACTCTCTGCGTTAGAATGGAAAAGCATTGCAAAAACGCTCAAACCGTTGCTGAGTTTTTAGAAAAAAACGATAAAATTGCTTGGGTTAACTATCCCGGACTTGAAAGCAACAAGTACCACTCACTCGCTCAAAAATATTTGCCAAACGGACAAGCGGGTGTTGTGTCTTTCGGCGTAAAAGGCGGCAAAGAGGCTTCTAAAAAGTTTATGGAAAACTTAAAATACTGCGTTATGGAAATCCATGTTGCAGATATTAGAACATCTTGTTTGCACCCTGCTTCAACAACTCATCGCCAGATGAATGATAATCAGTTAGAAGAATGCGGAGTTGCTCCTGATTTAATCAGAATGTCGGTTGGTATCGAAAATGTTGACGATATTATTGAAGACATCACTCAAGCATTAGAATCGCTTTAAAAAACAAAATATATTGTTGCGGTACACCCAAAAATGTGCCGCAGCTTTGTTTTTAGGTAAATATCGTAGGGCGTGACGACCCGTCACGCCGATTAAGTGGCAATCAATTTTAAATTGTTTTCGTAGGGCGGGGGCTTGCTCCCGCCGTTCCTACTGAGTCTCCCTTGTCAAAGGAAGGTGGGTTTTGCAACGCAAAACTCGGTGGGATTCATTTCAATTTATTTGATAGTATCCCCGTAGGGCGTGACGACCACGGCACGCCGTTGTTACATTTGATTTTTTAGATGGCGGTGTCAGTCGTTAAGTTGACGATAAGGGGTTTCAAATAAAAGCTTTTTTGTAACTTCTGTCTTTCATGCGCTCATGCCGCGCAGGCAGTCCTTTTGTCATTTCACAAAAGGACGAAAAGAAATTCAAGGTGATCCT
>CAKSNE010000012.1 GCA_934476085.1 uncultured Eubacteriales bacterium | reverse complement strand
GATGATAAAACTGCTGAATATAAAATAATCGGCGAAAATGATACTGAAACTTATCAAAAATGGTATGCTTATATTGATAAAGAGCCGGGCGGAAACGCTTGGTTTAATAATCAATGCTATGTTGATGTATTAAATTCTGAAGCAATCGGTGAGTTTTTGCATTTAACTCATGATCAGTACAAGGCTCATTTTAAAGACGAGTTTCAAAAGTCTATTCCATCTATTTTTACTGATGAACCGCAGTACACAAGAATTAATATTCATGATCATAAAAATGATAACTTTATGCTTCCTTGGACACCGAAGTTTGCTGAAACTTACAAGCAACGCTATGGTACAGATATAAAGGAACATTTACCTGAAATTTTCTTTGAAAAGCAAGAAGAATACTCTCAAACAAGATATAATTTTTATGAACTTACTGCTGATTTTTTTGCTACTGCATACTTTGACCAATACGGCAAATGGTGCGATAAAAACGGCTTGCCAATGACAGGTCATATTCTTGGCGAAGGCGGTCTGTTTTCACAGGCTGTATCAGTTGGCGATGCAATGAGAGATTACCTTGGTTATACTTTCCCCGGCATTGATATGCTTATGAATTTTCATGAATTCATTACTGCAAAACAAGTTCAGTCTATTCAACGCCAAAAAGGCGCAGAGGGTGTAACTTGTGAATTAGACGGCGTTACAAACTGGGATTTTGACTTCCGCGGTCATAAAATGCACGGCGATTGGCAAGCGGCTCTAGGCGTTACACTTCGTGTACCGCATATGTCTTGGGTTTCAATGAACGGAGAATCAAAAAGAGATTATCCGTCACCTATCGGTTATCAGGCGGCTTGGTATAAAAAATACCATTTAATTGAAGATTACTTTGGCAGAGTAAGCACTATTTTAACTCGAGGTAAGGCTGAATGTAAAGTAGCGGTTCTCCACCCTATTCGAAATCTTTGGTTAACACTCGGCACTTTTGACGCTACTGACAAAGTTGTTTCAAAATTAGACAAAGATTTTGAAATGCTTACCGAACGACTTGTTAAAAACAATGTTGACTTTGATTTTGTTAGCGAAAGCAACTTTGAAAAACAAAAAATTCATTTTAAAAACGGTAAATTAGTTGTCGATAATTCAAACTATGATGTTTTGATTATTCCGCCAATGCTTACTCTTGCATCAACAACAGTTGAAGTTTTAAAAACTGTTAAAGAACAAAAAGGAAGAGTTGTAGCATTCGGTCCATCGCCAAAATATCTTGACGGTAAAAAATCAATTGTTCCGAATGAATTATATAAACTATTTGAAACAAAACCTTATAGTATTGATAATGTTATAGATGTTGTTAACGAGTACAGAGATTTAGAAATTCTTGAAAATGGCACTCGTACATCAAACTACTGCTATCAAATGAAAATTGACGGCAAAGACAAATGGTTATTTATCGCAAAAGCGGTTGACCCTGACAGAGCCGAATACGGCGAACACTATGTTACAATTACTATTAAAGGCGAATTTATTCCTACTGAGTATGATTGTGTAAGCGGTAATATTTACAAAACCGATTATACCCACGAAAACGGCTTTACTATAATTAATCTTAAAGTTTTTGCACACGATAGCATTATGTTAAGACTGTCAAAAAGTGAAGACAAAAATGCCATAGAAAAGCCTGAAAAAACCGCTGAATTTATAAATGAAGTTGTAAACGAAGTTGATTTTGAACTTTTAGAAGACAATGTTTATTTAATCGACAAAGCACAATTCAAACTTGATGACGGCGATTTTGAGCCTGTTGAAGATATTTTACGCAAGGATAATGAACTCAGAAAACGCCTTGGCATTAAGCAACGTGGCGAAGGCATTGCTCAACCTTGGGTTAATCTTAATCAGCCAAAACCGGGCCATAAAATCACTTTGAAATGCGAATTCACAAGCAAGATTAGATACAAAAACAGTGTTTTGGCACTTGAAAATGCAAAAGACTGCAAAATTAAGTTTAACGGCAAAGAAATTTCAAATGAGCCGATTGGTTGGTATGTTGACAAGTGCATTAATAAAATCAAGCTTGGTAATATCAAAAAAGGCACAAACACCTTGATTGTTGAAATGCCGTTCGGTCTTACAACAAATACTGAAAATATGTATATACTCGGCGAATTTGGTGTTTATGATAAGAAATCACTATACATTGATAAAATGCCTAAAAAACTCAAATTTAGCGATATTTCTGAGCAAGGCTTATTGTTCTACGGCGGAAATATTGATTACAAATTAGGTGAAATTTCAGCAAACAAAATTCACATTCCTTATTACAAGGGTGCTTTAATTGATGTTTTATCCGCTGACAAGTCAATCGGTGAGATTATTTACAGTCCTTATAACCTTGATATTAGCGGTAAAACTAATATAACTTTGCGTTATTACGGAACCAGAATTAATACTTTCGGTCAATTACATTTAACCTCTCATGATAAATTCGGCTGGTATGGCCCTGAATCTTGGAGAGTTTATGATCAATGGACAGATGAATATTTACCTTGGGAGCAAGGTATTTTGAAAACTCCTATTACCGATTAAATTCATATACCCCTTTAAGCATTGACTTAAAGGGGTGTTTTTTAATTATTGAGATTTTGATTTACAAAATAGTGAAATTATATATGAAATAACAATTGCTGCTGTAATTCCACCGGCGGTTGCAGTAAGTCCGCCCGTAAAAATACCTAAAAATCCGTATTCATAAACTGCTTTTCTAACACCTGTCGCAATTGTGTATCCAAAGCCTGTCAGCGGTACAGTTGCACCTGCTCCTGCAAAGTCTACTAAATAGCCGTAAAGTCCAAGTGCTTCAAATACAACGCCAGCTACTACAAAGCACACAAGAATCCTTGCAGGTGTAAGTTTTGTGTAGTCAATTAACAACTGACCGATTACGCAAAGCGTGCCACCAACTAAAAAAGTCCATAAGTAAATAATAAAAATCACTCCTTTGCACTTATTTTTTAACAAATCTCGCCAATTATTCATACAATATATCAAAGAATAGTTTAAACTTGACTTTTTTCATATAAATTAAGACATCGACTTGAATTTTTTTGGGCGATGTCTTTGTTTATTTTGGTTGACAAACTATTAATAAAATTATATAATTAAGTGTAAAAAGCAAAGGAGAAGTTAAGTCTTATGAAAAATAGTTATGAAAGTCCGCTTTGTTCTAGATATGCGTCAAAAGAAATGCAATTTATCTTTTCGCCGGATATGAAATTTACAACCTGGAGAAAACTTTGGATTGCATTAGCAGAGGCTGAACAAGAACTAGGTCTTAATATTACCGATGAACAAATTAATGAGTTAAAATCTCATGTAAATGATGTTGATTATGAAAAAGCTGCGGCTTATGAAAAAGAATGCCGTCATGATGTAATGTCACATGTTAAAGCCTATGGCGACCAATGCCCTAAGGCTAAAGGTATAATTCACCTTGGTGCAACTTCTTGTTACGTTGGTGATAATACTGATATTATCATTATGAAAAAAGGTCTTGAGCTTATCCGTTCAAAAGTAATTTTAGCAATTAAACTTTTGTCTGATTTTGCTGTTAAATATAAAGCCACCCCTACCCTTGCATTCACTCATTTTCAGCCTGCTCAGCCTACAACTGTTGGCAAACGTGCTACTTTGTGGATTCAAGATTTAACTTTTGATCTTGATGAAATTGACTTTGTTTTATCAAGACTTAAACTCCTTGGCTCAAAAGGTACAACAGGTACTCAAGCGTCTTTTAAAGAACTTTTTGACGGCGATATTGAAAAAATCAATGCAGTTGATAAAAAAATCGCTGAGAAAATGGGCTTTGAATCAACTTATGCAGTTTCCGGACAAACTTATTCAAGAAAAATTGATACCAGAGTATTAAACTGTCTTTCAGCAGTTGCTCAGTCAGCACATAAGTTTTCTAATGATATTCGTCTTTTGCAACATTTAAAAGAAGTCGAAGAACCATTTGAAAAAGGTCAAATCGGCTCTTCTGCTATGGCTTATAAACGCAATCCTATGAGAAGTGAGAGAATTGCTTCGCTTTCTCGTTATGTTATGTGCGATGCGCTTAATCCTGCAATTACTGCTGCAACTCAATGGTTTGAGAGAACTCTTGATGACTCTGCTAATAAGAGAATTTCAGTTGCTGAAGGATTTTTAGCAGTAGACGCTATTTTAAATCTTGTTATCAATGTTTCTGACGGCTTGGTTGTTTATGAAAAAGTTATCAATCAGCGTTTAATGTCAGAACTTCCGTTTATGGCTACTGAAAATATTCTTATGGATGCTGTAAAACTCGGCGGAGACAGACAAGAACTTCACGAAGCTATCCGTGTTCATTCAATGGCTGCGGCTAAAACAGTTAAAGAAGACGGTAAACCAAATGATTTGCTTGAACGCATTGCGGCTGACAAGCGTTTTGGTATGACTTTAGAACAATTACAAAGCGTTATGAACCCGAAAAACTTTATCGGTATGGCGGACAAGCAGGTTGACAGTTTTATTGAAAATGTTGTTAACCCAATTTTGAAAAATAATGATATCAATGGCGAAATGCCTGAAATCAATGTTTAAGGAGATATTATGTCAAAAGAATTAGTTATTGTACTTGATTTTGGCGGTCAGTATAACCAACTTATCGCTCGCAGAGTTAGAGATTGTAACGTTTATTGCGAGATTTTGCCTTATACAACACCAATCGAGAAAATTAAAGATTTAGCACCTAAAGGAATTATTTTTACAGGCGGTCCTAACAGTGTTTACGATGAAAAATCTCCGCATATCGGTAAAGAGATTTTTGAACTCGGTATTCCGATTTTAGGTATCTGCTATGGCTGTCAGCTTATGGCTTATACATTGGGCGGTACAGTTAGCAGTTGTGTAAATTCTGAATACGGAAAAACAGAGACTGTTTATGATAAATCAAGCGTTTTGTTTAGCGGTGTTGACGGTTTAAACGACAAAGAAATTTCTTGGATGAGCCATACTGATTATATCAGTGAAGTGCCGGAAGGCTTTAAAATTACTGCTCATACAGAAAACTGTCCTGTTGCCGCTATGGAAAATGTTGATAAAAAGTTTTACGGCGTTCAGTTTCACCCGGAAGTTAACCACACTATTTGCGGCATCAAAATGATTGATAGTTTTCTAAGAAATGCTTGCAAATGTGTCGGCGAGTGGAAAATGGAAAGTTTTATTGAAAAAACTGTTCAAGAAATTCGTGATGAAATCGGTACAGATGGCGTTGTTCTCGGACTTTCAGGTGGCGTTGATTCATCTGTTGCCGCTGCACTTATTTCTCGTGCGGTTGGTAAACAATTAACTTGTGTTTTCGTTGACCAAGGTCTTATGAGAAAAAACGAGGGCGATTTTGTTGAACAAACTTTCACAAAACTTTTTGATATGAATTTTGTTCGTGTTAATTGTCAAGATACTTTCTATGAAAAATTAAAAGGCTATACCGATCCTGAAGATAAAAGACATATTATCGGTACAGAATTTTATAAAGTTTTCTCTGAAAAAATCAAACAAAATTATGGCGACGGCTATTTTGCTCAAGGTACTATCTATCCTGATAGAATTGAAAGTGGTAAAGGCGATGCCGCAAAGATAAAAACTCACCATAATCAAGTTAAAATTACTGATGAAGTTAAGTTTAAAGGCGTTATTGAGCCGTTAAAAGACTTGTTTAAAGACGAGGTTAGAAAAGTCGGCGAAATGCTCGGATTGCCACATGAATTGGTATGGCGTCAGCCGTTCCCAGGTCCCGGTCTTGGCGTTAGAATTATCGGCGAAGTAACCGAGCAAAAGGTAAAACTTTTGCAAGAGGCAGACGCAATTTTGCGTGATGAAATGGATAAATGCGGCTATGCTAGCGAAATGGCACAGTTCTTTGCAGTTTTACCGGGCGTTAAAACTGTCGGCGTTATGGGCGATGCCAGAACTTATGACGAGTTAATCGCAATCCGTGCAGTAACAACCGATGACTTTATGACCGCCGATTTTGCAAAAATTCCTTACGACATCTTGGGCAGAGTTTCAAATAGAATTATTAATGAAGTTAAAAACGTAAACCGCGTAGTCTACGATATAACTTCAAAACCTCCGGGAACAGTTGAGTGGGAGTAATTAACTAAACCTCTGAAAGCCTTTATTTAAAGGCATTTCAGGGGTTTTATTTTTGCAATTGGCTCTAAAATGGCTCTACTTTTCCAAAAAAGTTTAGTGAAAAGAAAAGCTATTAGACTTATTTTAAATCTAATAGCTTTTTAATTATTCTTTTATAATTTCAACAAGTTTTTTACCGGGACTTACTGGAGAATTATAAGAAAACATATCAACAAATTTCTTTATATCTTCAATTTCATCATGATTATCTAAATATTCTTTATTAAAATCATCTAACGAATTAATAAACATAGTTGGATATATTGATTTCACATATTTTTCAAAATAATTTTTCATAAAGCTCAAACAATAGACCGGATTTCCTGTTGACGCAAACACAGTAGCATATCTACCTACATTTGTAAGCAAACAATCAGTAAAACACATAACCCATTGTAAAGGAATAAATATGTTTACATAGCCGAATTTTTCTGTGTATTTTTCATCTAGCTGAGAAGCTTGATTAAAAAGCGAATAATTGTTTGTTAAAACAAACCAGTCATCCGAAAGTTTGTCTAAAAACCCTTTTAAATCACATTTAAGTTTAATATCATTAGTGGATTTAAGAGAATTAGTTACTATTGAAATTACTTTTTTTCCTTTCATTTTAGGAAAATAATATTCAAATTTAGTTTTAAAATATTCTTTTTTATTTCCGTAATCAACCAACCAGTTAAAAGGCAATTCAACATCTTTAATTATTTTTGCATCATTAACAAAAACTTGATTTAACAGTTCTTCACCAAATTTTGAACCCGGAAAAATATGAGTAAAATTTTTAAAGGTTTTCTTTTCATTAAACTTGCCGTTTTTTATCAAATAATAGCCGATTTTAAATTGATAATCAAAAGGAACAGAAAACAAAATTCTGTTTGTATTATCAAAGTTCTTGTTTAATTTTGCAGGCAAAGAACCATCCATACAAATAACATTCGAAACACTTTTATTAAACTCTGCTCTCGCCTTTCTAACGCCCTTAGCATAAAAAGGATTTTTAGCATTGTCTTTTCCTATAAAAAAGTCAAACTTGATATCATCAACATTATTAAACAAATATTCTTTTATAATTTTTAAATCAGTATTAAAGCCTCTTCCATGGCTACTGATAAACTCAACTTTATTAACTGCCATACTAATTTTCTCCGAGATATGAATTAATCATTTTTGCAATACGCTCAGCACTTTTACCATCACAACCGGACATATATTTTTCAACAAATTCATTATACTTATCTGTTATAATATGTCTATTAGGATTTTTTATGAACTCAGTAAGCTCATCTTGTGTTTTTAAAACTTCACCCGGCAAATCATCAGGATAATTTAGATAAAAATCACGATTATAGCTCATTAAATCATAGCAATAAAAGACTATCGGCTTATTCAAGAGCGAATATTCAAAAATAACTGAAGAATAATCGGTAACAAGCATATCAGAAACAAGCATAAGCTCATCAGTTGAAAAGTCTCTCATTACTTTTATATTTTCATAATTTTTATCAACAATTTTATTTTTCATTACCGGATGCGGACAAATTAAAAACACTTGATTTGGCAACAAATCTTTTGATAATTTATCAAAATCAATTTCAGGTTCAAAAACAGTTCTGTCATTGCCTATATCTCTAAATGTAGGAGCATAAATTATAACATACTTATCTTTAAACTCAGGGTGTTTTGAGTATATTTTATCTTTAACTTTATTTATTTTATTTTTATCAAAAAATTTGTCTGTTGACGGACATCCTAATGCCTTTACCCTTTTAATGTTAACATCAAAAGCATCAGCGTAAATCGACCTTACATAATCGCCGCTAACTGAAACCATATTATATTGGGCATGGGTGGCATTATCGGTTGAAATAGCAATATTAGTACCTCGTTGACCGAATTTCTTAAAAGCACCGCAAGCATGCCAAAGTTGAATAACACGCTGACTAGGTTTTATTTCAAGATGTCTTAAATATCTTAAATAATCATCAGTAATAATAACTTTACTGGTCATTATTGCTTTAATCATTTTCATTTCATAAAAAACATTATGCGGTAATTGTTTTGCTTTAATAATTTTATTTCCTTTAATATAAGGATAAAGAGCTTGAGAATTTCCTTCCAACTCTTTATTTTTTCTAATTGAGTAAAACAAAACTTGGTTTTTAACCTTATTATTTTTAGAGTAAAAATAAATAACAATATTTTTTAAAATATTAGAAATAGAATCATTTTTTAATTTTTGAAGTTTCATTAATGACTCTGAATATTTAAGCTTTAACTCTGCATCTTTTAAATCATTTATGCCTTCTGATAAATAATTATTAAGTTCTGTGCGATTTTCATCAGTAGCAACAACATCAATAAAACTCTCATTGATATCATCATAAACAACTAACGCATTATTAAGGAAATTGTAATAACCAAAACCATATAAACTCTTAAGATTATCAATTAATGATTTTGAAAAATCAACTCTTTTTCTTAAAAAATGTACTTTAAAAAATTTATTAGCCAAAGTTCTATCGGTCAATAAGCCTTTTCCGTATCTATAACCGTCTTTTAAATATGAAAAAGCAACCTTATTTAATGTAACAGGCTGAAGCTCACCAAAATTTCCATGATAAATAAGTTCAATTACAAAATCCGGATTAATTCTTCTAAAATACTTAAATGTACGCTTTAAAGCAGTAGAATAATAGAAAAACCTTGCATCACAAAATACTATAAACTCTGTGTTCGTATTTTGCAAAGCATAGTAATACAAATCATTTTCATTAGAAACATCGCATAAAATTATATTTTCTTGCATTATCTCTGCTTCTTCTATCGCTTCTTTCATACTATAAGGTACGAAAATTTTAATATTAGTTAAAGTTTGTAAAGTCAAGCTAAAAAGACAATTTATAAACTTTTCTTTATTATCTTCATTACCATATAAAACAGCAGAAAAAGCAGCATTTTCTAATGCTTCTTGTCTTGTTGTGATTAAATTGTCAACACAAAACTCAGAATGAGAGCTTTTTAATAACGATATAGACGCTACATCAAGCATCTTAATTTTTTCATTAACTTCGTCAACAATTAACTTAACTGTTTCTTCGTCGACATTCCAAAACTTAGAATAAAATTGTTCTAATAAAACCTGAAGCTCTTTTCTGACGATTTCGTTAATGTATTCCCTGATTTCAGGATTTTTCTTTTTTGCTTCTTCAATAGTTTTATAAGATTTGTTGTCATTTAAAAGACTTTCACTTGCTGATTTTAAAATTAAATTATGAGCAGTGATATAATCTTTAACTTTTGAAGCATTGATATACGAAGTAATAGAGCCAAACTCACCTAAAGTCATTCTCCTATAATGGAAAATAACCATATCAAGACCTGTTATCTTTTTAGTTTTGAAAAGGAATTTCATCAAAAACTCGCCATCTTCAGAATAAGAAATATCAGCAAGTCTAAAATGATACTTTTCAATCAAGCTTCTTCTAAACAGCTTATTTGATAAAGAAAAAGTCCAAAGTATATTTATATCATATTTTTTAATTCTTTTTTTAACTACCAAACTGTTTATATTATTAATGCATGTACTTTTAAATTGGTCAAAAACATCATATTTAGCAATTACTAAATCAGCATTTCTCGAAACAGCGGCTTTATACATTTCTTCCAGTGCATTTGACTCCAAAATATCATCGGCATCAAAAAAGAAAACATAATCTCCTTTTGCAATGTCTAAACCTTTGTTTCTGGCAGCAGAAGGTCCACTATTCTCTTGAGTTAAAACAGTAAGATTATCATAATTTGATGAATAATCATTTAAAATTGACAAAGTTTCATCTTCTGAACCGTCATCAATAACTATTATTTCATAATCATCAATTGTTTGATTAACAATGCTTTCCATTGTTTCAACTAAATATTTTTCAGCGTTATACGCTGCAATAATTACAGATACTTTCATTTAATCCTCTAAAAATATAAAAATACATAGGTATACCTACATAGAATAGTATATCACAAAACTTTCCAAATGTATAGTACTTTTAAACATATATTTTTGCTAAATATTTAAAGTTTTTATTATCAAATTTAGTAAAAATAATATTTTATACACTTTTTTAAGTTTTTCACTTGAAAAAAGCAGAAATATTTATTATAATGGAAAATAGCATAAAATGCTTCAATTCAGACATATTGAAAGGAATGAACACAATGATTTACTCTAAAGAAGTTGAAAACATGTGTACAGTAGCAAAAGGTCCTAACCATGGTCCTGCTCCATTGCCTGAAGAAGGTAAATGGGTACAAGCTGCTGAAATTAAAGACATTAGTGGCCTTACACACGGTGTAGGTTGGTGTGCTCCGCAACAAGGTGCTTGCAAACTTACTCTTAATGTTAAAGAAGGTGTAATTGAAGAAGCTCTTGTTGAAACCATCGGATGTTCAGGTATGACTCACTCTGCAGCTATGGCATCAGAAATTCTTCCTGGCAAAACAATTCTCGAGGCTCTCAACACTGACCTTGTATGTGATGCTATCAACACAGCAATGCGTGAATTATTCTTACAAATTGTTTACGGTAGAACACAATCTGCTTTCTCAGAAGGCGGTTTGCCAATCGGTGCCGGTCTTGAAGACCTTGGTAAAGGTTCGCGTTCACAGGTTGGTACTATGTATGGTACTAAAGCTAAAGGCGTTAGATATCTTGAAATGGCTGAAGGTTATGTTACAAGACTTGCTCTTGATAAAGATGACCAAGTTATCGGTTATGAATTCGTTTCACTCGGTAAAATGACTGACTTTATCAAAGGCGGTATGGAGCCAAACGAAGCTTACACTAAATCAATGGGTACATACGGCAGATTTGATGATGCTGCTAAATATATCGACCCAAGAAAAGAATAAGGAGGTATATTATAATGGCATTATTTGAAAGTTATGAAAGACGTGTTGATAAAATCAATGGCGTTCTTAAAGAATATGGCATTTCTTCAATCGAAGAATGTAAAGAAATCACTTTAGCTAAAGGCATTGACTGTGATAAAATCGTTAGAGAAACTCAGCCAATTTGCTTTGAAAATGCAGTATGGGCTTATACAGTAGGTGCTGCTATTGCTATTAAAAAAGGTTGCGTAAAAGCTGCTGACGCTGCTGCTGCAATCGGTATCGGTTTACAGGCTTTCTGTATCCCTGGTTCAGTTGCTGAAAACCGTAAGGTTGGTCTTGGTCATGGTAACTTGGCTTCTATGCTTCTTTCAGAAGAAACAGAGTGTTTCTGCTTCTTAGCAGGTCATGAATCATTCGCTGCTGCTGAAGGTGCTATTAAGATTGCTCTTAACGCTAACAAAGTTAGAGTTAAACCTCTTAAAGTTATCCTTAACGGTCTTGGTAAAGACGCAGCATTCATTATTTCAAGAATTAATGGTTTCACATATTGCAAAACAGAATTTGATCCTTATACTGAAGAAGTTAAGGTTGTTTCAAAAACAGCTTATTCTGATGGTCCTAGAGCTGATGTTAGATGCTACGGTGCTGACAATGTTCCGGAAGGCGTTGCTATTATGAAACTTGAAAATGTTGGTGTATCTATCACAGGTAACTCAACAAACCCAACTCGTTTCCAACATCCTGTTGCCGGTACATACAAAAAATGGTGTGTTGAAAACGGCGTTAAATACTTCTCTGTTGCATCAGGTGGCGGTACCGGTCGTACACTTCACCCTGATAATATGGCTGCCGGTCCTTCTTCTTATGGTATGACAGATACTATGGGTAGAATGCACTCAGACGCACAGTTTGCCGGTTCATCATCAGTTCCTGCTCACGTAGAAATGATGGGTCTTATCGGCATGGGTAACAACCCTATGGTTGGTGCTTCTGTTGCTGTTGCAGTTGCAATCGAAGAAGCTTGCAAATAACCTTTAAATAAAGGATATTACGCAAAATCAATAAAACTTTAAAGCACTTGTCTTTTATTAGACAAGTGCTTTTTTGACTTTTGTAATAATACATATTATAATAAGTATTATAAGGAGTGATAATTATATGAAACTTTATATTGATGATATCAGAACACCAAAAACAATTGAAAATGACTTAAATATAGCAAGAACATTTGAACAGGTTAAATTAGCTATGTATACTAAACCAAATTTCATTGATATGGACTTTGATATGGGTTTTGATGAACCAAATGGATTGGATATTTTAAGATGGTTCAAAAAACAAGGTTATGACGCATTTATTAAACATATAAATATTCATTCTTCGCACCCGTATGGAAGAAGTCAAATGAAAAGATATATTGAAACAAACTTTAAAAACATCACAGTAACCATGAATAACTAATATCTATGTCAACATTTATCGATAATTGATTTTTTATTGCATTTATGGTAAAATAAAATGTAAGTTTAAAATAAAAAATTATCATTTTCAAGAGGTTAAAAATATATGAGATTTAAAAAGTTAATTTCAATTGCAATAAGCTTTATCGTTGTTTTAAGCTCCATAGTTTTCACTCAAACAACCGCATTTGCAACTACTTTTAATGATATAAATCAGCCATCTGTTTTTGTCAAACAGCAAGTCAAAGGAACCTGTACCCTAGCTTCTTCGGTTATGCTTGTTAGAAGGGCTTCTATGATAAACGGAAATAACAATTGGTCGGCTATTACCGAATCTTCTATGAAAAGCACTGCTTGGGTTAACAATATGGGGCTTTTATGGAATTTCACATACAGCGGAATTACTGTCAACCACAACACTCTTTCAGGCGGAATCAGCAATAAATCGGCTTTGATAATTCTTTTAGCAAATCATCCTGAAGGCATTGTTGCGTACAACAGCGGAAACGCTGATCAATATCATGCTATTTTATTGACAGATTATACAAACGGAACTTTTTACTGTGCTGATCCTGCGGGAAGTTCTTCAGGCAGAGTACCGATAATAAATTCTACAATAAAAGGTGCTGATCAAGATGAAAAAATCGGCAACTTTAATGCTTATTGGTATGTTTCAGCCCCAAAAGTTAGTTTAAATCCATTAAATCATACACATAGTTATACACTTGTATGGACCGAATCACAGCATCCCCATAAAAATGTATACAAATGTTCATGTGGTGCCGGATATACATACACAAACTCAGTAAATTACTCCGACAACTGTAGCACTTGTAAATCTCCTGTAATAAATGATGGTTGGTATAAAATTGCATTAAACAAAAACCAAAAATATGTTGTTGATGTAGCTGAGAGTTCGACTAAATCAGGGCAAAATGTTCAGCTTTTACAGTATAATAAAAACTTTAACCAACAAAAAGTGTATTTTAAATATGTCGGAGACGGATTTTATAATATTTATTTTTACCATTCGAAAAAAGTTCTTGATGTTAAAGGTGGCACAGGACTCTCAAAAACCAATGTTCAACAATGGGATTCAAACGGATCAATTGCTCAACAATGGGCATTACTTCCTACCGGAAACGGTTCTTATTATTTAAAATCAAGAAGCGGCAATATTTATTTAGATTTATATAGCAATAAAATTGAAAATGGCACAAATTTATGGGTTTACTCCCCTAACTACTCTTCCGCTCAAAAATGGAACTTAATTCCTGTCAGCAAAAGAGTTGATTACAATGTTAACGGCGGTAAAAAAGAGATAGTAAAATTAAATGCAGACATTTTAGGCTTTAATACCTACCGTGAAAAAGACCAAATGGTTGTTTTCAACAAAAGTGGCTGCACAACAGGAACTAATACATACGGTGTTGAAGCACTTGTTAACAGTAATAACAAAGTTACTGAAATCAGACCTTACGGTCAAGGAAACGCAACTGTTCCAGAAAACGGATTTGTTGTTTCCGGCCACAATAAAATGAAAAAATGGATTAATAAAAACATTAAATTAGGTGACTATATTACTTATAACGCTAAAGATAAAGAAATAACCGTATACAAAGATTATAATTCATTTAAACTGGAAAATACTAATGTATTAGACAATCAAAAAATCGGTGAGTTGCCTAACATCAAAAGAGCAGGTTACAGCTTTGAAGGATGGCATACCGCTAAAAGCGGGGGTAAACTGATAACCGCCGAAACAACAAATCCAACTTCAACGCTATATGCACATTGGAAACTAACGCATCAGCATAAATTAGTTTTAAAAAATCAAAAAAAGGCCACTTATTTTTCAAATGGCTATAGTGGAAACAAAGTTTGTTCAATTTGTGAAGAAATCATTGTAAAAGGAATTAGTATTCCGAAGTTGGTCTTAAAAAAGCCAAAATTTAAAGCCAATTCGGGCAAGAACTATTTTAATGTAACTTATTATAAAGTTTCAAATGCAACAGGCTATCAAATAAGTTATAAAAAAGGCAAAAAAACTATAATAAAAACATATAGAAATAAAAACACTGCTAAAAAAAGCTTTTATAATCTAAAGAAAGGCAAATATACGGTTAGTGTACGTGCCTTTGTTAAAAAAGGTAAAAAACGAGCATTTAGCAGCTGGACTAAACCTAAAAAAATTAAAGTAAGATAAACAAAAAAAGCACGATTTTTAAAAATCGTGCTTTTTTAAATTTAACTTTTAATTAAAGTTTTTTTGCAAAAGTGAAAACTCTATCAGGAATTTCTCTTTCATCACAAGAAAGTGTGAAAGTAAATTTGATATTTGAATCTTCAGCAAGAGCAGAAACTCTTTCAAGGAAATCAGCAATAAGGTCAAAATCTTTTCCGCCTACAATTTTGTATGTAGCGTCACAGAAAATATCTGTAACATCATAGTTACCAGCACAAATACCGCTTAAGAAACCATAATATGCATCATAACCTGATACGCCGTATTCATCAACATCACAAAGTCTTACAGCTGATGAAATATCAAATCTTAAAGTATTTCCTTTTTCTATACAAACTACGTTACCTTTAGAAGATTTAGCAGTTTCGTTAACGATTTCGATAAGATGTTTAGTTTTACCTGTTCCTTTGTTACCGATAATCAAATTAATCATAGTTTTTTCTCTCCTTCATATATATTTAAACCGAGAAGTCGGTTTAAGAGTTTAAATATAAATAATTTTATTCGCCTAAGCGAGCTTCAAGTGCCTGTTTTTGATCTTCATAACCAGGTTTACCGAGAAGAGCAAACATATTCTTTTTGTAGCTTTCTACACCAGGTTGATTGAATGGGTTAACTGCAAGCATATAACCTGAAATAGCACAAGCTTTTTCAAAGAAGTAAATTAAGTAACCGAGTTCAAACTCATCGGCTCTTGGCATCTCGATTACTAAGTTTGGAACATTACCGTCTGTATGAGCAAGAATTGTACCTTGGAAAGCCTTTTCATTTACAAAAGACATTGGTTTACCTGCTAAGAAGTTAAGTCCGTCGCCATCGTTTTCTTCTTTTTCAATAAAGATTTCTTTTTCAGATTCTTTAATTGAAACAACAGTTTCAAACATAATTCTCTGACCTTCTTGGATATACTGACCAAGTGAATGTAAATCAGTTGAGAAGATAGCAGATGAAGGATAAATACCTTTGTTATCTTTTCCTTCAGATTCGCCGAATAATTGTTTATACCATTCAGCCATCAAAGTAAATCTTGGCTCATAAGCAACGAGCATTTCAATTTGTTTACCTTTTCTTAAAAGGATATTTCTTGTTGCTGCATATTTATAGCAGTCGTTTTTATCAAGGTCATCAACTGAATAAGCTTCTCTTGCAGCTGCTGCACCTTCCATTAATTTATCAATATCACAACCTGCAACAGCGATTGGCAAAAGACCAACAGCAGTTAAAACTGAAAATCTACCGCCTACATCATCAGGTACAACAAATTCTTCATAACCTTCAGCGTCAGCTAAAGCTTTTAAAGTACCTTTAGCTTTATCGGTTGTGCAATAAATTCTGTTTTTAGCTTCTTCTTTGCCGTATTTAGTTTCAAGATAGTTTCTAAATACTCTAAAAGCAATAGCAGGTTCAGTAGTAGTACCTGATTTTGAGATAACATTTACAGAAACATCTTTGCCATCACAAATTTCAAGCAACTCTGCTAAAGCTGTTGAACTGATAGAATTACCTGCAAAATAAATGTCAGGTGTGTCTTTCTTTTTATTGTTGTAGTAATGAGATTTTAAAAACTCAATAGCTGCTCTGGCACCTAAATAAGAACCACCGATACCGATTACAACTAAAATATCAGAATCTGATTTAATCTTATCAGCTGCTTTTTTAATACGAGCAAACTCATCTTTATCATAATCAACAGGTAAATCTACCCAACCTAAAAAGTCAGAACCCGGACCCTTTCTTGAATTTAATAAATCGTGTGCTGCAGTAACCTGCGAGCTGATTGCCGTATATTCATCATCTTTGATAAATGGTGCGGCAAATTTGTTGTTAAACTTAATTGCCATTATAAATTGTCCTCCAAATAATTTGCTTATAACAATTTGTTTATACTATTTTACTATAAAATGTGAGCTTTTTCAAGCATAATTACAAAAATAGTTTGAAAAAAGTTGTAAATAGTATTATAATCATATTATACTCAATAAAAAGGAGCATTTATGAGAGCTGCATTTCACACTTTAGGTTGTAAAGTAAACCAATATGAAACCGAATTAATGAAAGAAAATCTTATTAAAAACGGTTATGAAATCGTTACCGAAAACGATTCGCCCGATGTTTTTATAATAAATTCTTGCACAGTTACCGCTGAAAGCGACAGAAAAACTCGCCAAATGGTAAGAAAATACAGAAGAATGTTAAACGATAGCATTATTGTTTTAACAGGTTGTATGCCACAGGCTTTTCCACAAGAAGCACAAAATCTTGAAAGTGCTGATGTTGTTCTCGGCAACGGTACTAATGATAAATTAGTATATGCTATAAACGAATTTAGAATAACCGGCAAGCGACAAACAATTATCAAACCGCATAACAAAGAAAATGTTAAAAGCACAATCGAAACTTTCCACGACAGAACAAAGGCTTTTATGAAAATTGAAGACGGCTGCGACAGATTTTGTTCTTACTGCATTATTCCTTATGCAAGAGGCAGAGTTCGCTCAAAACCAATTCACGAGATTGAAAAGGAAGTATCAACACTTGTTAAAAACGGCTTTAAAGAAGTAGTTTTAATAGGAATTAACCTATCGGCTTACGGAAAAGAAAACGGCCTTAATCTTGCAGATGCCGTTGAGGCGGTTGCAAATCAAGGAATCGAGAGAATTAGGCTCGGATCAATGGAACCTGACCAATTCACCGATGATGTTATCGACAGATTGTCAAAGGTAAAAGCACTTTGCCCACAGTTTCACTTATCATTACAATCAGGTTGCGATAAAACGCTAAAGCATATGAACAGGCACTATGATACCGCATTTTATGCTGAATTAATTGAAAAACTTCGCAATAAATTCCCTAACGCAGGAATTACAACCGATATAATGGTCGGCTTTGCGGGCGAAAGCGAAGAAGATTTTGAAACATCGGTAAACTTTTTGAAAAAAATCGCCTTTTCAAAGGCTCATGTATTTGCTTATTCTGTTAGAAAAGGTACTGCCGCTGAAAAATATGACGGGCAGATTGAAAATTCTGTAAAGAGAGAACGAAGTGCTAAAATGATTTCCGCCGCAAATGAAACTCAACACGCATTTTTGCAAAAGCAAATCGGCGGGGTTTACAAGGTTTTATTTGAAAATCGCAATAAAGACGGATACTATGAAGGATACACACCAAATTATACTTTAGTTAAAGTTAAAACAGATGAAAATATTGCAGGCAAAATTATTGATATAAAATTAGTAAGCGTTGATAAAGAGGCTTGCATCGGCGAATTACAATAAGTTAAAAAAATTCGGGAGAAAATTCTCCCGGATTTTTTATTTTGCACTTGTTCCTAAAACATCGGAAACTTCTGTTATAGTTATAAATGCTTTTTTATCAATTGTTCTAACAATTCTTTTTAATTTTGCAATTTGAAATCTGTTTACAACAAAATAAATCATTGTTTTTGCTTCGTCGGAATAATATCCGTGAGCATTAATCATAGTGACGCCTTTACCGAATGATTCTGATAATTCAGCAGAAATTTCATCAGGCAACTCAGTTATAATCATTGCAGATTTTGCTTTATCAAGACCTTCTACAATAAAGTCGATTGTTTTAACCGCAACTGCGTATGTAATAATTGAATAAAGAGGTAAAATCCAACTGTTCATTATAATTCCGACAGAAATATATAAAATCACATTATAAATCATAACAAACGAGCCTACTGTAAGTCCTAAGCGTTTAGCAAAAATAACCGATACAACTTCGATTCCGTCAATAGCTCCGCCATAACGAATTGTTGTACCACTGCCGATACCCGAAATCATACCGCCGAATACCGCACATAAAACCAGATCCGTTCCAGCAAACGGTGATGAAACTGAAATATCAATTGGCATAATATCTGTAAAAAAGAAAGAAGCAAGTGCATAAATTGCAACGGCAAAAATTGAGTAAACGGTGAAAACAACGCCTTGCTTTTTAAGTCCGAATATAAAAAACGGAATATTAAGCACAATGAGAAATAAACCTAAAGTAAAGTTATCGGGTGTTAACTCCCACAAAAGCATTGATGTACCGGAAAGTCCGCTATCGTATAAATTAACAGGTGCTAAAAACATAGTAACACCAAAAGCATTTATAATACCGGCTATAAACAACATTACGAAATTAAACGGTGAAAACTTTTCTATAACTTTCTTAATCATATTTATCATCTCCTATATAAAACAAAAAGGCTTTCAACCGAATTTGGTGAAAGTCTTTTTTCAAAAAGATAAAATTATAGCTGACACACTATATAAATAATTATATAGATAACTGTCTTTATTTTCAAGAGACGAAAAATTATCTTAACAAAATAATAACAACAACTTTTCTTTTCTTAACACTATTTTAACACATTAAAAGAAGCTCATTTGGTTTGACTTTGGCAAAAAGTCAAGTGTTCCAATATCAACT
The DNA here is from genome assembly GCA_934476085.1 of uncultured Eubacteriales bacterium. Taxonomy (GTDB): domain Bacteria; phylum Bacillota; class Clostridia; order Oscillospirales; family Acutalibacteraceae; genus RUG11462. Next base: position 41,678 of record CAKSNE010000012.1, on the reverse strand, counting down.
AACGATTGAATAACCGTTTTTGTAACACCGGAAGCCTGTTGAATATCTTCTTGTGAAACAAATCCGCCGATTTTTGCAGCTTCTTCAAGGGCAACAGCGGCATTTTCGCCAACACCATTTACCGAACTAAACGGCAAACGAATTTTGCCATCTTCAATTTGATAAATACTTGCTTTTGATTTATAAAAATCAACCGGTAATAACTCAACACCACGGCAAAGCATTTCAACAACAATTTGTAATGTAGGTATCATACCTGTTTCTTTTGGTGTAGCTTCTTTACCTTTATTAGTAATTTCATTAATCTTAGCCTTAACGCCTTCTATGCCTGAAAGAGCAATAGCAGCGTCCATATCTTCACCACGAACAGTAAAGTAAGCAGCATAGTATTCAAGTGGTTTATAAACCTTATACCAACCAAGTCTGAGTGCTGAAATCATATAAGCTGCCGCATGGGCTTTAGGGAACATATACTTAATTTTTCTACAAGAATCACAATACCATTGCGGAACACCACAATCAAGCATATCTTTAACCATACCGTTCCAGTCTTCTTCAGAAACTTTGCCTTTTGCAACAAGACCTTTACGAACAGTTTCGGTAATTTTAAAAGCTCTTCCCTCTTCCATTCCCTTATGAATAAGGTAAACCATAATATTATCACGAGTACCGATAACTTCGGAAATTGTACAAGTTCCGTCTTTAATAAGTTCTTGAGCATTGCCAAGCCATACATCAGTACCATGGGAAAGACCTGAAATCTGTAAAAGGTCAGAAAAGTTTTTAGGTTTGGTTTCAGTCAACATTCCGCGAACAAAGGAAGTACCGAGTTCAGGCAATGAAAAAGTACCTGTAAGCGAGCCGATTTGCTCAGGTGTAACACCAAGTGCTTCGGTAGAATTAAACAAACTCATTACCTTTTCATCGCTCATAGGAACGTTCATTACAGGAATACCTGTATTAATTTCGAGATAACGATAAATCGTCGGCACATCATGACCGAGAATATCAAGTTTCAAAATAGTATCATGAATTGAATGGAAGTCAAAGTGAGTTGTTACAATATCAGACTCCATATCATCAGCCGGATGTTGAACAGGACAAAAATCATATATATCTTTATCATTAGGAACAACAATCATACCGGCAGGGTGCTGACCTGTTGTACGTTTAATGCCTGTGCAACCAATTGTAAGTCGCTCAATTTCGGCTTTTGATAAATTAAGACCACGTTCATCAGCATATTTTTTAACAAAGCCAAATGCGGTTTTTGATGCAACAGTACCGATTGTACCCGCTTTAAACACGCTTTTTGAACCAAAAAGTGTTTCGGTATACTTGTGCGCACAAGACTGATATTCGCCTGAAAAGTTAAGGTCAATATCAGGTACTTTATCACCTTTAAATCCTAAGAATGTTTCAAAAGGAATATCGTGACCGTCACGGTCCATATCAGTACCGCAATTTGGACAAGCCTTTGGCGGTAAGTCAAAGCCTGAGCCTACTGAACCGTCGGTAATAAACTCTGAATGCTTGCAGTTTTTACAAACATAATGAGGTGCTAACGGGTTAACTTCGGAAATACCTGCTGCGGTAGCAACGAAAGATGAGCCAACCGAACCACGAGAGCCTACCAAATAGCCATGAGCATTTGAATCTAAAACCAACTTTTGAGCTGATACATACATAATAGAAAATCCGTTTTTGATAATAGAATTAAGTTCTTTATCAAGACGCTTTTGCACTATTTCAGGCAACGGATCACCGTAAATATCTTTTGCGTTTTTATAACAGTCATCACGCAAAGTATCGTCAGAGCCTTCAATTGTAGGAGGAAAGTTTCCTTCAGGAACAGGACGAATATACTCAATCATATCAGCTATTAAATTAGTATTATCAATAACTACTTCCCTAGCTTTTTTCTCACCTAAAAATGCAAAATCTTTTAACATTTCATCAGTTGTTTTAAGATAAAGCGGTGCTTGATCATCAGCGTCTTTAAAACCTTTGCCTGCCATCAAAATTGCTCTGAATTTTGAATCTTCAGGTTTCAAAAAATGAACGTCGCCTGTTGCAACAACAGGTTTATCAAGCTTTTCAGCAAGACGAATAATTGTCTTTGTATGCTCGTTTAATTCATATTCAGACGACAAAGTGCCGTTTTTAATCATAAACGCATTGTTGCCATTAGGTTGAACTTCTAAATAATCATAATATGAGGCTATATCTAATAACTCACCCCACTGTTTTTTAGCTAAAATAGCACGGTAAAGTTCACCTGCTTCACAAGCCGAGCCGATAATAAGACCTTCTCTATGCTTATCAAGATATGATTTTAAAACGCAAGGCATTGATGCGCCTCGACCTTTATAATAAGTGTTAAGATGTGACTCAGACACAATTTTATAAAGGTTTTTAAGTCCTGTTGTATTCTTAACAAGAATAATCATATGGTATCTGCGAAGTCCATGCCAATCACTGCCCGCAAGAGCCGAGTTTATCATACCTGACGATTTACACTCTCTGGCGTCAAGCATATCCATAAATCTAATAAAAATATGACCTAAAATTCTTGCATCGTCACAAGCACGGTGATGATTAAACTCAGGCAATTTTAACGCATTCGCCACAGTATCAAGCTTATGATTTTTTATATCCGGCAAAAGTGCACGTGCCATAGGTACAGTATCAATATAAGTAGGGTTGTACTGAATTTCACATCTGTTAGTAGCAGCATTAATAAACGACATATCAAAATCAGCATTATGCGCTATTAAAATTCTGTCGCCGCAAAAATCTAAAAACTTATTTAATGCTTCCGCTTCACTAGGTGCATCTTTTACCATTTCATTAGTAATGCCTGTAAGTTCGGTAATTTTAGGCGGAATAAACATTTCAGGATTGACAAATGTATCAAATTCTTCAACAACTTCGCCGTTTACAACCTTTACCGCACCGATTTCGGTTAATCTGTCAGTACCCGGTTTCAGTCCCGTTGTTTCAACATCAAAAACAATAAATTCTTCATCAAAAGGTGTATCTTGATTACCTTTTACCGCACCGACAAAATCGTTTACAAAATAAGCTTCAACGCCATATATTATTTTAAACTCTCCGCCTTTTTTGCGAATTGCTTCAACTGCATTCATAGCTGCCGGAAATGACTGAACAACACCATGGTCAGTAATGGCAACCGCTTTGTGTCCCCATTTATAAGCAGTGTTAATTAAATCTTCAGCAGGAGTCATACCGTCCATAGTAGACATATTAGTATGCATATGAAGTTCAACACGCTTTTTATCAGCAGTATCAGTAATATTATAGCGTTCTACAACATAAATCGAGCTAGGATTTATAATATTTTCACGCTCAAAACTATCATAATCAATGCCACCGCGAACAATAACAGTTTTTCCTTCTAATTCAACTAATTTATTGTTATCTTTTGCGTCAACAGGCGATAAAGTTTTCACTATATAAGAACCTGTATAATCAGTAATAAATATTTTAACTCTAAATCTGTTTCCAAATTTAGTTTCTTTGCTTTCTATTTTAAAAACATCGCCCCAAACGGTTGCATAGCCAAAGTCCGGTTGAACTTCCCCTATTGGAGTTGTTTGAACATTCGGACGCAACTCTCTGCCATAAACAAAACGCATTGTATCCGGATAATATTTCATATCATCAGGAGGCGGTGCATCATGAACTACTTTTTTAGGTTTATTTTCAACTTCTTGTTTTTCTTTTAATTCTTGTGCTGCCTGTTTTGCCTCTTGTTCATGCTCTTCAACACTCATTTCCAAGACGCCTGTAAATTCAACTTCTACAAACAAATTAAAATGAACGCTAAAATAATCTTTAATTTTCTTTTCAGCATTAAGACCGGTTAAAACTTCAATTCCGCCATGCTTTAATTCAATTTTTAATGTATTGTTTTCAAAAGAAAAATTTGCATCATTAAAAAAGCCGTTTAGACCTAAATTTTTCTTTTTTATATCAACAAAAATATCGCTTAAATAGTTAGAATTCAGCTCAATTTCTTTATAAACAACATCAAAAATTATTGCGTTAAGTCCCATTCCGTTTTTAATTTGTTCACGCAATTTTTCACACTCACTATTGTAAATATAAGATTGTGAGAGTGCTTCGCATTTTAAAAAACGGTTTTCTCGATTAATTCCGCAATATGTAATAACGACGTCCTTGAATTCTTCTTTTGTTTCGTTATCAAGCACATTTCCAAAAACGTCAACAACCTTTTTATTCATTAATTACAATCCCTTAATTTCTTTCATTAATTCATCAAACAAGTCTTCTTCTCTGACTTTTCTAGGCGGTTCATCTTTTTTAAATATAACTCCGCAACCGTCTCCGCCGGCTATACCAATATCAGCTTCTTTTGCTTCACCCGGACCGTTTACAACACAACCCATAACTGCAACTGTAATATCTTTGTCGCAATTTTCAAGTGCTTTTTCTACCCTATTTGCAAGTCCGATTAAATCAATTTTTGTTCTGCCGCAAGTTGGACAAGAAACGATATTTACACCGCCTTTTTTAAGTCCTATTGCTTTTAAAATATCTTTTGCGGCTTTAATTTCTTCAATAGGGTTATCAGTTAATGAAACACGAATTGTATCGCCGATACCATTAAGCAATAATCCGCCGATACCGGCAGCTGATTTTATAATGCCCTTATACTTTGTACCGGCTTCTGTAACTCCTAGATGCAGCGGATAATTAACCATTTCCGACGCTTTTTTATAAGCATTAAACATTAAATTAACATCAGACGCTTTCATAGAAATTACAATATTATCAAAATCAAATTTTTCAAGCAATTTTGTATGATACATTGCACTTTCTACCAACGCATCCGCAGTAACTTCGCCGTATTTAGCTAAAATATTTTTCTCAACTGAGCCTGAATTAACACCAATTCTAATAGGAATATTCTTTTCATTACATTTGTTTGCAACTAATCTGACTTTTTCATCATCACCGATATTTCCCGGGTTAATTCTTATTTTATCAACTCCTGCTTCAGCACATTCAAGAGCTATTTTATAATTAAAATGAATATCAGCTACAACAGGAATTGAAACGCTGTTTTTAAGTGCGTCGATTAATTTTACCGCTTTTAAATCAGGAACTGCGGTACGAATAATTTCGCAACCTGCTTTTTCAAGTTCAATAGCTTGTTTTACATTGCCATCAATATTTTCAGCAGGAATATTCAACATAGATTGAATAGCGATAGGATTACCGTTTCCTATCGCTATATTTCCAATATTAACTTGTTTAGTATACAAAGCCATAATTTTTCACCTAAACTTTAAAAAATCCAAGCCCAAAGGTCTTTAAATACAAGTAACACCATAAAGGCTAAAAGTATAAACATACCAATTGAATGAACAAGCGCTTCATTTTTAACCGGCTTGCCTTTTATCCATTCAATAACTAAAAACCATATTCTGCTGCCGTCAAGTGCAGGAATAGGGAGTAAATTAAAAACACCTAAGTTAACAGTAATTAAACAAAGAATTTTGAGAAGTGAAACCAATCCTTGAAGTCCGTTTGTAGCGGTAGCGGTTACCGCATCAGAAACAACTTGAGTAACACCGACAGGTCCTGAAACTTCATTTAACCCAAACTTACCCGAAATTAAATCGCCAAGCGACATAAACACAATTCTGCCCATTGAAAGAGTTCTTGAAAAGCCCTGTTTTATACAAGAACTAAAGCCGACTTTCTCGCCTTTAAAATAAAAGTCAATTGTAAGATAAGTTTTGCCCTCATACTTAGTTTGTGGAAACCGGACATTTTTCAATTCTTTTTTCTCGCCGTTTCTCAATACAACCAAGTCAACTTTATTATTTTCGGCAGTCCCGAGCATATAAGAAACTTCTTCAACTGAGAAAACACGCCTACCGTTAATCTTTTTAATAACATCGTTTTCTTTTAAACCATTATTTTTATTTGTGGTTGCATTTTCAGAAAAACGAGCAACAGTAGTTGTTGCAAGCAAATGATTTTCTTGAATTGCACCTGAAATAGCAACGGTAGAAACCATTAAAATAAAACCTAAAATAATATTGAAAACTGCACCCGCAGCTACAACAATAATTCTTTTCCAAGGCTTTGCTCTAAAAAATGCACGTTCATCGGTGCTATCGCTGTCTTCACCCTCCATAGCACAATAGCCACCAAAAGGAAGAATACGAATGGCATATTTAGTTTCGCCTTTTTGAAATTTTAAAATAGCAGGACCAAATCCTATAGCAAATTCATTTACCTTAATATTAAAGGCTTTTGCAAAAATAAAATGACCAAATTCATGAATAAAAACTATTAGTCCAAATACTAAAATTGCCACTAAAATGGGCCAAACTGTGTTTACAATGTTAATAAAAATCTCAATCGCCTCAATTGTATTTTAGTTTTACTGATTCCCTAGCGGCTTTATCAGCCTCAATTACTTCTTCAACTGAATTATATTCAATCACCTTTTGATTTTCATAAGCTTCTCTGGCTATATTTTCAATATCCAAAAATCCTATTTTATCTTGTAAAAACAACGCTACCGCAACCTCGTTAGCTGCATTAACTGCTGTTGGAACAAGCCCGCCCTTTGCAATCGCTTTTTTACAAATATCCAAACAAGCAAATGCTTTTACATCGGGTTCATAAAATGAAAGCGTACAAATTTTTGCCAAATCAAGCTGCTTTACAGGAGATTCATAACGGTTTGGATAAGTGAGCGCATACTGAATAGGAATTCTCATATCAGGTACGCCCAGTTGAGCAATAACCGAGTTATCATCATACTCAACCATTGAGTGAACAATACTTTCACGATGAACCAAAACATCCACATTTTCAGGTTTTACCCCAAACAAATGCACCGCTTCAATAAGTTCAAAACCTTTGTTCATCATTGTAGCACAGTCAATGGTTATTTTTTGTCCCATATCCCAATTAGGATGTTTCAACGCATCGCTTGCTTTAACATTTTTAAGTTTTTCTCTGTCAAATCCGAAAAAAGGTCCGCCTGATGCAGTCAAGATAATTCGTTTTAACGCATTGTTAGGTGCTTTTCCCTGCAAGCATTGGAAAATAGCCGAATGTTCAGAGTCAACAGGCAAAATAGCAACGCCTTTTTCCTTAGCTAAATTCATTACATAGTCGCCACCGGCAACTAATGTTTCTTTATTAGCTAGAGCAATCGTTTTATTTGCATTAATTGCAGCGACTGTCGGAACAAGTCCCGACATACCGACAAACGAATTTAAAACAACATCCGACTTTTCATAAGTTGCCGCTGTTTCTACACCATCATCACCCGAAAGCACTTTTGTAGAAGTATCAGCTACTTTTATTATAAGTTCTTTTGCGGCTTTTTCATCAGCCATTACCGCAATATCGGGAGAAAACTCTCTTATTTGATTTTCTATTTTTGATACGCTTTTATTTGCACACAAAACAGATACTTCATATCCTTGTTTTCTTGCAACATCAAGTGTTTGAGTACCGATTGAACCGGTTGAGCCTAAAATAGATAAATTCATTATATCACCAAATTATTTATGAACAATAATAGGAACATACATCAAAAACATTGCAATAAACGGAGCGACAAAAATCAATGAGTCAACTCTGTCTAAAACACCGCCGTGACCGGGCATAATTTTACCATAGTCTTTTAAATTACAAGATCTTTTAATGTATGAGAAGAATAAATCGCCTACAAGTCCGACTAACGGGCAAATAATAGAAACTAAAACTAACCAACCAAATTGAATATAGCTATTTTTATCAAGAACAGCACCATTCCAAATAAGACCGATTATAAGCATAAGTAAAACAGTAGTAACAACACCGCCAACAACGCCTTCTAAAGACTTTTTAGGGCTTATTGTAGGAGCGATTTTAGTTTTACCGAATTTACTGCCAACAAAATATGCACCTGTATCGGCAAACCAAGCACCGCCAAAAGTTAAAATTAAGAAGAATAAACAATCAGATGATACATACATATAATCTTTTGTATTATAAAGATTGCTGATATAAAGCAAGCTTACAAGTCCACAAGAAACTAAAAGTGTAATTCCTACACTATAAAAAACTTTATATATATTAGCGGCTTTTGTATTTGATAAAACTATCAAAATAACTGCTAAAACATAAAGTGCTGTAACTACAACGCCTGTCGGAACAAAGCCAAACAACGGAAAAAATGCACTTGCAAAAGCATAAATGCAACTTAATATAACAATGCTTGTATTTGAAACTAATTTTGTTGTAACCTGCGCTTCAAGCATAGCAATAACTAATGCTAAACCAAGAACAATATTAAATACAACTGTTTCTCGCAAAACTAATGCAACTATAATAAAAATAGCTCCGATAACACCGGAAATGATTCTTTTTTTCATTTTAAAAATCCTTTCAAAAAAGTTTTACTCCTATTTTTAAACGCCACCAAAGCGTCTGTTTCTATTCTGAAAATCACAAATTGCTTTATCTAAATCTTTTGAACTAAAATCAGGCCACAAAACATCCGAATACCAAAATTCGCTGTAAGCTGCCTGCCAAATCATAAAGTTTGATAATCTATATTCCCCGCTGGGTCTGATAATAATATCGGGATCAGGCTGATTTGCAGTATAAATTCTATCCGAAATTGAACTTTCACAAATATCTTCTTTTTTCAATTTACCGTTTTCAACATCTTCTACAACACATTTAACTGCGTGAACAATTTCATCTCGTCCGCCGTAATTAAGTGCAATATTTAAATTAAGACCGGTTGCATCAGCCGAACCTTCTTCTGCGTCAACAATAAGTTTTTTAAGTTCATCACTAAGCGGAGCTAAATCACCGATAAATTTAACCTTAATATTTTCATCTTTAAAGTTTTTCGCATCAACCAAGTAATCTTTAAGAAGTTTCATTATTGCATCAACTTCATCTTTCGGTCTTTTCCAATTTTCTGTTGAAAACGCATAAACGGTTAAATATTCAATACCTATTTTATTGCAGTATCTGGCAATAGACTTAAATGTTTTTGCACCGACAGAATGGCCCGCTTTTCTAGGCAATTTTCGCTTTTTTGCCCATCTGCCGTTGCCATCCATTATTATGCCGATATGCTTTGGTAAATTATTAAAATCAACCGTATGTTTCTTTTTAAACATAAAATATAAACCTTTCAAAAAAGAACTTTAAGGCGACAAAAATTTTGTCGCCTTAACTTTATCTTAAATTAAACAGACATAATCTCTTTTTCTTTGTTTGATGAAAGATCGTCAGCTTCTTTACAGTATTTATCTGTAAGATCCTGAACTTTTTTCTCGAGATGTTTAACATCATCTTCGGTAATTTCACCGTCTTTTTTCTGTGCTTTTAATTTTTCAATAGCGTCACGGCGTGATGAACGAATAGAAACCTTTGCTTCTTCAGCATATTTTTTAATATCTTTACAAAGCTCTTTTCTGCGTTCTTCGGTAAGCGGTGGGAAATTAAGTCTGATAGCTTTACCGTCGTTAGTTGGGTTAATACCAATATCCGATGTTTGAATAGCTTTTTCAATTTCTTTTAATGTGCTTGCATCCCAAGGAGCAATCATTAATGTTCTAGGTTCAGGAACTGAAACTGCAGCCATTTGAGCAACAGGAGTAGGAGTTCCGTAATAATCAACTACAACTTTATTTAAAACAGCTGGGTTAGCTCTTCCTGCTCTTATTGAAGCATATTCTTTATCAAGTGCGTCAATAGTTTTATTCATTTTTTCTTCGCATTTTGTAATAATTTCACTCATAGTTTTTTCACCTTTCTTTTTTAAAAATTTATTTAACCAAAGTGCCTATATCTTCACCGCAAAGTGCTTTAACAATATTATCAGGCTCTTCGAGTGAGAATACCAAAATAGGCATATTATTATCCATACTAAGTGAAGCAGCGGTGCTGTCCATAACCTTTAAGTTTTTATCAAGAACATCCATTTGACTTAAAGTAGTATACTTTTTAGCATCAGGATTTGTCTTAGGATCACTGTCGTAAACACCATCAACATTAGTTGCTTTGAAAATAATATCCGCATCAATTTCAACAGCACGAAGTGTAGCACCTGTATCAGTTGAGAAGAATGGGTTGCCTGTACCGCAACCAAAAATAACAACTCTACCCTTTTCAAGATGACGAATTGCACGGTTTCTAATATAAGGCTCGGCAATTTTATTCATTTCAATAGCAGTTTGAACACGAACAGGAACGCCTAATTGTTCTAAAGCGTCAGCGAGAGCCAAAGCATTAATAACGGTTGCAAGCATACCCATGTGGTCTGCTCTTGTTCTATCCATTTTACCGCTTGAACGACCTCTCCAAAAGTTACCGCCGCCTACAACGATACCAATTTGAGTTCCGAGATCAGCACATTTTTTTATACTGCTGCAAATTTCTAGAACTTTATCAAAATCAAGACCGGTACCTTTATCACCGGCAAGAGCCTCACCGGAAAGTTTTAATAAAATTCTTTTATAAACAGGTTTCATTTTTAGTATTCCTTTCACAATTTAATCAATATGATTTCATCTTATATATAATACTATAATATTGCCATAAAGTAAAGTGAAATTTTCGCTAAAAAGAATTTTTATAAAAAATGACTAAATTTTCTTTTTTATAAAAAACACTTGACTTTTATCAATGTTTTCAATATAATATTATTGTTGCTTTTTTAACAAATAACTATAAAAAATTAATATTTGCTGCTATGGCTCAGTCGGCAGAGCACTTCCTTGGTAAGGAAGAGGTCACCGGTTCAAATCCGGTTAGCAGCTCCAGAAACAAACAGTAAAGAAACCACCAATTTTTTGGTGGTTTCTTTGCTATTTGTTAGTTTTAGGATTATCAGTTTGTTCTAATAAATAATCAATACTTACATTATATATTTTAGATAATTTAATAAGAGTTTCCGGAGTCATAGAATTAACACCGTTTTCATAAGCCGAATATGTTCTTCTATTAATAAAAAGCATATCTGCAACTTTTTGTTGACTCCAATCCTTATCTTCTCTTAAATCTCTAATTCTTTTATAAATCATAACAATCACCAATTTGATTATATATGCCATAAATTCTGCCATTGACTTTTGGCAGAATTTATGGCATAATGTTGTTGTAATATACTTCTTTTACCGTAAATGATTGAAATTTATGGTAATAAACTGTATAATAAATGTATTCGACATAAATTTGGTGTGTTTTGTTGAATTATTTATTTTTCAGTATTAGAAAAAATTATTACACAAGCAAAATCAATATACGCTTTAAATTAACCGTGTTAAGATTTTTGGGGTATATACAAAAAAGGAGAGGAAAATGTTTAAGAAGAAAGACGAGGATTCACTAACCGCTTCGCAGGTATTTAGAAACAGCCTTTACTGTGTAAAAAATGTTTTTAATTTTCATAAGCCGTACTTTTTTACATATATAATAATTGAAATTCTTGCACAATCGGTTTATGCTTACGAAAGTTCATATTATTATCAGACAATTGTAAATTCTATTGCGGCAAATGAGCCATTTTCAAAAATTTGTGCCTATGTTATCGGATTTTTTGCGATAACGATAATTTGTTCCATAGCACAATCTATTTTTTATTGCTATTCGCAGGATATGGTTTGGACCAGATTTAACAATTACTACAACAAAAAATTGTTTAAAGTAGCAGGTAACGCTGATTTACAATGCTATGAAAACCCCGAATTTTACAATAAATATACAATGGCACTTGACAACACTTCTAACAGAATAATGCAGGTTTTCTGTAATACTTGCGGAATATTCGGTCAGGCATATCGAGTTGTATTTTTACTTATCGCTATGTTTAATATTGATAAATTTTCGGCGGTATTTTTATTATTCCCGCTTATAGGCAACTTTATTTTTGCAACAAGACTCAATCGCCTAAATCAAAAGGTTTACAAAGAATCAACCAAGTTTAACAGGGTTATTCAATACGTTATGAGAACGCTTCATTTACAAAACTATTCAAAGGAAATGCGTCTTACAAATGTTTATGATGTAATTCAAAACGAGCATAAACAAGCAATTGACAGTAGTATTGAAATTATTGATAAATACTCGTTTAAACGCGGTTTTCTTGATTGGATAAAAGGCGTTTTTATGTTCTCGTTGATTTTTGAGGGCGTTCTTGCTTATACCACCTATAAAGCAATAGTTGTCGGCTCGGTTTCGCTTGCGGGACTTACTGTAATGGTCGGCGTTATGAGTTCGGCGGCATGGGGAATTATTAATCTTTGCAATTCAATTACAAACAATCAAAACGAATGCTTTTATGTTCAAAACGCACAAGATTTTATTGCCCACAAACCTGCTATTCCTGAAGATTCTGACGGAATAGACGCACCGAACGAAATAGAATCAATTGAATTTAAAAATGTTTATTTTAGTTATAAAAAAGACAAGCCGAATTTAAAAAACATTTCTTTTAAACTGGAAGGCAAAAAGATTTATGCTTTTGTCGGACAAAACGGTGCAGGCAAAACAACTGTTGTAAAACTGATACTGCGACTTTACGATGTTGACGAAGGCGAAATTTTGCTGAACGGAATAAATATTAAAGAGTATAATTTATCGCAATATCGCAAACTTTTTTCAGCGGCTTTTCAAGATTACAAAGTTATTGCCGACAGCATTATAAACAACATAACAATGGGTGCTGACGTTAAAGAACCTGAAAAAGCGGCAGTAGATGCACTTAAAAAAGTTGATTTATACGATAAAGTTGCTTCACTTGAAAACGGCATAAACACTGTTTTAACAAAAGAATTTGACGAAACCGGTGCGGTTCTTTCCGGAGGACAATACCAAAAACTCGCCTGTGCACGAGCGATTGTTCAAAATCGCCCTGCTATGATTTTTGATGAGCCTACAAGCGCACTCGACCCGATTGCCGAGTATCATTTGTTTGACACTATTATGAAAGAGTCATTAGGCAAAACAACTGTGTTTATTTCGCACCGTCTTTCATCTGTAAAACAGGCTGACTGTGTTCTTATGTTTAAAAACGGTGAATTAACCGAAATGGGTTCTCATAAGCAGTTGATGGCGAATAACAGCGACTATGCGACAATGTATTCTCATCAGGCCGACAGTTATCTCGCAAAGGAGGTAACACAATGAGCAAACAAAATAACAAAACAATTCAAAAGCCTAAGGTTAGTGCAAAAACGCTTTATAAAAACAATTTATACCTAATTAAAGTGTTATTCAAAGCTTCACCGCTTGGTATGGTGCTTTGTATGCTTGAAAAATTCAGAGTAGCGGTTTTTGTTTTTATTGAATGGACTTGGCTTATAAATTATGTGCTTGAATCTGTTGAGTATCATCGCGGTTTTGAAAAAACCATTACCGCTATTGCTATTGTTTTCGGACTTTTGGTAATAACTTCAACCCTTTCGGGCGTTGCTTGGCAAAGGTTTTCTCCAAAGGTATTGTTAAAAGCAAAAGAAAATTTAAAAGATACCATTTATGACAAAGCAAGAAGTTGCGATCTTGAAAAATTTGATAATCCCGAGTATTACAACGATTTTGTTCTTACTGTTGAAAAATGTGACTTTATGATTGAAGGCACATTTAATATGTTGATGAACCTTTGCGATTGTTTCGGCGGAATTATTACAACAGGTGCATTTTTTGCTACTAAAAACCTGCCTGCTACAATTTTGGTGCTTATTACTACAGTAATAAAAATCGGAGTGCAGCTTTCCAGAAGCAAACTGTGGTATGGCAAAAACAAAGAAGCTCAACCTAAATACAGAAAAGCCGATTATACAAAACGCTTGTTTTACTTGCTTGATTACGCAAAAGAATTGCGTCTTAATCCCGATTCAAAGTCAAATGCTTTTGAGCGTTACGATCAATCTTACGGTGAACTGCTCGGCACACTTCGTAAATATGACAAAAAACTTGTTTTAAATAATATTCTGTCTACTTTACTACAAGAGCCGATTATAAACCTTTTGCTGATTTTGTTGCTTATTTACCAGGCAACCGTTTTGCACACAATCAGTTACTCAATGATAATTGTTATAACAAGTTCTTGTTGGCGACTTTCTTGGGATTTAACTATTTTCACAACGACAATAACAAATACTGCTGAAAGTTGTCTTTATGTTGATAAAATAAAATCATTTTTGGCTGAAAAATGCAAAATTACTTCTAAAAAGAATTTAAGCGTTGACAACAAGCCGAAAGAGATTACGCTTGAAAACGTAAAATTTGCATACAACGATAAAGACGGCGAGATTATAAAAGGCATTTCGCTAAATATTAAACCCAAAGAAAAAATTGCTCTTGTCGGTTACAACGGTGCCGGCAAAACCACGCTTATTAAACTTATAATGCGTCTTTATGATCCAACCGACGGCATTATAAAGCAAGACGGAACAGATATTAAAGACTTTGATGTAGAGCAATACCGCAAGTCAATCGGCGTTATTTTTCAGGATTTTAATATTTATGCCGCAACACTTAAAGAAAATGTTGTTATGGATATTTCTGATAATGTTTCTGATAAAAAAGTATGTACTTCGCTTGAAAACAGCGGATTTAAAGACAAACTTGATGACTTAAAAGACGGTGTTGATACGCTTTTAACAACGGAATTTGATGATAACGGCGTAAACCTTTCAGGCGGCGAATCGCAAAAAGTAGCTGTTTCGCGTGCATTCTTTAAAAAAGCCGGGCTTATTATTCTTGATGAGCCTTCAAGTGCACTCGACCCGATTGCCGAGTACAATCTTAATAAATATATGCTTTCTGCCGCAAAAGACAGCACAGTTATATTTATTTCGCACAGGCTCTCAACAACACGAATTGCAGATAAAATATATATGCTTGAAAACGGCAAAATTGTTGAACAAGGCTCACACGAAGAATTGTTAAAACAAAACGGCAAATACGCACAAATGTGGCACACTCAAGCAGAAAAATATTTAGATTAAAGTTTTAACTCCTTATCAAATCTTGATAAGGAGTTAATTTTTCGTTAAGATTTGTAAAATTCTATTGATTATTTTTAAAAAATATATTATAATTGGATTGCAATCCAAAGTTATTATTTTACAGAGGTTTAAATGACAAGAAGATATAATAAAGAAGATGCAAAAAGAAGAATTTTATCAGTGTGCGTAAAAATGTTTATAGAAAAGGGCTATCACAATTCAACAATGGCTGAAATTATGAAAGAAGCCGACGTTACAAGCAGTTCTTTTCATAACATATTTCCTACAAAAGACGCCGTTTTGATGGATTTAACTGAATTTATGTTTGCTAATCAATTTAGCATTGCAAACCAAATTACAAAAAGCAATATTGACCCTGTTTTGTTATATGTTGTTGAAACATCTATTCAACTAACATTAGCAGAATTAAATGAAAATTTGCGTGCTATTTATGTTGAAGCATACACTCAACCGAAAATTTCGGAATATATACATCAAAAAACTACAAAAGAATTATATAAAATTTTTGGTGAATTTTTGCCAAACTGCATTGAAAGCGATTTTTATGAATTAGAAATCGGTTCATCGGGAATTATGCGTGCATATATGGCACACCCTTGCGATATGTATTTCACCTTAAAACAAAAATTAGAACGATTTATAACAATGAGTCTCAGTGCTTACAATGTACCAAAAGAAAAACAATTACAAATGATTTCTTATATCCAAAAAACAGATATTATTGCCATTGCTAATACAGTAATGCAACAACTTTTTAACGCACTTGCAATGGAATTTGACTTTAAACTTAAAGAAACAAATTAATATATAGTTTAAAAATAAAAAAATAGCGAATTTTATTTGCAACGATTACAACAAATATTTTAAAAATTTTAGTTTAAAAGAAAAAGAGAAACAAATAATATAAAATGAGCAAAAGCACTTAATTTCCTAGTGAAATTAAGTGCTTTTGTATTATATAGATTATATTTCGCCTTTTGATTTAGCTTTTAAATAAGCATTAATAAATCCGTCTAAATCGCCGTCCATAACAGCATTTATATTACCGTTTTCAAAGTTTGTTCTATGGTCTTTTGCCAATGTATAAGGCATAAATACATAAGAACGAATTTGTGAGCCCCAGGCAATTTCTTTTTGAACACCTTTTATATCTTCAATTTTATCAAGGTGTTCCCTTTCTTTAATTTCAAGCAATTTTGATTTTAACATTTTCATTGCTTGGTCACGGTTTTGATGTTGTGAACGCTCGTTTTGACAAGAAACAACGATACCTGTCGGAATATGAGTAATTCTAATAGCAGACGAAGTTTTGTTTACATGCTGACCGCCCGCACCGGATGAACGGAAAGTATCAACTCTAAGGTCATCGGGGTTAATATCAATTTCAATATCGTCATCAATTTCAGGCATAACTTCAAGTGAAGCAAACGATGTATGACGACGGCCCGAAGAGTCAAACGGAGAAACACGCACCAAACGATGAACTCCCATTTCACCCTTTAAATAACCATAAGCATTAACGCCTTCAACAAGCATAACCGCACTTTTAAGACCTGCATCATCACCATCAAGATAATCAAGTGTTTTAACAGTAAAATCGTGGCGTTCTGCCCAATGGGTATACATTCTATAAAGCATTTCTACCCAATCTTGAGCTTCTGTTCCGCCTGCACCTGCATGAAATGTTAAAATAGCGTTATTTGAGTCATATTCACCGTTTAAAAGTGTTGATAAACGCATATTCTCATAATCTTTAATGAATTTATCAACATTTGAAACAACTTCTTCAAGTAAAGATTCGTCTTCTTCTTCATCGGCCATTTCAATAAGTACCATAGCGTCATCATAAGCAGATTTAAGGTCATTATAATCCTTTACAATTGCTTTTAAATGGCTTGTCTTTTTAAGAATTTTTTGAGAATTTTCAACATCATCCCAAAATCCGTCTTTAGCCGATTCAGCTTCAAGCTCTGCAACCTGTTTAGTAACTTCATCAAGATTTAAAGCGTCTTTTAAGTCTTTTAGCTCATCTTCATACGCAGAAAGTCGCTGTTTTTGTTCTTCATAAACTAGCATTAATTATTCTCCCATATATCTAGAAACCATACAAACCCAGCCTTTTTCTTCGTATGTTTCCATAATTTCAAAATTAGTTTCTTTTAGTTTTTTAACAACATCATCAAGTCTTGTATCAATAATACCCGATGTAATAAATAATCCTTTTGGCACTATAAAATCAGTAACACTATCACAAAGACGAATAATTACATCAGCGACAATATTAGCAATACAAACATCATATTTACCTTCAACTTTATCGGCTAAATCGCCACAAACCATTTTATATTCAGGCTCATAAAAGCCGTTTTTAGCTCCGTTTTCAGTTGCGGTTTTTACAGCCAAAGCATCAATGTCAACACCTAAAGCACTTTTTGCACCCATAAGCAACGAAGCGATAGATAAAATACCTGAGCCTGTACCTATATCAAGCACTTTATCATCGGTTTTTATATGCTTTTCAATAGCACCTAAGCATAGCTTTGTTGTAGAATGAGTTCCTGTGCCGAATGCAGCACCTGGATCAATAGTTAATATTTTTCTGTCAGTATCAGGTTTTTGCTCCCATTCAGGCAATATAAGCAACTTTTCGCCTATTTCGGTTGGTTTAAAATACTTTTTCCAATTGTTTGCCCAATCTTCTTCAGAAATACTTTTAGTATCAATATTAAAATCAAGATTTTCAGCATTAAAGCGGTAATTTAAAAATTCGATCGCATCATTATAATTAGACTCTGGGTCAATATAAATATGAATAATCGCTTTATCTCGTGGTTTTTCAATTAACTCTTCATCAATTAAATCAATATGAGCTATTTCAAGCGCATCTTTTTCAAGTTCTGAATAATCTTCAATATAAAAACCATAAGGCACAACCATTGTGCAAACATCACTGGCCTTATCAACTTGTGAAACAGGAATAGTAACTAAAATTTCAATCCAATCCATAAAAAACTCCAAAAACCTTTATACAACAATTAAATCCGACAGAAGTTTGTCGGATTTAATTAAAAAAATTATTTATAATAAATTACTTATTAAAAATCGATGAAACATCATCATAGAAGTCGTTATCATCAGCAGCTGAATCTACATTAAAGCTAGGCATTTCAGGTTTGCCGCTTTGAGCAGGTGTGTCAGCTGAGCCTGTAGCAACAACTGTAATTTTGATAGTATCTTCAAGTTTGTTATCAAACATAATACCCCAAATGATGTTAGCATCCGGATGAGCAGCTTCTTGGATAATTGTAGAAGCATCAGAAACTTCATCAAGACCAATGTCAGGTGAAGCAACAACGCAGACAATAAGTCCTTTAGCGCCATTCATTGATGTTTCGATAAGTGGGCTGGTAATAGCAGCATGAGCAGCTGTTTCAGCTTTATCTCTACCTGTTGCAGTACCAACACCCATATGAGCATAGCCTGAATCTTTCATTACTGATGTAACATCAGCAAAGTCAAGGTTAACAGTAGCAGGCATTTTAATAAGCTCTGAAATATTTTGAACGCCAAGACGAAGAACATCATCAGCAATTTGGAAAGCGTTCATAAATGTAATTTTTTGTTCTGAAACTAATTTTAATCTTTCGTTAGGAATAACGATAAGTGAATCAACATGACCTGCAAGATCAGCGATACCTTTTTCAGCTTGTTCCATACGGCGTTTGCCTTCGAAAGCGAAAGGTTTAGTTACAACGCCGACTGTAAGAATGCCCATATCTTTAGCAACCTGAGCAACAACAGGAGCAGCACCTGTACCTGTGCCACCGCCCATACCGGCAGTAACAAATACCATATCAGTGCCTTTTAAAGCAGCGATAACATCATCTTTAGACTCTTCAGCAGCACCTTTACCAACTTCCGGTTTAGCGCCTGCACCCTGACCATGAGTAAGTTTTTCACCAATTTGAATTTTAACATCGGCTCTTGAACGCAAAAGTGCCTGTTTATCAGAGTTTACAGCAACAAACTCAGCACCGTTTACACCGGCTTCAACCATTCTGTCGATAGCGTTTCCGCCACCGCCACCTACACCGATGACTTTAATTTGAACAACATCATTTACATCGTTTGCTCCATTACTTGTATCTAAACTCATAATTTAATCCTCCTAAATATCTTAAAATCCCATGATAATCTAATTCACTGCTTAATTGTAACATGTATCTGGAAAATTTTCAACACTTTTTTTATTTTTTTGTTAAAAATATTAATTATTTTTTATTTTCCTGCTATTTCTTTATCTTCAAGCTCTCTCGGAATAAAACTTGCTTCATTTTTAGCACTTGGAATACGGCTTAAATTAAGCGTTCCCGACTCACCGTTATCTCCCCTGGCTTCAAGGGTTGCTTTAGCATGAGTAAGTTTTTTTGAAAGATTTGAGCTTGAACCTAAAAG
This sequence comes from uncultured Eubacteriales bacterium, assembly GCA_934476085.1. Taxonomy (GTDB): domain Bacteria; phylum Bacillota; class Clostridia; order Oscillospirales; family Acutalibacteraceae; genus RUG11462. The sequence goes on along the minus strand of CAKSNE010000012.1, from coordinate 22,170 downwards.
CATAACAATTTTATTATTATAAGTAACTCTAATATCTTGCATATTTTCAAAATTAATTAAAGTAATCCCTTTTAAACTGCTTGAATTAAAAGCTTTTATTATCTCTTTAACTTTTGACAAAATATTATCATCTTTACTGTCTTCTTTAAACGCTATTGTTTCTCCGACTTTTGTTTTTATAGCATCACTTCCTGTAACAACAGGAACATTTTTAAGATAATCGTTTGAAAGCTCCAAAATTTTTCCGTCATCAGCAATTCTTAAATACCCGCCGCCGAATTTAACCTGAGAAAAAACAGAATATTCTGTAACATCAACCTTTAATGTAAACGGTAATTTTTTATTAAACTTAACCGATTTTACATAAGGATAATTTTGCTTTATGGAAGAATTTGCTCTTGATTCGCTTGCTAATAATAAATTATCTCCCTTTACTATACCAATAGCCGACTCAATCTCTCCGGCAGAATATTTTTTATTATTTTCAACTGATATTGTTTTTATCGGGAAAAACACAGTTAATGATAAAGTTGTAAAAGCTGCAACTAAAACTACTACTATTGAAGCAATAGCTAAAAATCTGTTTCTTTTTTTAATTCGTTTTTTGGAAACAAACTTTTTCTTTTCTTTTCTTTCATTGACCTTTTTATCTATATTTTGTCGCTCTCTGCTTTGAGGTTGAGGGCGTTTTTTTGTTAAATCAATTCTTTGTCTGTTTTTACTTTGTGGTTTTTGACCTGAAGGCTTTTTGTTTTTGACGCTATTTGTTCTAGTGGTATTATTCCGCCTTTCTCTTACGATATTTTCAGGCGAATGAACATCGTTTGCTCGTTGATTGTTATTACGCTCTCTATTTATATTTTGTTGACGAACTTTAGAATTACGCCCGTTATTATTCATCTGTTCTCTTCTATCATTCATTTTTCTACTTAGCTCCGTTTTATATCTGCACCTATTAAGTTTAAATTTTCTTCTAAATTCTCATAGCCTCTGTCAATATGACTAAGCTCCGAAACAACTGTTTTGCCATCAGCATAAAGCCCTGCACAAACAAGTGCCGCTCCCCCACGCAAATCTGTTGCTTTAACTTCTGTTCCAAAGAGTTTTTCTACACCTTCTACTACCGCAACTCTATCATAAACTTTTATATTTGCACCTAATTTATTTAATTCTTCAGCAGCCTTAAATCTGCTTTGAAAAATAGTTTCTTCAAAAATTGAAGTTCCGTTTGCAACGCAACACATAGCCATAAGCGGCATAATTGAATCGGTTGGAAAACCCGGGTAAACCAGCGTTTTTATATGGTTTACTCTATTCAATCGCTTTGGTGCTTTAATTTTTATTTTTTCATCAAACAAATCAACCAAGCAACCTGCTTCACGAAAAGCAAAAACAACCGGCTCAATATGTTCGATACAAACATTATTTAAAACAAGCTCACCGCCTGTTACTGCGGCAAAAGCCATATAAGTTGACGCTTCTATTCTATCAGGCAAAACCGAATGAACACAGCCATAAAGCTTATCAACGCCATTTATAACGATACTGTCGCCGCCCGCACCTGAAACATCAGCTCCGCACTTATTTAAAAATTTTTCAAGGTCTTTTATTTCCGGCTCTCTGGCGGCATTATGTATAACAGTTTTGCCTTTTCCCTTTACTGCGGCAAGCATTATATTTTCTGTTGCTCCAACGCTCGGAAAAGGGAGATTTATTGATGTACCCGTTATTTTATTGCATTTACAATCAATGTTTCCGAATTTTTCATTAATTGTTATTCCAAGTTTTCTAAGACCATTTAGATGAATATCAATCGGTCTGGGTCCTAATTCACAACCACCGGGCATACAAAGTTTTGCACAACCGTTATTAGATAAAAGTGAACCTAAAAAAATAATTGACGAACGCATTTTATTCATAAAATGCTCAGGAATAAACGTTTTTTGATAAGAAGAAGGCAAAATCTCTACTGTATTACCGCTACGAAAAACTTTACAACCTAAAAATTCTAAAATTTCAATTGTGTTATCAACATCTGTAAGACAAGGGCAGTTTTTTAACACAACTTTTTCATCACATAAAATCGAAGCACACAAAATCGGAAGAGCCGCATTTTTAGCGCCATGAATATTAACTTCGCCATTCAACACTCTTTTGCCGCTGATAATAAGTTTTTCCAATAACAACACCCTCTATTCATAAAACTTAATATGCACTTTATTCTATGAAACCGAGGGCAAAATTGTTATTATTTCTTATTATATAAATTCATTATTACATCACAAATGCGTTCATTAGCATCAAAAACAGCAGTTTTTTTAGCGTTTTCACCCATTTGTTTAAGCTTTTCTTTATCATCAATTACTGATTTAATAGCTTCAATCAGCTTTTCACCGGTAAGGTCTTTTTCTTCTATTAAAATAGCCGCACCGTTGTCTGAAAGAGTTTTTGCATTATAATACTGATGATTTTCTGCTACATTTGGAGATGGAATTAAAATTGAAGGCATTCCTTTAACCTGTAATTCGCTGATTGTAGATGCGCCTGCACGGTTAATAACCAAATCAGCCGCCGCCATACAAACATCCATATCATAAATATATTCAGAAATCCTTAAATTATCAAGCTTGTCAAATTCAACACCTTTTGAACGGATTAGATCCGGCATCCAATCAACACCGTATTTACCGATAGCGTGAAAATGATAATACTTTTTACTGTTAGCATGCCAAGCTAAAACATCGGCAATCGCTTCGTTTACTGCTCTGGCACCTAACGAGCCGCCAAGCGATAAAATCATAGGACGATTATCAAGGTCAAGTGCTTTTCTGGCTTCTTCACGAGTCATATCAATAATTGACTGTCTAACAGGGTTTCCAGTTACTGTATATGTACGATTATCAGGCAAACGCTTAATAGCGTCAGGCATTGCAACCATTACTTCATCAACATATTTACAAAGTGTTTTTGTTGTAACTCCGGGAAAAGCATTTTGTTCATGAGTAGCAGTTTTTATACCCATTTTTGCCGCTTTACGAAGAACCGGTCCGCAAGTATAACCGCCTGTACCAACAACTACATCAGGCTTTAAAATTTCAAGAATTTTTTCCGCCTGAACAGTTGATTTAAACATTCTATAAACCGCAACAGCGTTTCTTTTAATATTATTAAGACTGATTTTTCTTTGGAAGCCTGCAACATCAATCGGATAGAATTTATAGCCCGCTTTTGGAACGAGTGTAGCTTCCATACCCTTTCTGTTGCCTATAAAACTGATTTTTATATCAGGATATTTTCTTTTTAAAGTTCCCGCAATAGCTAAAGCAGGATTAATATGACCGCCGGTACCACCGGCAACAAATACAATATTCATTATTTTTACCCCTAAACTTTTTCAATATTTGCACTTCTTGAAATTGACAAAACAATTCCCATTTGAACAAGCAACATTACAAGCGATGTACCGCCATAACTAAAGAAAGGCAAGCTAATACCTGTATTTGGAATTGTATTTGTAACAACCAAGATATTCAAAACTGTTTGAAGTCCTACTTGAAAAACAAGTCCGATACACAAAAGCATACCAAATTTATCATTAGCTTTAAGTGCTATAACAAATCCACGCCAAACCAAAAGACCAAATCCGATTATGATTAACATTGCACCAACAAATCCAAGTTCTTCACATACAACAGCAAAAATAAAGTCATTTTGCGGTTCAGGAAGCCAAAGATATTTTTGGTTTGATTGGCCTATTCCCCTACCCATTGCACCGCCTGATGCAATAGCTAAAAGTGATTGAATAGTTTGAAATCCTTTTCCTCGTTTATCAAGCCACGGATCAATCCAATACTTAATACGGTCACTGGCGTAACTGATAGCACCGGTTGCAATTGCACCAAAAACACCTACAACACCTATTGCACTCATTCCAACAACGAGTTTTATACTCATTCCGCCAATAAACATCAAAACAAAGCCGATTAAGAACACAAGAATAGTAGCAGAAAGATGGTTTTCAGCTAAAATTAAAACACAAAAGCTGCAAATTATACCTAACAAAAAAAACTGGAATTTCATTTCTTTCATTCTTTTTGAATTTGCAGATACAAGTGCTGAAATCAAAACTATCATTGCAAACTTTGCAATTTCAGAAGGCTGGAATTGAATAAAACCAAGGTTAAGCCAACGATGAAATCCGTCTTTAGTCGACGGTAAAATCAAAACCAATATAAGCATAAGCACAGAAATAACTGTAATCGGCCAAGCTAATTTCTTTAAAATATGATAATCTATTTTAGATACAATTATCATTAAAATAAAACCGCCGACCGCAAAAATCAGCTGTCTTGTAATAAAATAATAACTGTTATTATAGTAATTAGAAGCATAAGGGGCTGACGCTGAAAAAAGCATAACAAGACCTGTTACAACAAGTCCTGTTACGAGAAAGAAAAATGTTAAATCCATTTTTCCGTCCTGTTTTATTACAGACCATAAACTAGCCTTTTTTAATCTTTTTTTCTGAGCAGTACCAGCCAATTAAAACTCCCCTTTTAAAAATTAATAAACTGTTTTAAGAAGTAAAAATGCAAGAGCACATCCGATTAATGAAACAAGCGAGAAAACAACAACTATTTTGTTTTCTTTCCAACCGCAAAGTTCAAAATGATGATGAATAGGGCTCATTTTAAATAAGCGTTTGCCACCTGTTAATTTAAAATAAGTAACTTGAATTACAACAGATAATGCTTCAAATAAATATAAAATACCTGCTAAAATCAGAATAATAGGACAATTTATTTCAAATGAAAATGCAACAACAATTCCGCCTAAGAACATTGAGCCTGTATCACCCATAAACACCTTTGCAGGATGCATATTCCAAACTAAAAAGCCTATTAACGAACCGCAAAGTGCTGCCGGTAAAATAGTTCCTGTCATACCATTGATAAGTGCACCGGCTGTCATAAAGAACAATGACACAACTACTGTAACGCTAGAAGCTAAACCGTCAACACCGTCAGTTAAATTAACAGCATTAGTAAAGCCGTAAATAAACATTAAAGCGATAGGCCAAAATATAAGGCCAACACCCGAAACAATATCAACTTCACCTACGAAAGGAATAACAGTTGTTTTCATTCCCGTTAAGTAAAGAGTTAAAAGATAAACAGCGGCAACTAATATTTGCATTACAGTTTTTTGTCTTGCTTTAAGACCTAAATTTTGCTTTTTAACCGCTTTGATATAGTCATCGGTAAATCCGATAAACGACATTAAAAGTGCCATTACAATACCTGAAATATAGCGAATAATTGAATTAGCATCGCCGAAATAAGTAATTGTATTTGTAACACCGGCAATTATAAAGCCAACAATCACAGCGATTAGAGTACCTGTAATAAACATAAGTCCGCCCATAATCGGTGTACCTTGTTTATCTTTATGCCACTTTGGACCTATTTCCAAAATAGTTTGCCCAAAATGAAGCTTTTTTAAAAACGGAATAAAAATAAATCCCAATAAAAATGTTAATAAAAAACCTAAAATAGCAGAAATTGAAGAAACCATTTTCAAACCCCTTTTTTACATTTCTGAAAGAACTTTTGCTATTACTTCACGCTCGTCAAAATGAATTGTTCCTGTAGCCAAAATTTGATATGTTTCGTGACCTTTGCCGGCAAATAAAACAATATCATCTTTTTTAGCGTTTTTAAGTGCAAATTCAATAGCTTCAGCTCTGTTTGGTATTACTTTATAAGGAGTTTTTATTCCTTTCATACCAACTAAAATATCATCAATAATGGCATTTGGATCTTCGCTTCTCGGATTATCCGAAGTAACTACCACATAATCTGATAATTTAGCAACAATCTCGCCCATAATAGGTCGTTTTGTTTTATCTCTGTCACCGCCGCAACCAAACAATGTAACAAGTCTGCCTTTTTTAATTTTATTAAACATATTGCAGACATTTTCAAGTTCATCAGGTGTGTGAGCATAGTCAATTACAGGAGTAAAGTCTTTATCACAAGGAACAAGCTCTACTCTTCCTTTTACTGTCATAACATCACAAAGACCTGCAACAACATCGTTAAAATCAATACCAACCGCAATACCTGCGATACCTGCTGCCATACTGTTATAAACCGAGAAAATACCTGGAGTTGAAATTTTAACTCTACCGATATTGCAGTTTGTAACCAATTCATAACAAACAGAATCAGGCAAGAATTTAATATCTTTAGCAGTGTAATCAGCTTCGTTTTTCTCTGCTGAAAATGTGATTACAGGACAATCACAAGCAGCGATAACTTCATTAGCATAATTATCATCAACATTAACAATAGCTTTTTTAGCCATTTTAAAGAGTTTTAACTTAGCGGCTAAATAATTTTCAATTGTTTTATGATAATCAAGATGGTCTTGAGTAAGATTTGTGAAAATAGCACATTCAAACTCTAAATTATAAACTCTCTTTTGATCGAGTGCATGAGAAGAAACTTCCATTACAACATACTCGCAACCGGCTTTTAACATTAATTCAAACAATGAATGAAGTTCATAAGCGTCAGGAGTTGTATTTTTAGCCGGTAATGTTTCATCACCGATAATATTTTGAATTGTACCGATAAGGCCAACTTTTTTGCCTTGTTTTTCAAGCAAGCTTTTTGTCATATATGTAACAGAAGTTTTTCCGGAAGTGCCTGTTACACCGATTAATTTTAACTTTTTAGCAGGATTACCGAAATAAGCGGCACAAAGTGTCGAATAAACTGCTTTTGTATCATCAACTAAAATTTGATTAGGCAATCCTAAATCTCTTTCGCAAATAATAACACCCGCACCGTTTTCATAAGCAGATTTAGCAAAATCATGACCGTCCATAGCACTGCCTACAATACAAACAAAGACAGAATCTTTAGTAACTTTTCTTGAGTCACAGAAAATTCCTGTAACATCAAAATCTTTAATATTTTTGTTATCAAAATTATAAATCTCTGAAAATTTCATAAATAATCCTTCCTTATTCAACATTAACCATTTCTCTAAAGCTAACTGTAATAACAGTACCCTTTTCAACCTTCTTGCCTTTTTCAATTGATTGAGAATAAGCGGTTGAATCGGATGTATTACCGTTAATATACATATTAAGTCCTGCATTTACAGCTACTTGGTTTGCTTCTGATATAGTAAGTCCCGTAAAATCAGGAACTTTAACTTTTTGTCGTTTGGTATCCTTATCAGTATAAAGAATAACTTTACCGCCCGATGGGATTGTTGAAGAGCCTGACGGCGACTGCGCTTCAACCGTTTTACCGTTTCCGATAACAGTACACTGTAATCCGGCATCTTTAATTTTCTTTTGTGCTTCTGTTGTATTTAATTTTACCACATTTGGTGTAGATACTGCAAGGTCTTTTGCTTCGGAATCTGTATAACTTGGAGAAACACCGAGATATGGTAAGATTTCTTCAAACATTTTGCCGACCGATGGAGCAACCAAAGTACCGCCATAAGGGTTATCAACACCCGGCTCATCAATAAGCATTAAAATAGCAATTTGAGGATTATCAGCAGGTGCAATACCGCAGAAAGAACAAATATATTTCTTTCTCTCGCCCTCTTTGGCGGTTGTATCAATTTTCTCTGCCGTACCTGTTTTACCGCCTATTCTGTAACCGGGAATATATGCGTTTTTTCCTGTACCTTCACTTACAACACCTTCAAGATAACCACAGATAGCTTTTGATGTTTCTTCTGAAATTACCTGTCTTACAAGTGTTGATTCTTGTTTTTTAACTATATTTCCGTCTGAATTTTGAATTTGTTTTAAAACATGAGGCTGATAAACATATCCGCCGTTTACTGCCGCACTAATTGCGGTTATTAATTGAATCGGAGTAATTTTTAAGGTTTGACCAAAACTCTCGGAAGCTAATTCAACCGCACTCATTCTTTTAGAGTTATGAGTAATTGATGATGCTTCACCCGGTAAATCAACACCTGTTTTTTCTTCAAGTCCGAATGATTTTCTGTATTTCGCAAAATTATCAGAACCTAAATGCTGACCTATTGAAATAAATGCAGCATTACAAGAATTCATAAACGCTTGTGCTAATGACTGATGTCCGTGACCGTTGCGGTTAGCACATTTATAAGTTCTATCTGCGATTTTAATATAACCGGGACAATCGAAAGTATTGCTATCGGTTAAAGTTTTTTCTTCCAAAGCCGCTGAAGCGGTAATGATTTTAAAAACAGAACCCGGCTCATACATCTCAGTAACCGCTTTATTTTTCCATTGGTCCTGCAAAGCAAGCGAGCGAATTTCTTGTTCTTTTTCAGTTTTTTCATCGCCGGTTTCTTCGATTTTTGAAATTTGTTTAGCTACTTTATCTTCTAAAGTTATTTTAAAAGGCTCATTTGGATTAAAATCTGGCTTTGTAGCCATTGCTAAAATTTCACCGGAGTTTACATCCATAACAATGCAGGCAGCTCTGTTATTAACAGAGTTTTGTTCAACATTTTCTTCTACATATTTTTCAACAACCGATTGTATGTATTCATCAATAGTTAATACTACCGAATTACCTTCCTGAGCGTCAATAACCTTTTCATAAGAGAAAGGCAAATCTGCACCTGCGGGAGTTTTAGCAGCAACTACTCTGCCCGCTGTTCCTGTTAAAACGCTATCATATTGTGATTCAACACCGCCAAGACCTTGATTATCTGTTCCGACAAAGCCTAAAACAGTAGAAGCTAAATTATCATTAGGATAATATCTTTCATTAGTCTCTGTAAGACCGATAACTGAGCCTAACTTATTTTTTGAAATATATTCTCTGACTTTTGTTGCAACTTCTTGTTCAACAGGCTTTCCGATATTCTGATAACCGGAATTTTTGTTAAGATAGTCGCTTACCTTTTTAGTATCAAGGCTAAGTATTTCAGCTAAATCTTCTGCAATTTGCGGTTTGTCTTTTTTATCAATATCATTAGGCGAAGCATAAACCTGCCAAACAGTTGCACTGGTTGCCAAAACATTCATATTTCTATCATAAATATTACCGCGTTTTGCTTTTGTAACAATATCCTGTAACTGCTGCTTTTCAGCAAGAGCAGAATATTTTTCGCCTTTAACAAAAATAGTGTTTACAAGTCCGAAAGTAGTTGTGCCAAACCCAACAATAACAAACGCCATTAAAATGCCGACTGCTCTAATCCATATGCTTTTTGTTGGTTTGCTTGAGCCGGATTTACTCGCCATTAACACATATCTCCTTTCGATTAACAAAACACCACTTATATTTGGCAAAAACGAGAGCTATTTTTAACCCTCGTTTATATATAATATTTAATAAAATCTTTTGTTATAACCATAATTATTTAATTATTTCAGCGTAATCTTCAGATGAAGTATCTATATAATGAATTTGTGATTCGCTGCGTTTTTGCATACCGAGTTTAATAGCCTCTTCTTCAAGAGAAGAAAAAGATACTATTTTTTCAAATTTAACATTAAGCTTTGTTTCTTCGCTTTGAAGAGTTTCTATTTGTTTATTAGCAGCGGCTACCGCCTTTTTGGTATCATTAATCTCTGTTCTTAAGTATATATTGTAGCATACCATCAAAACAATTGCTATCGCAATTACTGCATTAAACAAAATAGCTTTATTAGGTGATGGTTTAACTTCTCTTTGTGGAAATCTCTTGATTTCAGCTTTCTTTTGCGGTGCTCTTTGTGGTTCTCTTTTAGGGGCGGCATTTGATTCTGGGGCAAAGCGATTAAAATCGTATGCACTGTTATTGTATGCCATTGTAGTTCAACCTTTCTCTTTTATAGTTTTTCCAATATTCTTAACTTAGCACTCCTGCTTCTTTGATTGTTTTCCAGTTCTTCTAAAGAAGCAACAATCGGTTTTTTATTTATTATCTTTGCTTTGGGCACTTTTCCACAAACACAAACTGGAAAATCTTTTGGACAAGTACAGCCTTGTGTAAATGAAGCGAATTTCTTTTTAACTAATCTGTCTTCAATTGAGTGGAATGTGATTATTGATAATCTTCCACCGCTGTTTAACATTGAAAAAGCATCGTCTATTCCTTTTTCAACTTCGCCCATTTCGTCGTTAACCGCAATTCTAAGTGCTTGGAACACTTTTCTTGCAGGATGACCGTTTCTTTTAAATTTATTCGGATAACAATCAGAAACTAAATCAGCTAATTCAATTGTTGTAGTAATAGGTTTTTCTTCTCTTCTTTTTACAATTTCATCAGCTATTCTATAAGAAAACTTTTCGTCAGCATACATAAAAAAGATATGAGCCAATTCTTTCGCAGAATAACTGTTTACAATATCAGCTGCACTGATACCGCTCTTACTCATTCTCATATCAAGATAAGCATCTGAATGATAAGAAAAGCCACGCTCTCTGGTATCAAGCTGATAAGAAGAAACACCAAGGTCCAGCATCAAACCATCTATTTTTTCAACCCCAAGCTCCGAAAGACTTGATTTAATAGTTGAATACTTCTTATTAATAAACTCTACGTTATTAAATTCTTTTAATTTTTCCTTTGCAGCTTCAATAGCGTCAGGATCTCTGTCAAAACAAAAAAGCTTTCCTTTTTCATTTAATCTCGAAGCTACTTCATAAGAATGACCGCCACCGCCTGTTGTTCCGTCAACATAAATGCCATCAGGCTTTATATTAAGTCCGTCAACAGTTTCGTAAAGCATTACACTGATATGTGAAAATTTACTCATTTAAATTTCACACTCCAAAAGTGCTTGTTCTACTTTTTCAGGTGTAATCTCTTCACTTGTTTTTGCCCATTCTTCAGGACTCCAAATTTCAACACGATTTGAAGCACCGATTATAACGGCTTGCTCGCCTTCTTTTAAGCCTGCATATTCACGAAGTACTGCCGGCAACAACACTCTTCCCTGTGCATCGTATTCTACTTCACTGGCACCGGAAAATAAATGTCTTTGCAAAGGAGCAACTTTTACGAATGGTTGGCTATTGATTTTTGATACAAGCTTGTCCCACTCTTCTGCCGAATAGATAAACAAACAAGGTTTAAAATCAATAGATTTGGATATTACAACAGGGCCGCCAAGTACATCCCTTAACTTCGCAGGGACAAACATACGACCTTTTTTGTCGATATTATGTTGATATTCGCCCATTAAACCCAACATAACTGCAATATCCTTTCTTTAAAACTTCTCTTTTGGTGTAAATTAAATTGGTAATTTAAAGCAACCAAGCAAAAATTCAACCGAAAATCAATGATTTTTTATCAAAAGTCGGTCTTTTTGCACCACTTTAAACCACAATTATGTACTTTTGCACCACTTTTAAATTAATTATACTGTATTTTTTGGATTTTTCAATAGAATTTTATAAAAAAATTTTTGTTGGATTTTATATTTTTTGGAAAAATAGGTATAAAAAAATAGCCAACCACAATATATTGTGGTTGGCTAAAAATAACCTACAAAACCGTATAGAACAAATATTCGATTAACTTTGTTTCTTCTTAGTTTTCTTCTACTGAAGCAGAAACCGGTTTTTGTTGACGAAGAGAAGCTCTTGTTTTTCTAACTTCTGCAAGAGTTTGAGTAAGTTCTTCATCAGTTTTCTTCATAAGGTCATCAACAAATTCCTGAGCAGCATTTCTCATATCTTTTGATTTAACCTGAGCACCATTTACAATCTCAACGGCTTTAGCCTGAGCGAGTCTTGTAATTTCTTCTTGAGCAACAAGTGCTTTAGCTTTTTCTTCAGCTGATTTAATAATTGTTTCAGCTTCTCTTTTAGCTGTATTAATAATGTCGGCCTTTTCAGCAACGATACTTCTTGCCTGTTTAATTTCTTGTGGCATATTTAATCTAATGTCATCAATGTAGTCACGCAACTTGTCAGCGTTAAGCACGCTTTTGCCTGCAAACCCCCAAGATGAATCTAACATTTCGTCAATTTGATCAAGTAAATCCTCAATGTTCATTATAATTACACGCCTTTCTTTTCAAATCTTTTTTTAATATCATTATGTATACAAGCAGGAACAAAATCAGAAATATCACCGTTCAAACTTGCAATAGATTTAACAATGGAAGAACTTAAATATAAGTTTTCCGAACTTGTTGTAAAGAACACAGTTTCAGCTTCAGGGTTGAGATTTTTATTAAGCAAAGCCATTTGAAATTCATATTCAAAATCAGAAACCGCACGAAGTCCTTTAACAATTGCAGTAGCATTATGTTGTTTTGTATAATCAGCTAACAAGCCGTTATATGAATCAACCTCAACATTTCCTAATCCTAATTCATCAATTGAGCGTTTCATCATATCAACACGCTCTTTTTCATTAAAAGTAGGATTTTTATCTACATTTATCAAAGTAACAACTATGACCTTATCAAACATTTTTGAGGCTCTTTGTATAATATCAAGGTGGCCTTTTGTAATTGGATCAAAGCTACCGGGACAAACCGCAATATTATTCAAAACTACTCCCCCGTTCTTCGATAATAAGTAATATAAACAATACCATAGCGTTTTGTTTTTTCTTTTTTAAAATCGCCATAGCTTTCTTTTAAAACATAATTTTCACTATGTTCGCAAACGATAACGCCAAAGTCACTCATTTTAGGAACAAGCTTTGGCATAACCTTATCAATAAGCCCCTTATTATAAGGAGGATCTAAAAAAGCTATATCAAATTTTTTATCGGTTTTATCTAAAAAATCAAATGAATCACAAAAATTAACAAAGCTATTTTCTTCAAAGCCACAGTTATTAATATTTTCATTGATAACATCTATAGATTTTTTAGAGCCATCAACAAAATAACAACATTTTGCATTTCGACTCAACGCTTCAAGTCCTAACTGACCTGAGCCTGCAAACAAATCAAGAATTGTTCTTCCCTCTATATCAAACTGTAAAGAAGAAAAAACCGCTTCTTTTACTCTATCAATTGTAGGTCGAACATCAAGACCGTCAGGAGTAATAAGTTTCTTTCCTTTAGCAGAGCCACTAATTATTCTCATACTAACTCCAATATAAAAAATCTTACATTATATTATTGCATTTTTAGACCTGTTTTGTCAAGTATTTTTTTGCTTTATTCGTATATTTTTTAACTATTTATCATAAAAACATCATTTAATTAACTATTATGATAAAATTCATAAATATTTTTTGCATTATTTTCATTAATGCCGCTGACATTCATCAATTCATCAACCGAAGCAGTAGCAATTTTATTAATATCTTTAAAATAATCAATCAAACTTTTCGCTTTTTTAGGCCCTATTCCTTCTATTTCTGTAAGTTGCATAGAAACCAAGCCTTTTTTAGCTTTTTTATGATGATAACCTATTGCGTAACGGTGAACTTCATCTTGAATTGATGAAACGAGTTTAAATACAGACCTTGTAGGCTTAATCGCAATCTCGCCATATCTGCCGACAAGTGCACGGGTTTTATGATGATTATCTTTTACCATACCGAATGTTTTATCGGCAAAACCGTATTTTTCAACTATCGGCAAAACAGCATTAAGCTGTCCCATACCGCCGTCTAGCAAAATCAAATCAGGCAAAACTCCAAAGCCTTCAAGACCTTTATTAATCTCGTATTCTCTCATTCGACGTTCTAAAACTTCTCTCATTGAGCCATAGTCATCTTGACCTGAAAAACTTTTAATAGCAAAGCGTTTATATAGCTTTTTACAAGGTGATGCGTCTTTAAACACAATCATCCCCGCAACATTATCTTTGCCCGCCATATTAGAAATATCATAAGCTTCTATTAATTTTGGTATCTTTTTTAGACCGAGTAAATTTTGCAGCTCATCAAGTGCTTTTGTATCTTTAATTGATAATCCGTCAATCTTCGAAACACGCTCGGCAGCATTTAATCGGCACATTTCAATTAGCTTTTTCTGATCGCCCTTTTGAGCAAAAGTTATTTGAACATTATGCCCTGCTTTTTCAGTTAATAGCTTCTCAATACTTGTCCTATCTTCAACATCGCCGTCAACCAAAATCCGTTTTGGAATTTCATCACGAATTGAATAATACTGAACGATAAACTGTGATCGTTTTTGCTCAGGCGATAAAATATCATCAACCATAAAATGTTCATCATCGGCAAGACGATAATTTTTAAACCTAAACACTTCAAAGCAGTCTTTTTTCTCGCCTTTTACAAAAGCAATTACATCTTGATTTTCAAATCTAGACATAACAACCTTTTGCTTATCATTTAGTTTTTCAATAGCGATAATTTTATCTCTTAATTTTGCCGCTTTTTCAAAATCTAAATTTTCAGAGCAAATTTCCATTTCTTCTTTTAAAGTTTTTAGTGTTTGAGAAGAGCCTTTTTTCAAAAATTCGACTGCACCGTTTACTGAGTCTATATAATCTTGTTTTGATATTTTATTAGCGCAAGGTGCGGAACAAAGACCTATAAAATGATTTAAACAAGGCCTTACATTTTTCTTTTTCTCGCTAGAAAACTTTTTAGAGCAAAGCGGTAATTTATAGATTTTCTTTGCTTCTGACAAAGCCTGTTTTAAAAAATAGCTTGAATAATACGGGCCTAAAACCTTACCATCTTTAGGCAGTTGCTTAACTGCGTTAAGTCTTGGATATTCTTCATCGGTAATGCTTATATAGCTATAACCCTTATCATCTTTTAAAAGTATATTATACTTTGGCATATACTGTTTAATAAGTGAACATTCAAGAATTAATGCTTCAAATTCGCTATCACAGATTATATAATCAAAATCTTCTACATTGCTAACCATTTGACGAACTTTTTCGAGCAAGTTTTCTTGAGACGCAAAATAAGAGGTCACTCGGTTTTTAAGTGCCTTTGCTTTGCCGATGTAGATTACATCTTTTTGTTTATTACGCATTATATAAACGCCCGGTAATTTTGGCAATGATAATGCTTTTTTCTGTAATCTGTTTAGTCTTTCGTCCAAAACTTACTCCTTAAATAGTTTTTCGCAAATCTTTTCAAACTCATTAAAACTTAAAAATATATTAATTGCATCTAACATAGTATTAGCGGTCATATCTTGTGGCAAATCTAATTCTTTTAAAAACATTTCTCGTATTTTTGTTGAATTATCTCTTCCGCTTAAACCCCAAACAAACAAATCTGTTTTAGTTATTTCTTTTTTATTTTTTTTACTGTTTTCACACAAAACACCGAACTTTTCAAGAGCGTTTCTGATAATATCAGCATCTATTCCTTCGACGCCCAGTTTTCCCTCGGCGCTAGGTTTTTCTTTACGCTTTTCTTTGCCCAAAATATCGGGAATGTAAACATTTATTACTTCGCTTTCTTTATCAACTGCTTTTAAAATTCGGTTTCTGATCATAAAGCCGGCATTGTCAGAATCAGTCATAATTATTATTCCGCGTTTTTTAGCGACTTTTTTAATATATCCTAATTTTTCTTTATCTTTAAAAATAGAAAAACCGTTTGTAACAATTATAGGTGCGTCTATTATTGAAGACAGTTTTATTTTATCGTATTTTCCTTCAACAACGACCGCTTGTTTTAATTTTATCATAATTATTTAGCCTTTATATTGTATCCACGCATTGTTTCAATCAAAAGAATTATTGTTTTTTCAAGCAACAATCTTTTGTTTTTTTCACCGCTTTTTAATTTTTCATCAGCTTCATCTAAAATTTCAAAGCAATTCGCAAGTGTAGTAAACGAATATTTTCTAGCCTGAACTGCCGCATTTTTAAGCACAAAAAGCCTATTTTTTGCATAACCAAAGTCATCAGCTATATCCGTTGGTTGTTTTTTGCAATCAAGTGCGGTTTTTACTCTGTAAATATCAATAAATGAATCAGCAATTGAATTAATAATCACAATCGGTTCATATCGCATATCAAGCAAATCGGCTAAAATGTTAAGACTGCCCGAAATATTTTCTGAAAGAATTGCTTTAGGCAACATATACTGAGTAGCTTCTGGTGTTTTCGCCGAAAGTTTATCAATATCTTCTTTTGAAATATAATCCTTTTTATAAGAACAAAGTTTGTCAACTTCAACTTCAAGTTTCTTTAAATCTTTTCCGCTTTGTTCAATCAAATGCCTTGCAATACTGTTATCAATTACCACTCCCCTGCGTTTTGCCCAAGTAGTAATATATTTTACAAGCTCACCATCTGTTTTATATTTACAATCAATAACGCAGCCGTTTTTTGAAGCTGAACGCACAACGCCGTTCCAACCGCTTTTTTTCTTATCAATAACAACAGAATTGAAAACCATTATCAAAACTGTTGTTTCAGGAATGTCGGCAAAAAGCGACTCTAACTCGTCAATGCTTTCTTTTCCGGCGGCAACAACATCAAAATCTTCTACTAAAACACAACGCATATCGCTCATAAGCGGTATTTGATAAATTTCATCTGAAATTCTTTGTAAAGTAGCATTTTTACCATCAATTTTAGGCATATTCATTTCAGGCAATTCGGTAACTATTGATTTACAAAGTTTTTGAACATATTTTTGTCTTAAATAAACATCTTCGCCATAAATAAAATAAAGCGAGCTAAACTTCTTAGACTTTATTTGCTGTAATAATTCCTGCTCTGTAATTTCTGCCACTTTTACACCGCCTTTAGTTTTAATTTATCTTTAAATTCAAGCTCAATAGAGCCGTTTCTAAGATTATATGTAGTAAAATATTTTGCAACTGTTTGTTCTTCAAAACTTTCATAAGATAAAATTATAGCTTTTGAAGTTTTTATATTTTTAAAATTGTTTTTAATTTCTCCGCTTATAATCAAAATGTCACATTTTTTATATTTTTCAGATAACCTTTCACAATTAAATTGTTCATTTATAATTAAAGCAGAAACCGAGCCGTTTGTCAAATAAATTGCATTGGAAGTTTCTTGTTTTATTATATCTATTTCAAGGTTCTTCACTTTTACTGAATTAACATTACAAATATTTTCAATATTGCTTTTAATTTTATATTTATCTCTATCAAGCAAATCTGTGTTAATAAGCGATTTGTTAACATTAAAGTTTGAAGTAATTGTTTGTGCCGAACTATACTCGACATCAGACGAATTAGGTATAATAAGTAATTCTATATTTTGACTCGAATTTCCGATCATCTCATTTTTCACTTTTCTTTTGCAATTCTTGCCGCCTGTTTCAATAACTATCATTTTATTATCAACCACAGTAGTAATACACATACCGCTACCCGAATTTTGCACTTTCAATTCGACATTTTTTGTGTCAAAAGCTACATTAATAAAAATTGAAAGCAAAAGTATATTAACACTTAACAAAACGGATATTTTTAAAACGAGCATTTTTTCAACTTTTAAAAAATAATATACTAAAAGTGAAACTGCAATTACAATTGAAATTGACAAAAATACTATTGAAAATGATTTATAATCAATGCTAACTAAACAATATTTAAATTTGCCGATAAAATTACAAATTTTAATTACAACAAGGCAAACCATATCATTTGCACCGCCGATTATTTCCGGTAAAATCGGAATAAAATTCAAAAGACAAACAATTATTCCGAAAATTAAAATCAATGATATAAACGGAGATAAAATAGCATTGGCAAATATACCGGCTATTGAAAAATAGCCAAAGAAAACATAAACTATAGGCAATGTAAAAACCAATGCAACGCATGACTGAATAGCAGTAGCAAAAAGTGCAAAAATTAATTTCTTTAAAGATTTAAATTTACTTGGTTTTAATGAACTGATTTTTGAATTTAACGGGCCAAAAACTAATATCATACCGAGTGTAGCACTAACTGAAAGCAAAAACGAACAACTTGTTACTGTATATGGATTAATAAGTATCAGTACTGTCGCACTAAGTCCAATTGCATTTAATGCGTCGCCTTCTCTATCAAAAAGATTAGATAAAAGATACAAAATCATCATAATGCCTGCTCGCATAAGCGAAAACACAAACCCAACCGCCAGCATATAAAGAATTACAAATACAATTCCGACAATTGAAGATTTACGTTTTGAAACGCCGAGAAGTGATAAAAGAGTAAAAACAAAGCCTGTTACTATCGTTAGATGCAAGCCGGATGTTGCAGTTGCATGCAAAAGACCGCACTTTTGCAAATCATAATACAAATCATTTGAAATGCCTGATTTATCGCCGAAAACAATTGCTTTAGTAAGTCCGCGACCAATTGTCATATTATCATTTATGCCTTGTTTTAGTTTCTTTCTTAAAAGAGCAAGCGTTGTTTTATTGTTATGTTTAACCGTCATTTTTTCGGCACTATATATGTATGATGAAAAATAAATCCTATTACTATAATCATTATACTGATTAGAAAAATCAAAAGTTCCCGTTACAGTATCACCGGGCTTGGCATCAATTAAATCATTTGACAATATTGAAAATTTGACCTTATTTTCATCATCGGTTTTAAAAATATATTTAAACCCATTATCCGAAACTTCCGGATAATCAACCAAAGTTGCACTGAGTTTCACACCGCTTTTGCAATACTCTTCAGTATAACGCTCTGCGTTTATATCAAAAACATAAATATTCAACGCACTAATGCAAATAGCTAAAAACAAAACAGAGAAAACAACAAGTTTTCTTGTAGCTTTTGCTATTAAAAACGCAATGAATAAAAGTAAACTTAATATACAAAGCGTCATACTGAATTTTACTCCAAAATAAATACAAATAAGGGATATAAAAAACGAGGAAAATCCTATAACTGCGAATACTCGACGCATAAGACTTCCCTCATTTCAAATTAAATTTCAATTTCTATTGTGCCTTTTTAGGTTTTGCCGATTTTTCTTCAATAAATCCTGCTTTATCTGCGGATTTATTAATAACGGGCTTTTCTTTTCCTAAAACGCATTTTTTTGTAATTCTAACGCTTTTAACAAGTTCATCAGACGGAATTTCAAACATAACATCCATCAAAAGTCCTTCAATCAATGAGCGAAGTCCCCTGGCTCCTGTTTTACGTTTAATAGTTTCTTTAGCAATTTCTTTTAAAGCATCATCATCAAATTTCAAATCAACACCGTCAATTTGCATCAGCTTAACATACTGCTTTATAATTGCATTTTTAGGCTTTGTCATAATCTCTACCATATCATCAGCTGAAAGATTAGAAAGGCCTGTAACAATAGGCAATCTTCCGACTAATTCAGGAATGAGACCAAATTTAACTAAATCCTGATTGTTTACTTCTTCAAGTAATTTATCGGTTTTATCTTCGTTTTTATCAACGATTTCAGCACCAAAACCTAAAGTATTTTTAGAGCCGATTCTTTTTTCGATAATTTTATCAATACCGTCAAAAGCACCGCCGCAAATAAACAAGATATTAGATGTATCAATCTGAATAAACTCTTGTTGTGGGTGTTTTCTGCCACCTGTTGGCGGAACATTTGAAACAGTTCCTTCAATGATTTTTAAAAGTGCCTGTTGAACACCCTCGCCTGAAACATCTCTTGTAATAGAAGTGTTTTCAGACTTTCTTGCGATTTTATCAATTTCATCAATATAAATAATACCCTTTTGAGCTCTTTCAACATCAAAATCAGCATTTTGAATAAGTCTTAACAAAATATTCTCAACATCTTCGCCAACATAGCCGGCTTCTGTTAATGTTGTAGCGTCAGTAACTGCAAAAGGTACATCTAATGCTTTTGCAAGAGTTTGAGCAAGAAGTGTTTTACCAACACCGGTTGGACCGACAAGCAAAATATTTGACTTGCCGATTTCAACATCATCAATCTGCTGAGTTTGCATTATACGCTTATAATGATTATAAACCGCAACGCAAAGTGCTTTTTTAGCTTTTTCCTGACCGATTACATATTCGTCAAGAATAGCTTTAAGCTCTGTCGGCTTTTTAATTTGAAAATTAAAATCAGTATCTTCTTTTTCAGTATAAGCGTCAATGGCTTCATACCCAATAACCTGTGAACAAAGTTTTATACATTCATCACAGATAAAAACATCATTTGGGCCTTTGACCATTTGATTAACTTGGCTTTCGTTTCTACCGCAAAACGAACAACAAACTGTATTTTTATCGTTATTAGGCATTAATATCCTCCGTATTTATCTTTTCATTACCTTATCAACAAGGCCATATTCAACAGCTTCTTCAGCAGATAACCAGTTATCTCTGTCTGTATCAGCTGCAACCTGTTCGATAGGTTTTCCTGTGTTTTCTGATAAGATTTTGTTTAATCTTTCTTTTGTTTTTAAAATGTGCTTAGCAGTAATTTCAATTTCAGTTGCCTGACCTTGAGCACCGCCTGATGGCTGGTGAATCATAACTTCAGCGTTTGGAAGAACATATCTCTTACCTTTTGCGCCTGATGAGAGCAAGAAAGCACCCATAGAAGCAGCCATACCCATACAAATTGTAGATACATCACATTTAATATACTGCATTGTATCATAAATAGCAAGGCCCGCAGAAACAGAGCCACCCGGGCTGTTAATGTAAAGGCTGATATCTTTTGTAGAATCTTGACCTTCCAAATACAAAAGTTGTGCAATAACTAAACTTGCTGTTGCATCGTTTACTTCGTCAGATAAAACAATAATTCTGTCGTTTAAAAGTCTTGAAAAAATATCATAAGAACGCTCGCCACGACTTGTTTGTTCAACTACATAAGGTACTAAACTCATAACTAATTTTCCTTTCTAAAAGCCGATAAACAGTTTCAGCTAATGCTAAAACTGTTCATCATATATAAAGTAATTATTTTGCTTTTACTTCTTCTGTGATTTTAGCATTTTCTTTAATAAATTCAGATGCTTTCTTCACTTTAAGGTCTTTAACAAGTTCTGCTTCAGGAATTGATGCTTTAATCTTTTCAACATCCATTTTATACATTTCAGCATATTCATTATACTGATTTTCAATATCTTCAGCAGTTGGCTCTAATGATTCAAGCTCTGCAATCTTTTCAAAAGCAAGACGCATTTTAACCTGTTTTTCAGATTGCTCTTTATACTGCTCTTTAAGGTCATCAATTTTAAGACCCATATACTGCATATATTGTTGCATATTAAGACCTTGCATTTGTAATGAATAATCAAAGTCACGAATGTTTTCCATAACTTTTTGATCAATCATAGCTTGAGGAATTTCAGCTTCAAAGCCTTCTAACATTCCTTCGATAAGCTGTGTTTCAACAGCTAAATCAGCATCTTTTTCTTTTCTTTCAGCAGCTTTTTTCTTTAAATCTTCTTTAAGTTCATCTAAAGTTTCAAACTCGCTGACATCTTTAACAAATTCATCATCAACTTCAGGTAAAACTCTTGTTTTGATTTCGTGAAGTTTGCATTTGAATACTGCTTCTTTACCTTTTAACTCTTCAGCATGATAATCTTCCGGGAAAGTAACATTAACATCAAATTCCTCATCGATTTTCTTGCCGACAATTTGGTCTTCAAAGCCAGGAATAAACTGACCTGAACCAAGTTTTAATGAATAGCCTTCAGCTTTACCGCCTTCAAACTGTTTGCCGTCAACATAACCGTCAAAATCGAAAACAACGATATCATCGTTTTCAGCAGCTCTGTCTTCAACAGGAACCATTGTAGAAGCACGCTCACGAAGTCTTTCAATATCAGCATTGATATCTTCATCAGTTACTTCTGTTGAAGGTTTTTCAGCTTTTAAGCCTTTGTAATCTTTAACAGTAACTTCAGGTTTAACTGTTACTTTTACTGAGAACTCAACGCCCTCTTTACCGATTTTTTTCAAATCAAATTCAACATCTTGGAAATCTACGATTTCAACGCCTGCTTCTTTAGCAGCACTGTCAAGTGCTTCAGGGTAGCATTCATTTAATGCATCTTCATAGAATACATTCTCGCCATACATTTTTTCAACTATATGTCTTGGCGCTTTACCCTTTCTGAAACCTTTAATCTCGATTGATTTAGCATTCTTTTTAAATACTTTTTCTACTGCATTTTCAAAAGTTACAGCATCAATTTCAACCAAAAGTTCGTATCTGTTGGTATCCACCTTGTTAGATGATTTTAAACCCATTATTGACATCCTTTCTGAAAAATATTCCTAAAGTATGTTTTTTAAAGG
>CAKSNE010000011.1 GCA_934476085.1 uncultured Eubacteriales bacterium | reverse complement strand
AAAACAATATTAACATCAGTGATTTCTTTTTGTATCTTGGCATCGTTATCTTTTAAGCCGTCTTGCTTTAAAACATCGTTATCAAGGATTTCTTTAATCAAAAGCAAAGTTTCTTCAAATGAAATTTCACCCTTTTTGGCTTTTTCTAATTTTAAAAAGAATTCACTGTCTTCATCACAAACAGCACCCGAAATATGTTGATTTATGCTGAGTTTTAAATTGCTATATTCGGAATTTATATCTGCAAGATCACTTTTTAATTTGTTTTGAATATTTTCATATAGAGAAGTTTTAAAAATTTCTCTAAAAATTTTCATTCGCTCGTTAGTATTTGCTAAAATCAGCTTTAAAAAATCACCCTGTGCAATCATTGCAATGCCGATAAATTTATCAAACCCAATTCCTATAATATCAATAATTTTAGCATCTACATCAGTCTTTTTATTCAAAACTGTACCATCAGGCAAATATAACTCAACACTTGCCTGCTCGATAGTCATTTTATTGCCACGCTTTGCCGGACGCTCATAGCTAGGTACACGAATTATTTTATAAACATTATCTTTACACTCAAATTCAAGCTCAACAAAAGTCGGAGTTTCAGGTTTTGCATATTTTGAACGCATCATTGTTGCATTTCTTTTATCGCCGCTTGTTTTATCATAAAGTGCATAAGTAATAGCATCGAAAATTGTGGTTTTACCTGCTCCTGTATCGCCTGTTATTAAATAAAGGCCGCTGGTTCCCAATTTTTCCATATCTATAACAGTTTTATCGGCATAAGGACCAAAAGCAGAAATTGTTATTTTAAGCGGTCTCAATTTTGCTCCTCCATTTCTTTTGTTATAAGTTGATTAATATATTTTTCTTGCGTTTCATTTAATTTTTCATTATTTTGTTTTTCATAAAATTCTGAAAACAATTCATAAGGTGTTTTTTCTCTTGCATTTTCATCTGCTAAAACTGTTTTATTCTCTCTTGTACGCTTATTATCATAATCAAGTCGTAAAATATTATGATATATTGATCTTAATTTTCCTAATGCGTCTAAAACATCTTGTTCATCTGTTAAAGTAATCCTAAAATAATCAGTTTCGTTATTAAGATTTTCGTAAAAAGCTTTACTGGAAACTTCGTTATAGCTACCTTTAATTTCAATCATTTCATGCTTTGGTTTTAATGGTATAAAATCCTGTTTTATAACATCTTTTTCATTCATTTCAATAACTGTAACCGAATTTTTATTGTTTACTTCAGAAAACGAATATTTTAGCGGAGTTCCGCAGTATCTTACAGTAGCTCTTCCGACAGATTGCGGAGAATGAATATGTCCTAACGCAACATAATCAAACTTTTCAAAAATATGGTAGTCAATATTATCTGATCCGCCAACCGAAATTTCTTCTGAATCGCAAGTAGTAGCACCTGTTACAAATTGATGTGTAACAAGCACATTTCTCTTTGTTGTATCAACGCTTAAATTATCTACTATTACTTTTACCGCGTCATTATAACTTTCAATTTTTTCATCAAAAAACGGTCTTACATTGCTGGGTTTTACAAACGGCAAAAGATAAAAACAAACATCGCCAAAATCGTCTTTTAATGTTACTTTTGAAACTTCGCCGTTATAAACAGGCGAAATAAAGATATTATTTTTAGATAAAATCTTATTACCAAATGACAATCGTTCGGCAGAATCATGGTTTCCGCTGATTATGAAAACGCTCAAATTTCTAGTCGAAAGTCTTTCTAAGAAAGAATCAAATAATACAACTGCTTCTGCTGATGGCACTGATTTATCGTAAACATCGCCGGCAATAACTACCGCTTGCGGTGTTATTTCATCAACTATTTTTATTATTTGATTTAAAATATACTCTTGGTCGTCAATTAATGATAGTTCGCTAAATCTTTTTCCAATATGCAAATCAGATAAATGAATAAATTTCATAAGTTACTCCGTTTTATAAATTTATAAATTAATTTTATCATAAACTATTAAAAATTTCCACTAAAAAACTCCGCTAAATAAAGCGGAGTTTAAATTATTTATAAAATTCTTCTGCAATACGAACAGTTGCCATAGCGTCTTCAGCATAATAATCGGCATTAATCATTTTAGCATATTCATCAGTTAAAACTGCACCGCCTACAACTGTTTTAATAGATTTATCGGTTTCGTTAAGCAACTTTATAGTCTCTTCCATAGAAGTAACCGTCGTTGTCATAAGAGCACTCAAACCTACTAATTTGCAATTGTTTTCAACCGCACATTTAACAATGGTTTCAGGCGGAACATCACGACCTAAATCAATAACTTTAAAGCCGTAGCTTTCTAGCAAAACCTTAACAATATTCTTGCCAATATCGTGAATATCGCCTTTTACAGTAGCAATAACTACCATACGGCTGTCATCTATATCAGCCAAATTCATTTTTGATTTAATAACTTCAAAAGCACCGCTCGCCGCTTCTGCACTCATTAAAAGTTGAGGCAAATAAGCCTTTTTATTTTCAAAATCATTACCGATTTCGTTAAGTGCAGGAATGATATAAGAATTAATAATATCAAGCGGTTTATTATCTTCAAGCAATTTTTCCGCCTGTTTCACCGCATTTTCAGTAACACCTTTTACAATTGACTGGTGTAAATCCATTTCTTTTTTTGCAACAGTAGCAGTCTTTTGTTCACCATTTGCGGTAGCATACTCGATATAATCGGTACAATTTGCATCAAGATTTTTAAGTGCACAAAATGCATAATACACATTCATCATTTCGACGGAAAACGGATTCATAATTGCAAGATTAAGACCATTTTCAAGTGCAATAGCAAAAAATGCAGAATTAATTCTTTGACGCTCAGGTAGTCCGAAAGAAATATTTGAAACTCCAAGCGAAGTATAAACGCCGAGTTTTCTAATCTCGCTAATAGCGTTAAGCGTTGTAAGTGCATTTGTTGTATCAGATGAAATTGTCATTGCAAGCGGGTCAACGATAATATCCTTTTTATCAATACCATATTCTTTTGCACGAGCAATGATTTTTTTAGCAATATCAACACGCTTTTCAGCAGTTTCAGGTATTCCGTCTTCATCTAATGTGAGTGCAATAACTGCACCACCATATTTTTTAACAAGCGGAAATACCGCAGTCATACTTTCTTCTTTACCGTTTACAGAGTTTACAAGTGCTTTTCCGTTGTAAATTCTCAAAGCGGTTTCAAGTGCTTTAGGATCAGAAGTATCAATTTGCAACGGAACATTTGTAACCGCCTGTAACGATGAAACCGCAGTTTTCATCATTTGAACTTCATCTATTTCAGGCAAACCGACATTTACATCAAGAATTGCAACTCCTGTTTCAGCCTGTGTTACACCTTCATTTAAAATGTAGTTTAAATCATTGTTTTTAAGTGCTTCTTTTAATTTTTTCTTACCTGTTGGGTTAATTCGCTCGCCTATTAACTGTGGCTTTTCGCCGATTAAAACACCATGTGTATAAGAAGAAACTACCGTATGAGTCTTTTCTGTCGGATAACAGTATGGTATATCCTTGGTTTTTTCAATAGTAGCCTTTATATATTCAGGCGTTGTACCACAACAGCCGCCTAAAATGCAAGCACCTTTTTGAGCGATTATTCTCATTAAATCAGAAAACTCATCAGCATCAATATTATAAACAGTTTTGCCGTTTTCAACGCTCGGTAAACCTGCATTTGGGTTGACTATAAGCGGTAAAGACGAATATTTTAAATATTCATCAATAGTAGGCATTAATTTATCAGGTCCGAGTGAGCAGTTCATACCGACTGCGTCAACGCCTAAGCCTTCAAGAAGTGCCGACATAGCAAGCGGAGATGCACCTGTCATCAGCTTACTTGTTTCATCAAAGACATTAGTAACAAAAACAGGCAAATCGCTATTCTCTTTTACCGCTAAAACCGCCGCTTTAGTTTCATAAGCGTCATTCATTGTTTCGATTATAACTAAATCAGCACCGCATTTTTCAGCAATTTTAACATTATCGGCAAAAATAGAAACCGCATCTTCAAATTTCAATTCGCCTAGTGGCTCTAAAAGTTTTCCGGTAGGGCCCATATCAAAAGCAACAAAGCAATTTTCAAAATCTTCTGCCGCTTTTTTAGCACATTCAATACCTGAAGAAATAATTTCTTCAAAATTATCAAACTTTTCTCTATTTGCACCGAAAGTGTTGGTTGTGATAATATTTGCACCTGCTGATAAATAGCGTTTGTGCATCTCAATTATTCTTTCAGGATATTTTAAATTCCAATACTCAGGCTTTTCACCGCTTTCAAGTCCCATAGACTGCAAAAGCGTACCTGCACCACCGTCAAAATATAATCTTTTTGATTTAATTACTTCTCTAATATCCAATTTAAAGCACTCCCATTATAGCGGTAATTGATTTTACAGGAGTCATAAAAAGCGACTCATTAAGTGTTATTCCAAGGGTTTTATCAGCAGATAAAACTTTTAAAATATCAGGTTGAATTTCAAGCGGTAAATCACCGTAGCCCGGTGAAAATCTAGGTTTTGTTTTTTTATTCTTTGCCAACATTTCGTTTACATAATCGCAAAAGCTTTCTACTGCTGCAGAACTTAATGCATCAGTGATAAAATGCCTTGATTGAGAAAGCAAATTAAGTCTTGATAAAAGCCTGTCAACACCTATTCCGACTGTAACAGAAAAAACATAAGCCTCTTTGCAACCGCTCAAATTTTTATATAAATTTTTAGAGTTGAAACTGACAAAATTTAAGTTTACATAATTTTCGGTTGATAAATCAACAGGTACTTTAACATAAGCATATTTATACTCTATTACCTTTAATAATTCCTGCTTACATTTTTCAATTTCTTCGTTGGTAAAACCGACTTTTGTCTTAAGCCTGTTAGAAAGCTCTATTTCATTGATTGTAATTTTTTCTGTTTCAACTATACCTGAATTTACTTTATAACTCATTTTAAAATTTCCGTTAAATTATCTTTAATTTTCTCAGCAACACTTGGGTTATTCATAGAATAAATATGTACCGAATTAATTCCATTGGCGTATAAATCAATAATTTGCTCTGTTGCATAAGCGATACCCGCTTGTTTTAGTGCATCAGGATTATCAGCAAATCTGTCAACGATTCTGATAAAGCGTTGTGGCAAAGCATTTTGCGAAATTGATAAAATTCGTTTAATCTGCTTTGCATTAGTAACAGGCATAATTCCCGCAACTATCGGAACATCAACACCTACTTTGAGCAATCTCATAATAAAGTTATATAAAATGTTATTATCAAAAAACATTTGAGTAGTTAAAAATTCGCAACCGCTTTGAACTTTAATTTTTAAATTTTCAATATCTTTTACGCTGTTTTCGCTTTCAGGGTGGGTTTCAGGATAACAAGCACCGCCGATACAAAAACTATCATCAAATTCTTTGATTTTATTAATAAGTTCATAAGCATAGTGGTAAGTCATTTCATCTCTGTCAAGGTCATCGGGAATATCGCCACGAAGAGCTAAAATATTTTCAATTCCGTTAGACTTGATTTTTTTTAGTTCTTGTTCGATTTTCTCTTCGTTTGAAGAAACACAAGTTAAATGTGTAATCGGTGTAACACCTTTTTTTAATAAATCAGACGCAAGAGTCGCAGTAAAATCAGAAGTTCCGCCGCCTGCTCCATAGGTTACACTCATAAAATCCGGCTTTAAATCAGCAATTCTCTCAGCCGCTGACTTAACGCTTTCAAATTTTGCCGAAGTTTTTGGCGGAAAAACTTCAAAAGAAAGAGTTGGTTTATCTGATTTTATAATATCAATTACTTTCATTTTTATTTGCCTTTCAAATTTTTACCACTAAATTTTTTTAATAAATCAAAACATCTTTCACAAAATAATATTGTCAAAAGAATTTTATAAATTAATTTGCGTTTGCTAAAAAATTTCTTTTGATTGCCATCTGTAATTAAACAGATGGCATTTTTATTTTTTAAAAAGTTAACTGCTCCCCTGTTTCTTCAGGAAGTTTTCCCGAAGCCGGAATAGTTCTTGCTCTGTATCTGTCAGGCGTATCAAGCGCACCTTCGGTATAGAGATAAGCATTTGCAACCTTATGACCTTTTCTAAGCTTCATAGCCGCAACACCTTGAGTGTTTTTGCTGGTTTTTACATTAAACACAGATGTGTTTACAAGCAATTTTCTGCCATTTATATTCTCAATAATAATATCTGTATCTTCTTTAATATAAAAAGCCTTAACAAGCGGCGATTTATCAGAATATGCATTAACCAACTTTTTACGATTAGTCTTAGTCATATACTGTTTCATATCAACCTTTGCAAGTTTACCGTTTTCAAATACAAATATCATATATCCCGAATAGTCATCAACTACTGCCATATATTTTGTATTTTCATCTTTATCAAAATCCAAAACAGCAGGAATATAATCGCCTAAAACACTTGCCTTGGTATCAGAAAAATCATTTAACTTTGCTTTATAAACCTGAGATCTGTCAGTAAAGAACATAACTTCATTATTATTATTCGAGTCGATTTGTTGAATAATCTCGTCGCCTTCTTTTAACTTTTGTTCACCGCTCATTCTAAGCGACTGCGGAGTGATTTTTTTGAAATATCCGTCCAGTGTAAAGAACAAGTGACAAGCATAATCAGGCACTTCTTCAACTTCAACATATTCAGGTTCATCTTCAATATGAATAATCTCTGTTTTTCTGTCTTTACCGTATTTTTTAGCAACTTCTTTAAGTTCGGCAACGATAACCTTTTTAACCTTTGAGTCTGATTTTAAAATAGACTCTAATTTAGCTATTTCTTCTTTTAATTTTTCAATTTCATCAATACGCTTTAAAATATATTCTTTATTTAAATGGCGAAGTTTAATTTCAGCCACATATTCAGCTTGAACTTCATCAATAGAAAAGCCAATCATCAAGTTAGGAACAACATCTGCTTCTTCTTCGGTTTCTCTGACAATTTTAATAGCCTTATCAATATCCAAAAGAATTTTTTGAAGTCCTTCTAAAATATGAAGTTTATGTTGAGCCTTATTTAAAGTAAACTGTAACTTTCTTTTAACACAGTTAATTCTAAACTCTAACCACTCTTTAAGAATTTCGCCAACACCCATAACTCTTGGGCTACCGTTAATTAAAATATTAAAGTTAGCCGAAAAGCTGTCCTGCAATGTTGTCATTTTAAAAAGTTTTTTCATCAATTTATCAGGATCTTGACCTCGTTTTAAATCAATTGTAATACGAAGACCTTCAAGACCTGTTTCATCACGAATATCATTGATTTCAGTAACCTTTTTAGCTTTTACCAAGTCAATTACTTTATCAATAATAGCTTCTAGTGTAGTAGTAGGCGGAATTTCATAAATATCAATGCAATTTGCTGATTTATCATAGTTATATTTAGCTCTGACTTTTATGCTGCCAACACCTGTTGAATAAATCTTGTTAATAGCCTCTTTATCATAAATCAACTGACCGCCGGACGGAAAATCAGGCGCTAAAAGTGTAGCTGAAATATCACAATTTTCATCATAAATATACTCAATTGTAGTTTCACAAATTTCTCTTAAATTAAACGGACAAATTGAGCTTGCCATACCAACAGCGATACCCGTATTAGCGTTTACCAAAATTGATGGAAATGTTACAGGAAATAAAGTCGGCTCTTTTTTAGTAGCGTCATAGTTATCTACAAAATCAACAGTATCTTTATCAATATCCTTAAAAAGCTCGCTTGCGATTTTTGTAAGTCTGGCTTCAGTATAACGAGATGCAGCACAAACCATATCACGAGAATAAGCCTTACCAAAGTTACCTTTTGAATCAACATAAGGATGTAAAAGTGCTTCATTACCTTCAGACAAACGCACCATTGTATCGTAAATAGCGGCGTCGCCATGTGGGTTTAACTGCATAGTTTGTCCCGCGATATTAGCCGATTTTATACGAGGACCCGAAAGCAAACCCATATTATACATAGTATATAAAAGCTTTCTATGAGATGGCTTAAAGCCGTCAATTTCAGGAATAGCACGTGAAATAATTACGCTCATTGCATAAGGCATAAAATTAGTTTCAAGCGTTGTAGTAATAGGTTGAGAAACAACTTTACCCGCACCGGCAATATAAGCATTAACCTCTTCGGGATTAATTATAGTTTTTTTCTCCTTGCCTTTCTTCTTTGCCAATTTATATAATCTCCTTAATAATAAAAATTACGAAATATCTGCAAATTCTAAATAATTGTGACCGTTGTCAGCAATAAATGATTTTCTTGAATCAAGATCGTCGCCGATAAGCGTATCAAACATAGCGGCAGTTTTTTCAACATCTTCAGGCATAACCTTTACAAGACGCCTTGTAGACGGGTTCATTGTAGTCAAATTCATCATATCCGGTTGGTTTTCACCAAGACCTTTTGAACGCTGCAATGTATATTTTTTATCGCCAATCATCTCTAAAACATCCGCTTTTTCTTTGTCATCATAAGCGTAATAGGTTTTATCTTTAGTAGTAATTTCATAAAGCGGAGTTTCCGCAATATAAACATAACCGTCACGAATAAGCGTTGGTGTAAGTCTGTAAAGCATAGTCAAAATCAATGTTCTGATGTGGAATCCATCGACATCCGCATCAGTACAAATAACAACTTTATTCCATCTGAATGAATTAATATCAAAAGTTGATAAATCTTTATTTGCTTTTGACTGAACTTCAACACCACAGCCTAAAACGCGAATAAGGTTAGTAATAATTTCACTTTTAAAAATCTTTGTATATTCGGCTTTAAGACAGTTTAAAATCTTACCGCGAACAGGCATAATACCCTGAAAATCAGGATCACGAGCCTGTTTTACAGAGCCTAACGCCGAATCACCCTCAACTATATAAAGTTCACGAATTGCAGTATCTTTTGATCGGCAATCAACAAATTTCTGCACACGAGACGCCATATCGGTTGAACTTTGTAAAGTTTTTTTAATATTCAAGCGTTCTTTTTCACTTTTTTCTCTTGAACGCTTGTTTATAAGTATTTGTTCGCCGACTTTTTCAGCCAACTGTTTGTTTTCAATAAAGAAAACTTCAAGATTGTGTTTTAAAAAGTCAGTTAAAGCTTCTTGAATAAACTTGTTTGTAATTGCTTTTTTAGTTTGGTTTTCATAAGATGTTTGGTTAGAAAACGATGAAATAACCAAAACCAATGATTCTTCGATATCAGAAAAAGAAACTTTTGATTCGTTTTTATTGTATTTGTTATTTTGCTTGAAAAATGCATCAAACTGTGAAACAAATGCGGATCTTACCGCCTTATCCGGTGCACCGCCATATTCAAGATAACTAGAGTTATGATAATACTCTTTTTTCTGCACCTTGTTAGAAAAGTTAAGCGCAACATTCATTTTAACCAAATACTCAGGTTTGTCTGCTCTGTCTTTACCACGGCGTTCACCTTGCCACAAAAGCGTTGGAATAAATCCTAAATCGCCTTCAACAGTTTCATTTATATAATCTAAAATACCGTGTTTATAAGTAATTTCTTTAGTTTCAAACTTAGAAGCAGAAACTTGATTTTTGAAAACAAAAACAAGTCCGTCATTAACAACCGCTTGTCTTTTTAAAACATCTTCAAAAAACTCAGCAGAAATATTTATATCGGTAAACACTTCATTATCAGGTAACCAATGAGTTCTTGTTCCTGTATCTCTTCCGGCATACTCTTCCCTTTTAAGTCCACCTACATTCTTACCCTTTTCAAAATGAAGCGTATATTTATAGCCATCACGCTTTATTTCAACATCCATATATTTTGACGCATATTGAGTTGAACAAAGACCAAGACCGTTTGTACCGAGCGAAAACTGATAAGTACCATTTTCATCGTTATCATACTTACTGCCTGCATAAAGCTCGCAGTAAAGCAGCTCCCAGTTATAACGCTTTTCTTTTTCATTATAATCAACCGGACAGCCTCGTCCGAAATCTTGTACTTCAATTGAATTATCAAGATAACGAGTTACAATAATTTTTTTACCATAGCCCTCGCGTGCTTCATCAATAGAGTTTGTAATAATTTCAAAAATCGAATGTTCACAACCCTCGATACCGTCAGATCCGAAAATAACCGCAGGTCTTTTTCTAACTCTATCTTCATCTTTTAAAGAGGTAATGCTCTCGTTACCGTAAGAAGCTTTTTTAGCCATTAGCTTTTAATATCTCCTTTTAAACATAAATATACATATTAATTTTATACCATATATAGTGGTTTTGTCAATGTTTTTTTACAACTTATATTATTATTACTCAAAAACAATTAATAAAATAATAAAATCGGAATTTTTTGCATAATTATTACATATAAGAATTTATTTAAGGAGTAAAAATAATGATAAGAACAATTTCTCTAAAAAAATTAATACCGAGTATTTTACTGCCGCTTTTTACAGGACTTCTTGCAAATATTTTTACATCTAATGCAAAAGCGGTTTATTCAAATTTACTTAAACCGCCTGTTTCACCGCCATCAATAGTATTTCCTTTTATTTGGACATTACTTTATATATTAATAGGTGTTTCAATTTATTTAGTTGAAGACTCTTATTGCGATAAAAAAAGATCCAGACAATCGTACGCAGTACTTCTTGGTCTGAATCTTCTATGGCCTATTATATTTTTTACTTTGCAATGGTATGCAGTGGCAGTTGTAATAATTTTCTTAATGTTAGCATCAGCAGTTATATCTATTTACTACTTTTATAACTGCGATAAAAACGCCGGATTTCTACTTCTGCCTTACCTTATTTGGTTAGTTTATTCAACTTATCTTAATATCGGTGTGGCAGCCCTTAACTAGCAAAGCTAAATCCAAACCATGCAGCACAAAGCTCAGGTAAAGCATAACAAATTATAGACATAATAAATCCTGCGGTTAAAACACCTGCTAAAATAGTTGGGATTGAGTATTTTAGCTTCATATTCATAAATGAAGCAACTAACGCTCCGGTCCAACCGCCTGTGCCCGGAAGTGGAATTGCAACGAATAAAAACAAAAACAGTATTTTGCCCCAAAACGTTTTGCTTTCCGCTTCTTTGGCGTTTTTCTCACCTTTTTTCTCAAAATAAACGGCTAACTTATATGTAGGTTTCCATTTTTTCATCAAAACAAACAGTTTTTGAATTAACAATAAAATAAACGGAATAGGAATAATATTTCCTAAAAAACAAACTGCGAAAGACGGCAATAGCTTTAATTCTAGAAATGCTGCAACGATTAGTCCGCCTCGAAGCTCTAAAATAGGAAAAAGAGAAATAATAAAAATTACTAAGTAATCAGGTACTCCGAAAGACCTAATCCAATCGGCAAATGAATTAATAATATCTGTCATAAAAACTCCTTTAATATATGTTTTTTGTAAATTGTATTAATGCACATTTGGTATTATATCAAATGCATAAAAAAATAGCAACTGTTTTATACTATCAGTTGCTATTTTTAACGAAATCTTTATTTTTTCTTTTTAATTGCAAAAACGAAACCTGCTGCAACCACACCGGCTGCAACAACAGCTCCTAAAATTATAAGTACAGTTGTTGTAACAGAAAGGGTATCTTTTTCCTGCTCTTTATCAGCTTCAATAGAACCTTTATCTTTATTATCGTTTTGCAAAACTGTTTCGCTCTCACTATAATCAGAGTCAACATTTTGTGTTACTGTAACTTTATCACCGTTTTCATTTGTTATAGCTTGACCGTTTTTATCAGTTACGATTTTATCAATAGATTTTGTTTTATTATCGCTTTTGGTAGCTTTAGTATTAGTAGTAACAAGTTTGTTATTTTCAGCCTTTGCAATAACATCTCCGCTATTAACTTTTTTAACGGTCGGATTTTCTTCGTTGTCTTTTAAAATTCTAACCAATCCGTCTTCACAATTTATTGAAACATATTTCGCATCAATATCACAAGCACTTTTTTCGTCATATTCAAACTCAATAGGATATTCACCCGGCACAGCATCATCCTTAACATTAAAAACGATAGTGCAAAGAGTTCCGTTGCTTGTGTTATTAACATTTATATTATTAGAAAAAGCACAAACTCTTACATAGCCTTTAGAAAAATCCGAAGGTCCGATTGTAAATTCACCGTTTCTAAAAACATCATTATTATTTTTTATTTCAGCGACAGAAAGCACTTTTGTATTAAATAAAACATTAATAGTAACACCCCAAAAGCCCTTATTGTTTGATAATTTAATAGGCAATTCAATTGTCGTTCCTGCTTTTCCGCTTACAGTTTCTGCTTTAAATACAGGTTTATTATCTGCAAAAGCAGTAAAACTGACAAGAGAAACAACCATTAAAATTGAAATAAACATAACGCTTAGTTTTTTCATTTTAAAAAATCTCCTTAAATTTGCTATGATGGTATTGTATCATATTTTCAATTATTTTTCCACCATTAAATTATTGAATTTTTGTTAAATTTTTAGATTTTCCTTGATTTTTTGTTCATAATATTTTATTATATTAATATACACTTTATTTATAAGGGGTTAATAATGAGAAAATTCAAATGCTTCTTAGTGATTTTACTAGTTGTTTTATCTATGAGCTTCCCCGCATTTGCTAAAAACGAAAAAATAGAAGTAAAATTCAAAGAAAATACTATTGGTTTGACTTTATCGTCAGATTATTTATATTTCACAGCAGAAGATGTTGAAAAAAGTGCTGATTATTTCAAAAAAATGCCGATCGATAAACAAGAAGCAGTTAAAGAAATTAACGATGGCACATATCTAAACGCATTTTCTGAATCAAAAGGCAGCCAGATTGTTTTAAAAATCACTTCTGATAATTTTTCAAAAACAATTGCTAACTTCACTCCTATGGACGAAAATGATAAAAAGTCCGTTATTAAAAATTTTAAATCAATTTATGAACAAGGCGGTCACTCTTTTTTAACTGAGCCCGATGTCATTCAAGTTGACGGATATGATTTTATTAGTTTTAATTGCAGATATGGTAGCGGCGACAAAGGATTTAGCTATAAAAGCATTTTAACAATTATCGGCGGTAACTGTTATGAATTTATTAAGTATAGCAAATTAAGCGTACCTGATGATGAAATAAATAATGATTTTGATGATTTAATTTCATCTATCAGTATGAATATAAAAGGTGAAACAGGACAAATTGCTAAAAGCTTTTTTATGTCAGTTGTTGCAATAATCATAATCATAATTGCAATAATAATTGCGGTTTCTATGATATATTCATTATTTAAAGAATTTATTCTTCATAAAAATCGTGGTGAAAAAGTTAGACTTAAAAAACGATAAACATTGTAATATATAAAAAACTCTGCTTAAATATTTAAGCAGAGTTTTTTAATTATATTTGAGCTAAAGCTAAAATAACAGGCATTGTAATAATAGATAAAAGAGTTGTAATAGTTACTAATTTCAAACCTAAATCTGTATCACATTCAAATTTTGAAGCTAATACCATTGTATTAACAGCGGTCGGTGCTGACACCGGCAAAATACAACAGCAAAGCAATACTCCGTCGATTTTAAATAAATATTTAAAGATAAACAAAGAGATTAACGGAACTGCAATTAATCTTAAAATAACTACAAGCCACATTTTAAAATTATTCATTCCGACATTAAGCTTTGAACAAGTAAAATAATAACCCGTAATCATCATAGCAAGCGGAGTGTTAAGCGATGACAGATAATTGATTGGTGTGAAAATAATATCAGGTAAACTAACTTTAAGCAAGAATAAAGGCAGACCGATAATAACACCGATTGTACCCGGATTTATTAGAACTTTTAATAACGAATTTTTACCCTTATCATAAAGAGAAATTCCATAGGTCCATTGAATTACATTAAACATTACCACATAAATTGAAGCATAAAAAACGCCTTCTGCTCCAAATACCGCCTGAGCTAACGGCAATCCCATATAACCGGCATTAGAAAAAATTGTACCAAAACGAAGTACTGATTTTTTCTTTTCATTGCTATCATTTACTACAAATGAAACTATAATTCCGATAATATGAGAAACTATTGCACAACCCGTTGCTATAAGCAAAGAATTGATTGTTTCATTATTAAATTCAACTGATAAAAATGAATTAACAATCAAACAAGGTGTAACAATATAAAGAAGAATGTTTACAAATTCTTTTACGCCTTTACCACTGATTAACTTTGTTTTTGAACATACAAACCCAACTGTCATTAATATAAACAGCTGAACAACTTGGCCTGCTAAACTAAAAGCAGAGTTTAAAAATTCATTCAAAATTATTCACCGAAAATATATGTTTCAGCGTCTTCAATAACAACATCATCAACAGGTTTATCGCCCATTCCTGTTGCAACATTTGCAATTTTATCAACAACATCCATACCGTCAACAACTTGACCAAATACGGTGTGTCTAAAATCAAGATGAGGTGTGCCGCCTAATTTTGAATAGTTTTCGATACATTCATTTGGAAAAGCTTCTCCGCCGATATCTTTCATTTGGTCAATTAAACCTTGTGAAACATTATCACATTGAACAATGAAAAACTGACTTCCGTTTGTTGAAGGGCCGGCATTTGCCATTGATAAAGCACCTCTGTAATTACGGAGTTCAGGTGTAAACTCATCTTCAAAAGCTCTACCGTAAATAGATTCGCCGCCCATACCCGTACCGGTAGGATCGCCGCCTTGGATCATAAAATCTTTAATTACTCTATGAAAAATAATTCCGTTGTAATAACCGTCTTTAATATGAGTTGTAAAGTTTTCTACAGTTTTAGGAGCATCGTTTGGAAAAAGTTTAAATGTAATATTACCTAAATTTGTTTTAAGAACCGCAACGGTATCTCCTTTTTCAAGTGGTTTTAATTGTCTGTTACTCATTTTTAATTACCTTTCTTTCTGCGTTTGAAAAAACCTTTCGGTTGAAAATTTTCAATTACATATTTATATCGTTCATTAGCTTTTCTAACAGATTCTTCCCAAGAGCAATAAACTTCTTCCTGAGCTGTTTTTCCTATTTGTTTTAATCTATCTCTGTCAGAAACAGCCTGTAAAATATTATCTTTAAGGCTAACTTCGTTTTCAAGACATAAAAAGCCGTTTCTATTATGAATAATGCCTTCTGCAGCACAACTTTTTTCAACCAAAATTGCCGGTAAACAAGTAGCTGCCGCTTCCATAACAACCAATCCTGAAGTATCATAGGTTGAAGGAAAAACAAATAAATCACTAATTGAATAATAATCTCTCAATTTTTCTCTGTCATAAATAGCGCCTGTAAAAATACACTTTTTAGATATACCTATGTGTTTTGCGTAATTTTCCATAGCAGGTCTATCATATCCATCGCCGACAAATATCATTTTATATTTAAAATCAGTCGGTAAAAGTCGAAGTGCGTCCATAATTAATTTTATGTTTTTATACCACATCATTCTGCCGACAAATAAAAATACAAGTTCATCATCGTTTATCTCAAGTTTTTTGCGTAGTTTTTCTTGAACTTCAATTGATGAAGCACCTTTTTTAAAGTCGGTACCGTTTCGCATAACAACATAGTCGCCTTTATAACCGAGTTCTCGCAATGATTCAATTGCTCCATCGCTAACAACCCAAACTTCATCGGCTAACTTAATATTTCTAAGTACAAATTTTCTTGCAACTTTTAGGAATGACTTTAATTTCAATCTTTTTTCAAGTTCTATATCAAACTTTGTATGATAAGTTAAAACAACAGGTATTTTAGGATTTAATTTAACTAATTCATCAGCAACAATTGAAGAAACAAACGGCGAATGAACATGAATCAAATCAAAATTTTTACCTTTTAATTTGTTTAAAGTTTTTACCGGAATAACATTACCCACTCTATAGCCTAACTTTTTTGAAAGCGATGTTGAACTATATCTTACAACATCAAAATCATACTCATCAGATATATTAGGATATTTTGGAGTAACAACGGTACATTCTGATAAATCTTCTTTTGTCATAATATCAGCATAATTATAAACTGTATTTGCAACACCATCTATTGTTGGTGGAAAAGAATCATTAAAAAGTCCGATTTTATACTTCATTACATCACCTCGATTATATGTGTTTTATTATAATATTACATATTATTCAAGATTAATTACAGGCTATTTTACAACAAAGCAAAATTTAATAGAAGATTTCGATATTTTTACCTTTACCGTTTCTGACTGCTTCAGCGGTTTCTCCCCATACGGTATCTCCGTCAAATTTAACGCCATCTACTATAACATAAGAAATCTCTTTGTCATAAACATTATCACAACTTGGATTATGAACTTTTACTTTGTTTTCAGTTAAGAAATTAAATTCTACTTCCCCGTTTTCATCAAACATAAAATCAGGTAACATAGGTTTTATTTTAAGTCCTAATTTTCCATCTTTATAAACAAAAGGTGTCTTGCCTAAGAACATATCAGTCCAAATTGATACAACTTCTGTTGTTGAACCTGAAAGACGAGAAACAAATCCTCTGCCATGTAAATTTTCATCAGGGTTAGCTGATGAAGCCAAGAATGAACAATTTTCAAGAATTGATCTGCCATAAACCGCCGGATCTTGGAATGGAATAAAGACATTCTTCATTTCTTCATAAAATTCTTTATAATTACCGCTCTCAAAAATTCCAAGCAAGAATTTATATTCCATATGTAAAAAGATTGACTCATTTTCTTGCCAACCCGGAGTAAATGCCGCAATTCTGCCGAATTGAATACCCTCTTTTTTAAGGCTTTCGCTTGTTTTATACATTTTTAACTTTTTATCATAAACATTTGAGTCTTTTACTTTTTTAAGTATTTCAAGACCTAGCTTGCTATCGTTACAATCACGAATATATTTAGCAGGGCCTTCAAGGAATTTTGCAACTTGAACAGGCTCAAAAGCATTAACCTTAACTGTTGGATAACCCGGTCTTTTATCATTAAGAATTTCAAAATCAGTTGCGTTATATTTAATATAAGTAGGACAAAAACCATTGCCGAATTCAACTGCTTTATTAATACCCTTATTGATAATATCAATATACTTTTTAAGTTCTTCTGCTAAATCGCATAGTTTAACCATAACAGTTTTACCGCTGATAGTATAACGAACTTTTTGTCTAAATTCTTCTCTAGCGGTTGAAACTTCATCCCAAAACTTAAATTCTAAATTGTAATTATCAACGGATTTATTAATCTTTTTAAAGAAATCATTTAATTCAACAGGAATTTTAATTTCTCTGTCAGCAAATTTTTCAAAAGCCGAAACTGCAAATTTGCAAAGGCTTAAGAGCTCAAATGTTTCGCTCATACCGCTGCCAAACATACTAGGCAAACCATTAGTAGCGTCACACCAGCCTGCTCTGTTTGCTTCCATTTCAATACCCATCTGCATAGGATCTAAAAGAGCAAATTTATTTACGCATAGTGAGAAAATTTTCTCAATTAAATTTGTTTTATAAACATTACCCTTTTCATCTTTAAGCCAGTTAGTACCGTCTTTAACATAGCCTTTTTCATATCTGTCTGTTTCAATTATAAATGAGTCAAACTGACGGGCGGATTTGCCGTCAAACATATATTTTTCACTTCTAGGTAAAACAAATACATCACTATCAAAATATTTGTAATTTTTATTATCAAACAATAATTGTTCTAATTTATCAGGATAAACTTTAAGATAATTTTCAATTAAATCAAGTAAGTAATCCCAATGGTCTGACCAGTTACCGAATTTATCGGTTGAAGCCTCAAAATTTTGTTCGCAACAAGCAAGAACTTTGCCTAAAAATTCATCATCAGAAACAGATAATTTTGCGTGGTTATTATAAATGCCATTAATAAGTGAACCTGCAGTAAAGTTTTTGCATAAAATTTTATCTACTACTTCTCGTCTTTCGCTAACACAGCTTGAAACAATTTTTTCTATTTCTTCTTTCTTATTCTCAAGCACAGTAAATGTTGTACCCTTAACGCAAAGCGGATTGTATCCGTTAAACTGAATATAAGAGAAGAACATTTCAATATTAAAATCATTTACATCAGGGTGAAATAATACATCATTACGACGGTTTTGCAAAACATCTCTAAAGTTGCCGTCGCCTTGTGAATAATACTCGGCAGCAATTGAGAAAAAGTTATAATCACGCTCAGGATCGCCGTGTTTTCTTGAGAAAAGATGAACAACTTTGTTTTTATCTTCACCTTTGAATACAAAAGGATATCCACCACGCAAAAAGTTGTCTAAATAGCATTGTCTAAAATACATATCCATAACTTTATTGCCGGATTTTGTAGCAATATCTCTTGTAAATGTTTCACTCAATTTATCAGCATCAGCTAATTTTTCATCAATATAATTAAAGTCAGCAATAGTTTTTGCTTTTTCATTAATAATTTCAGCAGAATGAATATATCCGCAAAGAGAGCTGATTCTATAAGTTTCGCCTTTATCTAAAGTAGTTTTTACAGGAGTAAAGCAACCGCAAATTTTATTAGTGCCGTGTTGTTTAAAATCTTTTACAAAATCAAGACCTTTTTCTGCAAAATTAAACGGATAAATAAGCGAAGTTTCCTCGTCAAAAATAGCACTAGGATCATAAATTGGGCAAACAACTCCGTTTTTATCAAATGTAAGATAAAAATATCCGCCTTCATTAGTTTTAACTTCTGCGTCATCATCACCGCTGATTTCATTAAAAATAAGCGGAATTTTATTCTCAATATTTCTGATTGTGTTGTACGAACGCATTAAATATGCCATTCTTGAAAAGTCACTGCCCGAAACGCCGTAAGGAATAATTCTAGGCATACCGTCTAATATTTCAAAATCAGCTTTTTTAGAGAGATTTTCAAATGTAACATTTCTTACAATTGCACCAAACGATTCATTTGGCAAAATAAAATACTCAACTGTTGTTTTAAAATTTGTATTGTTGTCGGTTTCAACAATTTTGAATGAATTTTGTTTAATAAACAAATCTCTTTTAATATTTTTCATAGCAGTAACCGAAAACGGCTCAAAAAACTCGCCGTTTTTTCTAACGAAGGTTCTAAAACCTTTTACAGCGGTATTTTCATAAGCAATGTTAGCAGGAGCAAATTCCATAATAGGATTATCCTTATGGTCAACACCAAAGCTTGTTATACATTGACCGCGGTTTACATAAAAAGACCAAATCGGCACACCTTTTTCACCTGTTAACCCTGGCAAAAATGAGCAAAACGGTACTTTTTTGTCATAATTTTCAATAATAAATGTATCTTTTTCTAATTTGTAAGACTTCATATTTTCTTCTCCCATAATTTTTATCAAATGTATTGTATCATATAAAACAAAAAAAGTCATTAATTTTTTAATATTTTCTATTTATTTTTTTAATTTTTGTGTTATAATTTGATTAGTTTTTTAAAGGAGAGAAAAGTATGAAGATTTTATCTATCGGAAACAGTTTTTCAGAGGATGCACAAAGATATTTGCATCAAATTGCTAAAAGTGCAGGAGAAGATATTTACTGTGCTAATCTCTATATTGGCGGTTGTTCTTTAGAACGCCATTATAACAATATTCAAAATGATGCAGCGGATTATGATTACCAAATCAACGGTGAACATACTGATATAAAAATATCTATTAAAGATGCATTATTAAAAGAAGATTGGGATTATGTTACCGTTCAGCAGGTAAGTAGCTTCAGCGGCATAATCGACAGCTATTACCCATATATTAAAAGTGTAATGGATTATGTAAAAGAGCTTTGTCCAAAAGCTGAAATTTTATTACATGAAACTTGGAGCTATGAATTTGGCAGCGACCACGGAGATTTTAAATACTACGATCATGATAGTAACAAAATGTTTAAAATGATTGTTGAAACAAATAAAGAAGTTGCTAAGCGTGAAAATATTTCTGTAATCATTCCTGATGGTGAAATTATTGATACTTTACGCAAAACAAAAGTATTTGACTATCAAAACGGCGGTGCTTCACTTTGCAGAGATACATTTCATATGGACTTTGTTTTTGGCAGATATGCTCTTTCGCTTACTTGGTACAAAATTTTAACAGGTAAAAAAGCAAAAGATACAACTTATGAGCCGCCTTTAGAAAATAAAGATAAAGCATATTATGAAAAATTAGATTTAATCAAAGCTACTGTTGATGAGTACATAAAATAATTTAAATTAAAATTCATCAAAATAAAAGAAAATTAAATACAAATAGAATTAACAAACTTCGCTTAAAAAACGAAGTTTGTTAATTTTTTAACAGAAATATAACTAAATTATTAAAAATATTTATTTTTCTTTGTTAATTGTTTAACAATCTTATTGACTTTCAAATAAAACTACTATATAGTAGATATTGCATTCAAAATTTATTTATATTTATTTGGAGGAAACAACAATGAAAAGAGTATACAATTTCTCAGCAGGTCCATCTATGCTCCCTGTTGAAGTATTACAAGAAGCAGCAGATGAAATGCTTGATTACAATGGCACAGGTATGAGCGTTATGGAAATGAGCCACCGCTCAAAAGCTTTTGAAGAAATTATTCAGTCTGCCGAACAAGATTTAAGAGATTTAATGAATATTCCTGATAATTATAAGGTTTTATTCTTACAGGGCGGTGCTTCACAACAATTCGCTGCAATTCCTATGAATCTTATGAAAAACGGCGTTGCTGATTACATCATCACAGGTCAATGGGCTAAAAAGGCTTATCAGGAAGCTTCAAGATACGGTAAAGCAAACAAAATTGCTTCATCTGAAGATAAAACTTTCTCTTATATTCCTGATTGCTCAGACTTGCCTATTTCAGAAGACGCTGACTATGTTTACATTTGCCATAACAACACTATTTACGGTACTACATTTAAAACATTGCCTAATACAAAAGGTAAAATCTTAGTTGCTGATATGTCTTCAGACATTTTATCACAACCTGTAAATGTAAATGACTATGGTATGATTTACTTTGGTGTTCAGAAAAATGTTGGTCCTGCCGGCGTTGTTGTTGTTATCATTCGTGAAGATTTAATTCGTGATGATGTTATGGAAGGCACTCCTACAATGCTTAAATATAAAACACAGGCTGATGCTAATTCTCTTTACAACACACCTCCTGCTTATGGTATTTACATTTGCGGTAAAGTTTTCAAACACCTTAAAAAACTCGGTGGTCTTGAAAAAATGAAAGAGTTAAACGAGAAAAAAGCTAAACTTCTTTATGATTTTCTTGATAACAGCGAATTATTTAAAGGCACTGTTGTTCCTAAAGACCGTTCACTTATGAATGTTCCATTCGTTACAGGCGATAAAGATTTAGACGCTAAATTTGTTAAAGAAGCTACTGAGGCCGGTTTTGTAAACCTCAAAGGTCACAGAACAGTTGGTGGTATGCGTGCTTCAATCTACAACGCTATGCCATACGAAGGCGTTGAAAAATTGGTTGAATTTATGACCGAGTTTGAAAAGAACAATAAATAAGGAGCGTTTTTATAATGTTTAATATTAAAACTTTAAATAAAATTTCAAAAGTTGGACTTTCACAGTTTGACGATACTAAATATAC
This sequence comes from uncultured Eubacteriales bacterium, assembly GCA_934476085.1. Taxonomy (GTDB): domain Bacteria; phylum Bacillota; class Clostridia; order Oscillospirales; family Acutalibacteraceae; genus RUG11462. The sequence continues at coordinate 39,399 of CAKSNE010000011.1, read as the reverse complement.
TTATGCTGACGATATTGAAAATCCTGATGCAATTATGGTTCGTTCTGCATCAATGCATGATATGCAATTGCCTGCAAGCGTTAAAGCTATTGCAAGAGCAGGTGCGGGCACAAACAATATTCCTTGCGACAAATGTGCTGAACAAGGTGTTGTAGTTTTCAATACTCCAGGTGCTAATGCAAACGCAGTTAAAGAATTAGTTATCGCAGGCTTATTAATGTCATCAAGAAAAGTTGTTCCAGGTATTGAATGGGCTAAAACTTTAAAAGGTGAAGGCGATCAAGTCGGCAAATTAGTTGAAAAAGGCAAATCTGCTTTTGCAGGTCCTGAAATTATGGGTAAAACACTCGGTGTTATCGGTCTTGGTGCTATCGGTGTTTTAGTTGCTAATGCAGCTGAAAAACTCGGTATGACAGTTTACGGCTATGACCCTTATCTTTCTGTTAACGCTGCTTGGAACTTATCAAGAAATGTTAAACACTCTACTTCTCTTGATGAAATTTTTGCAAATTGTGATTACATTACAATTCATGTTCCGCTTAACGATGATACTAAAAACACTGTTAACGCTGAAACAATTGCAAAAATGAAAGACGGAGTTAGAATTTTAAACTTTGCTCGTGGCGGTCTTGTTGATTCAGACGCTATTATCAAAGCTCTCGGTGATGGAAAGGTTGCTTCTTATGTAGTTGACTTCCCTGATGAAAAAGTTCTTGATGTTGATGGCGTTATCGCTATTCCTCACCTTGGTGCATCGACTCCTGAATCAGAAGAAAATTGTGCTTATATGGCTGCAAATGAGCTTATTGCTTATCTTGAAAAAGGTTCTATCATTAATTCTGTTAATATGCCGAATGTTGAGCTCGGTGATGTTAACGGTGCCAGAGTTTGCGTAATCCATAAAAATGTTACAAATATGATTGCTCAAATTTCAAGCTGTTTCTCAAATGCAGGTCTTAATATCGACCAATTAGTAAACAACTCTCGTGGCGACTATGCTTATACCGTTATTGATTTACCGGAAGTAAATGATGATATTGTTAAAGCTATCGAAGACATAGATGCAGTTATTTCAGTAAGAATTATTAAATAATCTTAAATTTCAAAAAAACACCGCTTGAAAAATCAAGCGGTGTTTTTGTATTATTTCTAATAATCATTTGATGAACAGCTGCAATGACCTTTATCACATGATTTTGGGAAAAATTCATCAACAGGGAATTTGATTTTAGAGAACATATCGCATGGAGAATCATTAATTTCTCTACATTCTTTTTGTGGCATACAGAATGAATATGACGGAACAAGTAATTGAACATTTCTAACAAGCTGAACTATGCTGAAAAGACCTAGTGTAACAAATAACCCACGATTTCCGTTTGTTGTAATCTCACCGTTTACAGCAGATAAAACTGAATTTGGAATATCCGACAACATATCTTTACAACGACACATTTCACAGATTTTTGAGTCTAACACTACAGGGTCAACACATTGCACTGTGCATTTTGGCAAATTACTGCCACGAACGGTTATATCATCGTCGCAAACTCGCATAGTTGAAGTAAACACTTTTACATTTCCCTCGCTGCCGCAAAGAATTACTTTCTTTGTAAATGCAGCAATACCACAAAATTCTTGTGGACAAGAGTTTGGATTTACTGTTACTTCTGCACTTAAAGTAAAGAAAAATGTTAAATCACAAGAATAATAACCTCTTTTAAAAGCTACCGGTTCAACATCAATTTTAACATCAGCAACCTCACAACATTTAACCTTACAAGAAATTGCGTTTTGAATTGCTGTTTGACCTGCTTCACTAAAATAAACTCTTGCATTTTCAATGCAATCTCTGTCCATACAAGAATCATAAACTCTTCCTGTATCTATACAAACTGCTTCTTGAAAAGTTTCAGGTTTTAATTCACAATTTTCTGACATATAATATCTCCTTATCTTCGTGCTTAAATATGTAATTAATCCGTCGCACGAAAAACGGACTAATGAAGGCAACTTTACTACATTTTATGCCTAAAACAAAAAATAAGTGAATGTATTATTTTAAAAGTACACGCATATTATTTATAAAAAAGATAAGGATTGAATTTAATGGAGCTTTTTGATTACATAGTTATTGCTTTCGGTATAATATCAGTTTTAATTGTATTGTTTTTTGCAATTAGAACAAAGAAGTTTTTTAAAACCTTAATTTTCTCAGCTTTGATCGGTATCTCTACCCTACTAATATTACATTTTACTTCAGGATTAACAGGCTTTTCTGCTGAAATAACACCGTTTACCTTAAGTACATCGGGTGTTTTTGGATTGCCCGGTGTTATTGCAATAGTTATTTGCAAAATGATTTTTGGTTTATAGATAAAAGATCATATCTGATCTACAAAATTATAACACTATGGTGAATATGTTTTTTACAATTTCAAATTATCAAACAAAACATTGCAATTATAAAATTAATACATTAGAAAAATTCATCTGAAAATTCAGATGGATTTTTAATTTATTTATGCGAAATCATTTTTAATTTAACATTTTGGTCAATGTCGTAAAACAATTTAAAGCGAGTTTCCCAAGTTTCTTCGTAAACATCAGAACACCAAACATAATATTTATAAGGTAATTCTTGAACTTCTACTACTGTTTTGCCGTTTTTAGCATCGGCTTGTGCTTTTTCAACACGCTCATTTTGATTTTTATAAATTGTTCCGTAAATATAGAATAAGAACAATGTTCCAACAGCAACAATGACAGCTAAAACCTTACTGTAATTTGCAAAGCGTTCTTTACTTGCATCATCAAAATGACTATACAATTCAATAGCAAAATAAATAAACATTACATAAGGAGCAAAGAAACAACGGCTTCCTATCGGTGTTACCACTAACAACGGGGCTATCATACAACCTATACTGCCAAGAATAAATAAAAGCTTAACTTTTTCAACCATTTCAAAAGGAAGAATAAATACATAAGCTATTATTGCCACAATATAAAAAGCAGTAGCTATACCTTCAAGGTAAACCATAATCTGAGCGGCTTCTATACAACTTATTCTGTTCATTACCGATAAAGCAGTATAACCGATCATAACAAACAGAGATAAATATCCAACAATTCTTGATTTATTGCTTATTTTGGCTTTAATTGAAAACCAAACTGTAAGGCATATTGCAGTCAAGCAACATAATAAAATATAATTATTTAAAAATCCCTCTCTCATAATAACAGTAAGATAACTATCAAGGGCTCTTGAAATAATTCCTGCACCTTTTGCAATTGTTCTGTAACCGTCATTACCCGAAGTAACAGAAGAATAAACGCTATTACTAAACATTATTACAGTACCAACAACAGTACCGATTAAGTATGAAATATGTTGAATGTATACTCTTTTATATTTAACTAATGTAAATACTAAAACATAAACACCTAAAACAACATTGTATATTGTCATATTCTCAACTATAAGAGCATTTGCACAACCCAGCAATAATAATGGAATTATAGGCAAAATCTGATTTTTAGGCTTTTTATAATAAATATCTTTTACATAATAAATGTAAATTAAGCTTAAAAAAATTGAAGTTGTATAATTAGAAAAACCTGCTGTCCAAACAACCGCCTGACGAAGAAGCATAACCGGCATAAACACAAGTATTAACGCTATTAAACCCAAACCGCATTTTTGACGATTGGTAATTTCATTAACCAAAATAATTATACCGCCTATACAAAGGCTCATAACAACAGTTTTTAAAAGATTTGAACGAGTAAGTGCTAAAACAATTAAATTTCCAAAATATCTGCCGCTATAATTATCAAACCAAGTATCTAGCCTATCAAGACCTATTTGACTTCCCCACGCCCAATCATCTCCGCTGTAAGGAAACAACCAACAAAGGAAAAACAGAACAACAAACATTATAGCATAAAACAGATTTTGTTTTCTTTTTATCTTTTCCATAAAAACTCCTTTTTCAAATAAAAAAGCACAATTGCTTTTAATTGTGCTCTTAATCTTTTTTATCCTTAAATACAAATAATTTTGAAAATACATAATTCAAAATTATTACAATAACCGCAACAGACATTTTTGAATAAATACCTTCTGTATAGAAAAGCTTCATAGAAATTCCCATAGCTTTTACGATATTAAAAAAGATACCATCATAGCCTGTACTGGCAAGAAGAGGCACACCGAAAATCTCTAAAACACCGGTAATCGCTCTTGAAGAAACAAAAGTAACTGCCTCTTTTATAACCAATTTCTTTTCCCAGCTTTTTGAATTAAATACCCAAAGTTTATTAGTTACAAATGCAAAAACTACACCGCAAATCCAACTAAGCAGGTTTGATACAAAAACTAATATATCTTTATTATCAATTGGAAAGCTATTAACAAATACAACATAAGAACCCCAGCCAACAAATGTGGTAAGAAGTCCGAATATTATATACATAATTATTTCTCTATATTTTTTTAACAAATTCATCATAAATAAAATTATAAGACATTATACAAAAAAAGTCAAGTTTTATGTAGAAATCATGAGAAAAATATGTTATAATGTACACAATATTGATATTTAAGGAGAAAACAAATGGATATTTCTTTAATAGTTCCATGTTATAATGAAGAAGGAAACGTTGAAAAGTTTTTTGAAGAGTCTGAAAAGGTTTTTAAAAACAGCGGATACTCCTATGAATATATTTTTGTTAATGACGGTAGTGCTGATTTGACAAAGTCTAAACTTAAAGGATTGTTTGAAAATAATCCTAATAAAAATATTACAGTCGTTAATTTTTCAAGAAATTTCGGAAAAGAATCTGCAATTTATGCGGGAATGAAAAACGCTTCCGGTGATGCTATTTGCATTATCGACGCTGATTTACAGCAACGCCCTGATACAGCAATGAAAATGTATAAAATACTTAATAACTCCCCTGAATGCGACTGTGTTTGTGCTTTTCAAAAAGTACGCCATGAAGGAAAAATCACAAGTGCTTTAAAATCTGCATTTTATAAAATAATGAATAAAGTTTCTGAAACCGAATTTAAAAACGGTGCTTCTGATTTTAGATTTTTCAAATCAAAAGTTAAAGATGCAATACTTCAAATGGGTGAATACCATAGATTTTCAAAAGGTATTTTCAGTTGGGTAGGCTTTAATGTTGAATATATGGAATACGAGGCTGATGAACGCAACTCAGGCGAAACAAAATGGAGTGTATTTAAATTATTTAAATATGCATTTAACGGCATTATGGCATTTTCTACTGCCCCGCTTAAATTTGCAACATTGGTTGGTGGATTTTCAATTTTCGCTTCAATTATCTATCTAATTATCACACTTATTCGCAAATTCACAAGTGCAATAACAGTTTCGGGATTTACTCAGATTACATTTTTAATCGCATTTTTCGGCGGTGTAATCTTATTTACTCTCGGCATTATCGGCGAATATATAGCAAAAATTTATCAGCAGGTTAAAAACAGACCGATATATATTGCTGATGAGATTTTAAAGCGAAACGACAAATAATTTATAATTATTCATAAAATATGCAAAAATACTTGCATTTATTCTAATAAAGGTGTATAATAATACCCGTTAATAAATTTTTATTTAATTTTAGAAAACAAAAGGAGATAATTTTCATGAAAAAGTTTATTAAAATTATGTGTGCTGTTATGGCAGTAGCTATGATGGCAACAGTATTCGCTTCATGCGGCGACAAAAAAGAAACTAAAGACGATGCAAAAGACAATTCTAAAGACACTGTAGCAGTTAAAGTTATCGACATCAAATTAACTGATGAAGAATATGCTTTTGGTGTTGACAAAGACAAACCTGAACTTTTAAAACAAGTTAACGATTTCATTAAAGAAATCAAAGGAAACGGTAAATTTGATGAAATTTGTGACCACTTCTTTGGTGATGGCACTCCTGTTGAAGTTGAATCAGCAAAAGAAGATTCTTCAAAAGACCAATTAGTAGTTGCTACAAATGCTGCTTTTGAGCCATTTGAATATACAAAAGGCGATAAATACCTTGGTATTGATATGGAAATTGCTAAACTTTTAGCTGACAAACTCGGCAAAGAATTAGTTATCAACAATATGAAATTTGAATCAGTTTGTACAAGCGTTGGTCAGCATAAATGTGACATTGCAATGGCAGGTCTTACTGTAAACGAAGAAAGACAAGAGTTTGTAACTTTCTCAGATTCTTACTACAATGCTTCACAAAAAATCGTTGTTAAAGGCGATGACACAACTTTTGATAACTGCAAAACTAAAGAAGATGTAGAAAAAATTCTTAATGGTTTTGACAAAACAACAAAAATCGGTGTTCAAAACGGCACAACCGGTCAGTATTATCTCACTGGCGACAAATCATGGGGCTTTGACGGTTTCAAAGTTGAATGTGTAGGTTATGATAGCGGTTCGCTTGCTATGCAAGATATGATTAACGGAAACATTAATTATGTTGTTCTTGATGAAGCTCCTGCAAACAGCATTTCAACTGCTTTAAATGAAATGAACTAAACTTAAAAATTTAATTATTAATAAAACCCCATCGAAAGATGGGGCTATTATTATAATATAAGGATATTTAATATGGGAAAAATTGATGTAAAATTAGAAAAGTTTTGGGATATATTCATTAATAATAATGGATATTCAAAAGTTCTTGAAGGACTTCAAAACACACTTAAAATAGCTATTTTAGGCTTGTTAATCGGCATTTTAATCGGTACTGTTATTGCTACTATCAGAGTTTTACCTAAATATAAAACTTTACCTAAGGTTTTAAATGGTATTTGCTCATTCTATGTTGGACTTTTTAGAGGTACTCCAGTTGTTGTTCAACTTCTTGTTGGCTACTTTGTAATTCTTCCGTTATTCGGTGCTCATGTTACCTCGGTTAATGTTTGTATTGTAATATTCGGCCTTAACAGTGCGGCTTACGTTTCAGAGATTATGCGTGGCGGTATCTGTTCAGTTGATCCGGGTCAAATGGAAGGCGGTCGCTCGGTAGGTTTAAGTTATTCAACAACGATGCTTAAAATCGTCATTCCACAGGCTATTAAGAACATTTTACCTACAATAGGCAATGAATTTATTGCACTTATTAAAGATACTTCGGTTGTAAGTTTTGTTGGTGCTACTGATTTATTCGTTGCATTTAACTACATTGGTAGTAACTCTTATGACTATATTGTGCCTTACTCAATTATGGCAATTATTTATATCATTCTTGTAATGTTAATAGCATTGATTGTTAAATTAATGGAAAGGAGTTTGAGAAGAAGTGATAGAGGTCGTTAATCTTAATAAAAGTTTCGGAAAACTCCATGTTTTGAAAGATATTAATATAACAATTGAAAAAGGCGAAAAGGTTGTTGTTATTGGTCCATCCGGCTCAGGTAAATCAACATTTTTGCGTTGTCTTAACTGTATGGAAGATCCTACTTCCGGTAGCATTATTTTCAACGGCGTTGATATTGCTGATATGTCAGTAAATATTAATTTACACCGTCAGAAAATGGGTATGGTTTTTCAGCACTTTAATCTTTTTAACAACAAAACTGTTTTGCAGAATATAATGCTTGCCCCTGTTTATGTTGAGAAAAAGAAAAGAAGATCATTAAAACGCAAAAAAATGCTTGGTAAAAAGATAGATGAACCTATCAAGACAGTTAAGCAAATTAAAGAAGAAGCCAAAGAAAATGCTATGAAGTTACTTGAGAAAATCGGACTTCAAGACAAAGCAAACTCCTACCCTTCTATGCTTTCAGGCGGTCAAAAACAGCGTGTTGCGATTGTCCGCTCGCTCGCTATGAATCCTGATGTTATTTTATTTGATGAGCCAACAAGTGCGCTTGATCCTGAAATGGTTGGCGAAGTTTTGGATCTTATGACAGAACTCGCTGAACAAGGAATGACAATGGTAGTTGTTACTCACGAAATGGGATTTGCCAAAGAAGTCGGAACAAGAGTTGTATTTATGGACGACGGCAGAATTTTGGAAGAAAATAATCCAAAAGACTTTTTTGAAAATCCACAAAATCCAAGACTTAAAGAATTTTTATCAAAAGTATTATAAAAATTTAACCGCTTGCAAAATAAGCAAGCGGTTTTTTATGCACTTAAAAATCTCGGTACTAAAAAGCACCGAGATTTTATTTTAATTACATTTCTTCAAAAAATCCTATTTTCCTGAATTTTTCGTATCTTTCTGTTGTAACATCACTAATAGATTTTTCCATTAACTCAGTAACATCATTATAAATAGAATCTTTCATAGTGTTGCACATTTTTTTGAAATCGTTAAAGTTTTCTTTAAAAATATCTTCAGCAACCTGCAATTCTTTCATATCTTCAGCTGTAATATGCAAGCAATCAGCAGCGTCTTCTACCCTTTTTGAATCTTTCCAAAGGATACTAGCACAACCTTCAGGAGAAATTACCGAGTAAACTGCATTTTCAAGCATATAAACTTTATTAGCAGCAGCAAGTGCCAACGCACCACCGCTACCGCCTTCGCCGATAACAACAGTTATAATAGGAGTTTCAAGTCCCATCATTTCCATAATATTTTCAGCAATTGCAAGACCTTGACCACGCTCTTCAGCTTCAGCGCCGCAATAAGCACCTAATGTATCAACAAAACAGATAACAGGTCTATGAAACTTTTCAGCTTGTTTCATAAGTCTTAAAGCTTTTCTGTAACCCTCAGGCTTTGGACAACCAAAGTTATTAGCCATTCTGGAAGTGATATCTTTACCTTTATCAATTGCAATAAAAGTAACAGGTTGGTCTTTTAAATATCCAACACCTGCACAAATAGCAGAATCTTCGCCAAATCTTCTGTCGCCGTGAAGTTCTATTCTGTCAGTAAAAATACCTTCAACATAATCTCGACCGGTAGGTCTGCCATTTTGGCGAGCAAGTTTTAATTTATCATAAGGAGTCATTATTTATTACCTCCCTTATCATGCATTTTTATTAAATTAGTAAGCACTTTTTTTAGATTTTTTCTATCAACAATGCTGTCAACAAAGCCATGTTCAAGCAAAAATTCAGCACTTTGGAAGTTATCAGGTAATTGTGATTTTGTAGTTTGCTCTACAACTCTTCTGCCTGCGAAACCGATTAATGCTTTAGGTTCTGCTAAAATAATATCGCCCTGCATTGCAAAAGAAGCAGTTACACCGCCTGTTGTTGGATCGGTTAGAACAGTAATATAAAGATTTCCGGAATTAGCATGTCTTTTAACTGCACCGCTGGTTTTAGCCATTTGCATTAATGATACAATACCCTCTTGCATTCTGGCACCGCCCGAAGCAGTAAATCCGATTACAGGAAGATTATTTTCAGTTGCATACTCAAATAATCTTGTGATTTTTTCACCTACAACTGAACCCATACTAGCCATAATAAAACGAGCATCCATAACAAAAACGGCACATTTGATACCGCTAATCAAAACGGTACCTGTTAAAACAGCTTCTTTTTCGCCTGTGTTTTTCTTTGCTTTTACAAGTTTTTCAGAATAAGATGGAAAATTGAAAAAATCTTTACTTGTAAGTTCGCTATCCATTTCAACAAACGAATGTTTATCAGCAATAAGTCTAATTCTATCTCTGGGAATAATTCTCATATATCTGCCGCAATGTGGGCAAATATAATAATTTTTAATAAGTTCTGCTCTATCTGTTTCGGTTTTACAAGCACCGCAAGTAACAGGGTTCGGAGCAGTATTTTTAAGCAACTCTTTAACGCCGCTGTCCTTTTTCTTTAAAAAATCAAACATTATTATTCTCCCTTTTCCTTTTCAGGTATAACGGCAAATGAAAATTCTGCACTGACGCATAATTTACCGTCAACATAACCTTTACCGCTTGCCCAATAAAAAACGCCTTTTGATTTTGTTATTGAAACTTCGGTTTCAAAGGTATCACCCGGTTTAACCGGATTTTTAAACTTAACTTTATCAAGTCCCGTAAAAAGAGTTGAAACCTTTTTACCTTGTGCTTCATCAATTAATAAAACACAAGCGGACTGTGCTAAAATTTCGCATAAAATTACGCCGGGAACAATAGGATTTCCCGGGAAATGACCATCTAAAAAGAATTCATCTCCCGTAATAGTTTTTTTACCTTTTGCAACACCGTTTTCGGCTACTGCCTCATCTAATAAAAGCATTTGATTGCGGTGTGGCAAAATGCTCATTAATTCTTCCTTTTTCATAAGTTAGTCCTCAAACTTTTTAAAAGCAATACAAGAATTATGACCGCCAAAGCCGAGTGATGTTGAAATTGCATATTTAACATCTCTTTTTTCAGCTTTATTTGGTGTGTAATTCAAATCAAGAGCTTCATCAGGTTCATTCAAATTAATTGTCGGAGGAATAATACCCTCTTCCAATGCTTTAATACAAGCAATTGCTTCCGCAGCACCTGCTGCACCGAGCATATGACCTGTCATAGATTTTGTTGAACTAATTGCAAGTTTATAAGCATCTTCTTTATAAACCTTTTTAAAAGCAGTTGTTTCGGTAGCGTCGTTAAGTGCAGTACCTGTACCGTGAGCATTGATATACAATTCTTCTGCTTTAACATCAAGACCTTTTAAAGCCATTTCAATAGCTTTTGCAACATATTCAGCTTCAGGGTTTGGAGCAGTAATATGATGAGCATCGCAAGTTGCACCGTAACCAACTACTTCTGCATAAATATGAGCACCACGCTTAACAGCGTTGTCATAATCTTCAAGAATAAGAGTTGCAGCACCTTCACCGATTACAAATCCGCCTCTGCGTTTATCAAAAGGTAATGAAGCAGCATCTTTGTCTTCTGAAGTTGTAAGAGCCATACAGTTTGAGAAACCTGCTACTGTTACAGGAGTAATAGCAGCTTCAGAACCGCCACAAATAGCTGCTTTTAAATATCCGTCTTTAATTGCTCTGTAAGATTCACCGATTGTTGTTGTACCGGTAGCACAAGCAGTTGACATTGACATTGCACTGCCATGAGCATTATAACGAATTGCAATTTGACCTGCTGCAATATTAATAATCATTTTTGCAACAAACTGTGGGTTAACTCTTCTAGGCCCTTTATTTAAAAGGTGTTCATGTTCTTCACAAAGGGTATTGATACCGCCAACACCGGAACCATAATAAACACCAAATTCATCTTCATCAATATTGCCTAAAATACCGCTGTCTTTTACAGCTTCTTCTGCACTATAAAGTGCATATTGTGTATAAAGGTCAGTTTTTGAAATAAATGCTTTTTCAAAAATTAAATGCGGATCAAAATCTTTAACTTCAGCGGCAACATGAGCCTTAAAACCTTCAGTATCAAATTTTGTTATTTTATCAATACCGTTTTTGCCGTTTTTGAGACCATTCCAAAAATCAACTGCACTGTTGCCGATAGGGGTAACTGCGCCGATACCTGTTACAACTACTCTACTCATTTTTCTTTTCCTCCTACATTGCTATTCCGCCATCAATGCGGATAACTTCGCCTGTAATATAATTTGCTTTGTCTGATGATAAAAACGCTACTAATTCCGCAACTTCTTCAGGTTTAGCAAATCTTTTAAGCGGAATTGAATTTATAATATCTTCATTACCTTCAAAAGCGCTTGTCATATCTGTTGAAACAAAGCCGGGAGCGACTGCATTACAACAAATGCCTCTGCTTGCAAGTTCTTTTGCAACAGATTTTGTAAGACCTATAAGACCTGCTTTTGATGATGAATAGTTTGTTTGACCTGCGTTTCCGATAAGACCTGAAACAGAAGTCATATTAACAATTTTACCGCTCTTTTTTCTCATCATAATAGGATAAACTTGTTTTATTGTATTAAATGCACCTGTAAGGTTAGCAGATACAACTTTATTAAAATCATCGGCTTTCATTGAAAGCATAATTTTATCTTTTGTAATTCCTGCATTGTTTACAAGAATATCAATTGTGCCAAAATCAGCAACAATTTGTTTAAACACATCAGCAGTATTATCAAAATCAGCAACATCGCATTTATAAGCCTTAGCTTTTGCACCTAATGATTCAATCTCTTTTACTGTATCATTTGCAGCTTCTTCATTGCCTGCATAAATAATAGCAACTGATGCGCCGCCTTTAGCAAATTTCAAACTAACAGCTTTGCCGATACCACGTGACCCGCCTGTTACAACAGCAACCTTTTCTTTAAACATTACGCTTTCAACTCCTTAGCTACTGCTTCAGCTTCTTCTGTAGTTGAAACCGAATAAGTTTTAACTTCAGGTGCAATTTTTTCAACTAACTTTTTCAATGTGCTACCGCAACCTGTTTCAATAAATGTATCAAAACCGTTTTCAACCATATCTCTAACAATAGTTTCCCATTTAACAGAATGGTTAATCTGGTTTTTGAGCAATTCTTTTACTTCTGTTTCATAAGGTTTTGCAGTAAAGTTTGAATAAGTAGTAAGACTTGGTGTTTTTAAATCAAAATCAGCTAAAACTTCGCCGAATTCTTCAGCCGCACTATCCATAAACGGAGAATGGAAACCGCCACTAACCTTTAACGGCAATACTCTGCCCTTTTCGGCTTTAACCAATACTGCTAATTCATCAAGTGCTTCTTTACTGCCTGAAACAACTAACTGTCCAGGAGAATTATAATTTACAGGATAAGCGCCTACTTTATCGCAAAGCTCTTCAACTTTTTCGTTTGGAAGTTTGATAACTGCCGCCATTGATGCAGGATTAGCATTTGCAGCCTTTGCCATAGCTTCGCCACGCTTGCAAACAAGTGAAAAACCGTCTACATCAGAGTAAGCACCGCTATAAGCGAGTGCTGAAATTTCGCCAAGTGAAAAACCTGCAACTGCATCAGGCTTTACACCAAAACTCTCAACAGCTTTAGCCGCAGCTAAATCAGCAAGATACATACAAGGCTGAGTATTTTCGGTCTTTTTCAAATCTTCATCGTTACCATTAAACATTAATTCTAAAGTTCCCGGACGAACCTTTTCAGCTTTATCAAAAAATGTTTTTACTTCGTTTACATTCTCATAAAGGTCTTTACCCATTCCAATAAACTGAGCTCCTTGGCCGGAAAACATAAATGCTATTTTACCCATTTGTCTGCTCCTTTTAATAATGTTTCAGCATCGTTAATTACTTCTTCAATTATTTCTTTAGCCGGTTGAATTTCATTAACAAGACCTGAAATTTGTCCTGCTAAGAAACAACCTTCTGATTTATCGCCCTCAACAGCAGCTTTTCTTAATGCGCCAACACCGAGTTCAGCAACATCATCGGCAGTTGTTTCAGGTAAATATTCAGTTTTCAAGAAATCTCTTGCAAACTGATTTTTAATACAGCGGCAGGTGTTACCGGCAAATCTTCTACCTGTTGTAACAGTAGAAATATCAGAAGCTTTTAACACCATATCTTTGTATGTTTGATGAACATTACATTCTTCAGCACATAAAAATCTTGTACCCATTTGAACGCCACAAGCACCAAGCATTAAAGAAGCCGCAAAACCACGACCATCTGCGATACCGCCGGCAGCGATAACAGGAACATCAACAGCCGAACAAACCTGTGGGACTAACGCCATTGTTGTAAGCTCACCGATATGTCCGCCTGATTCTTGTCCTTCAGCCACAACTGCATCAGCACCTGCTCTAACAGCAGATTTAGCCATTGCAACAGAAGCGATTACCGGGATAACTTTAATTCCGGCATCTTTCCACATTTGCATATATTTTTTAGGGCTACCTGCACCGGTTGTTACAACCTTAACACCCTGTTCTACAACAATTTCAGCAGCACGGGAAGCAAACGGGCTCATAAGCATAATGTTTACACCAAAAGGTTTATCAGTTAAGCTTTTTGCTATATTAATTTCATTTACAAGGTGCTCTTCGCCTGCATTCATAGCAGTAATAATACCAAGACCGCCTGCATTAGAAACAGCGGCCGCCAAAGCACCGTCAGCAATCCAAGCCATACCGCCTTGGAAAATCGGATATTTTATTCCTAAAAGTTCACAAATAGGTGAAGAAATCATTTGTCTACATCCTTTCAAATCAGGTCTTTTTTTACGGCACTAATTTCTTAGTGCCGTAAATTTTAAAAAAGATTAACCTTTGATTTCGTTGATTTTGTTTACAACATCACCAACAGTTTGTAAAGAAGCGTCCATTTCCATCTCAATGTCAAATTCGTCTTCAATGTTCATAATTAATTCAGCAATATCAAGTGAATCAATACCAAGGTCAGCGAATTTAGTTTCAGAAGTAATGTTCTCCTCGTCTACTTTTTCTTTCAAAAGTTCAATTACTTTCTCTTCTACCATGATTGAATTTCTCCTTTTGTTATATTTTTTAACCGATTTCTCGGATTAAATCTTATTGAATTTAATAGACTTGTTAACAATTTGTTAACATTGAAAAAGCCAATTTATTATATAATTTATACAAATAATCGGTTTTAGGCTTATAAAAACACTTACTGTAAAGTTAGTGTTAATTTTCAAGCAAATGGTTACAAAAAATTATTAAAAAATTTTTTCGAGGTACTTTTTTTGGAAGATTTTGAAAAACTATATAATGCCTACTTTAAAAGAGTATTTTCTTTCCTTTATAAAATGACGGGTGACTATGATTTATCGGAAGATTTAACCCAAGAAACATTTTATCAAGCATTTTCATCTTTTTCAAAGTTTAAAGGCAACAGCGATGTTTTCACCTGGCTCGCAACAATTGCAAAAAGGTGTTATTACAGACATATTAAAAAGACTAATCAGACTTTTGCATTTGAAGGTCAGTACATTTATGAAATTTGTGCCGATGAAATGGTTTCAAAATCAAATGATGAAATCACAAAGCGTGAAATGAGTTTTTTCATCAAAGAAATTATTGACAAATTACCAAAAATGCAGTACGATGTTGTTATACTTCGTATCTACGCTGATTTATCTTTCAAAGAGATAGCAAATTCGCTTAATATAAGTGAAAGCTCTGCAAAAGTTACATTTTTCAGAGCTAAAAACGCAATTGCAAAGGAGATTCAAGATGAGTTTGAACTGTGAAAATGTTAAAGATTATGTTGCACTTTACAATGACAATTGTTTAAGTGAAACTACCGTAAATGAAATCAATGAGCATTTAAGCGAATGCCCTAGTTGTAGAAAATATTATAAAAGCTATGAAAATTTAGAGGCTGATACAAAGAGTGCTTTTGCAAGTGATGATTATCATTATGAAAGTGAAAAAAATTATAATGATTTAGCTAAAAGATTGAAAATCAAAAGCTTAATGAGAGATATACTATTCTCTGCTGCAATTTTATCGTCAGTATTTATCACTTTATCTGTAGCAAGATATATTTGGAAAGGCAAAAAATAAAATATAATTTTTAAAATACCAATCGGATTTACCGATTGGTATTTTTATTTAAAAATTAAAAGTATTTATATTTTTTGTGTTTTGCAATCAAGAATGAAATTGAAATTATACAGGCGGCTACTTCAGCAACAGTAATTGCTAACCAAATACCATCAACACCTAAAATCATAGGTAATACCAATACCGATGATGTTTGGAATAAAAGCGTTCTTAAAAATGAAATTGCAGCCGAAACAGCACCGTTGTTAAGTCCTGTAAAGAATGATGATGTGAAAATATTAAAACCTGAAAAAATAAAGGATAACGAAAACAGCTTAAAAGCACGATGAGTTAATTCAAACAGCTCTTTATCATAGCCTACAAAAATCTTTGCAAGCGGGCCGGATAAAACAAAAGCAAGAGCAGATAAAATAATTCCGGCAATGCTCATAAGTTTAATACTCTTTTTTAACATATTTTTAAGTTCATTATGGTTTTCTGAACCATAATTATAGCCTATTATAGGAGTTGTTCCGATAGAATAGCCAATATAAATTGCAATAAAAATAAACTGAACATACATTAAAACGCCAAAAGCCGAAACACCGTTTTCACCAATATATTTTAAAAGTTGAAAGTTATAAACCATACTAACTACTGACGAAGAAATGTTGCTCATCAACTCTGAAGAACCGTTACCAAGTGCTTTTAAAATTGGTTTTAACTCAAACTTAGTTAATTTTAACTGAAGTAGGCTGTCGTTTTTTCTAATAAAATAAATGAGCGGGAAAACGCCACCAACGCATTGACTGATACCGGTTGCAATAGCAGCACCTGCAACACCCCAAGTAAAAACACCTACAAACAAAGCATCAAGTGCCATATTAGTACAACCTGCTGCTATTGTTGCAAGCAAGCCTAATTTTGGCTTTTCAGCTGTTATTAAAAAGCTTTGAAATACATTTTGCAACATAAAGGCAGCAGTAAAACCTATAACAATGCGTCCATAAGTTACGCAAGATTCCATCATAGCATCAGTTGCACCAAGCGACTCGGCAATAGGACGCATAAAGATAACACCAAAAACAGTCAATACTATGCCTAAAAGTAAAGTCAGATAAATCATCATTGAAAAATATCTATTTGCCTTGTCTTTGTTGCCTTCGCCCAAAACTCTTGATACAAGAGCAGTACCACCTGTACCAACCATAAATCCCATTCCGCCTAAAATCATAACAAACGGCATAATAAGATTGATAGCTGCGAATGAAGTTTTACCCGCAAAATTTGAAACAAAAAAGCCATCAACAACACCGTAAATTGATGTGAAAATCATCATTGTTATTGTTGGTAGCGTAAATCTAAATAGTTTTTTATAAGTAAAATGATCCGATAATTGTATTCTCATATATCAATTTTTATTAATAAATACTCCTTTTTAATTATATAATAACAAAAGAATTAAGAAAAATCAACTTTTTCCGATAATAGTACAAAAACACAAATTAGTTATATTAAAAAAAATCCGATTACCATTATGATAATCGGATTTTTTTACTCTTCTACTATTGGGATTACTAAATTACTGATTGCATTTAGCAGTTTTTTATGTTTAATAACAAAATGAATTGCCGGCGATTTATTTTTTGAAATAACAACCCATTTATTTTTCAAAATACTAATTTCAATATTATTAAAACCTTTTTTATTATCAGTTACAAACGAATAGTTTTTACTTATTTTACTTTGTTCATTTGTAAGATTAATATGCTTTTGATATTGCTCGTAAGTATATTTAATATCTTTTTCATAAAACAATGTTGATAATGACAAATTAACATTATTACTATAAAATTCATCTTTTGAAAGAACTGTTAAACTGTCCGTCATTTTATTGTTTTCAATAATTTTATTAAATAACAACTTTGATTTTACGACTTCGTTTTTTATTTTTTCTTTGTCTTCTTGAGAAATATTATTTTCGACCAAAATTTCATCAAGCAATTCAATATCAAGCGTATAAATCGGCGGAGCAGTTAAAATATTATTTCTTTCAGCGTGTATTTCAGCACTTTTAGTTAAAAATGAATTAAACTCATCTTGTCTTGATACATCGTAAATATCCATAAGCGAACTTGCTTTTTGCAAGATAAAATCAGCTTTTTTTCGATAATAACTAACTTCTGTTTGTGATTTTGATAAATAATATTTGCCGTCTTTATGATGTCCTACAATACACTCACCGTAAAGTGCCGCTGCACCCGAACAATAATTTAAACAGCTGAAAACATTGTCATTTTCGCCTTTTATATAATAAGGTGTAATCTGACCTGTCATATAAATCGGCATCCAGCTTTCAAGACCTAGCATCATTTCGTTAAAAGGACGATTAAGATTATGTATCATATCCAAATGCAGACCTTTTTTAAGCATTAAAGCAACACCAAACATCCACTTTTTTGAAAAATCCAAATCTTTAGCCATATCGTCCATTTGCATATTGCTATACATAAAAACTCGATCATTGGATTTTGATAAAACAGTTGCTTTTAAAAAATCCAGTTCTGCCTGTTTCATTCCTTCAAGCGAATAATAATTTTTTGATGTTGGCAAAATAAACGGCACTTTTGGTACTTTCAAAGTATCAAAATGAATAGAACGGATAAACTCATTTAAATCAAAATCATCAAGTTTCTTTAAAAATGTGCCTACTTCGCTGTTAGATGTATCATTTTTAGAAAAAAGCCAGAGTTTTAACCTTTCAAAACATTTGTTAAAATTATCAATTTCATTTTGATTACAATCAATTAAATCACATAAAATTGCAATGCTTTTTTCATCGTTATAAGTTTCGCAAATGAATTTTAATGCGTCATTAAAAAACTTATCCAAATTTTTAGGTGCTCTTTTGTTTGTTCTTATTCTTGAAATATAAGACGGATCA
This sequence comes from uncultured Eubacteriales bacterium, assembly GCA_934476085.1. Lineage (GTDB taxonomy): Bacteria > Bacillota > Clostridia > Oscillospirales > Acutalibacteraceae > RUG11462. The sequence continues at coordinate 21,031 of CAKSNE010000011.1, read as the reverse complement.
TAATTAGTCGCCTTAGCTAATTTATTAATTTTAATTTCAAGGCTTTCAATCAATAAATTAAAGTTTTTAATTACGCTTGAAATGTCATATTTTTCAAAATTAATTGTTCTCAAGAGTTTTAATTCAATTTCATTAATATCTATATTTTTGTTTTGCTTTTCGCTCGTTATTATTTTAAGTCCATTTGAGATTGCAATAACAGAGTTTTTATTTGGCAATCTCTCAGCGTTTTTATATCTACTGATTATTGATGCAGAAAGCCCACTTTTGTCTGACAATTCTTTTGCGGTAATATCTAATTCATCGAGATAATACTCAAGCATTTCGCTAAAACTCATAAAACTCAACTCCTAAAAATTATTTCAAATAAATTATACATCAAAATTATATATTAAAAACATAAAATTGTCAATTTTGTCAATGACTAATTGTCAAATAATCGCACCGCAATGTTATAAAAATGTATAATAAAATTAGTAAAAATATATTTACTGAAATACATATTTTTAGGAGGCAAATTATGAAAAAAACAACTTCTTTAATACTAATCACATTTCTTATGCTAAGCATTATTCCGTTTTCAGTATCGGCTAAAAGCGGTCCCAGCGGTGTAAGTTCTTACATTTCGTTAGCAGAAGACGGAAAGACTTACAAAAGCATTTATAATGCTACAAGCCAAGATCTTACAACAATATCGGGCGTTACTTATGACCGAGATACAAACACTCTTACACTTAATAATTATAATCAAAAGCTATGTCAATTAGATTGCAATGAAATGGGTGACGATTTTAAAATTAAAGTTGTCGGAAAAAACTCTTTGCAAACTATTAGAGTATGGGGCTTTGGTTACGGTGGTTCGGTTAAATTCTTAGGAAATGGCGAATTAACCATCAACCAAGACAAAATTGCAAATTTCGGCATAGCGTTGATGGCTGAAGATTCAGATTCCACATTAAGCGTTTCATCGGAAACAACAGTAAAGGTTTATTCATTTACAGCAAATGCAGTTTGCATTTCCGGTACAACTATCAACAATGGTGCTATTTCTACCGAAGGTGTCATAGACAATAATTTAACTCCGGAAACAACTTCTTATCAAATGCCAAAAACTGTTGATGGTATTGATTTATCTTCATTTAATGAAATAGACTCCTATAAAAAAGCCGACAGTGATAAAATATATACTTTTGTATTATATCAAAATTGGAACGAAGACTTCACTTCGTATACCGAATATTATAAATTATTTGAAGCTACTTATTACGAAAATGCAGGCTACTTATTAACCTATATCGGTGATTATGATACAATTCCGAATGAATATACAAAAAACGATTTACTCGGCAAAATTAATTGTCTTGAAGAAAATGATTTTACTTCAAAAAGTTATTATATAGCCAAAAAAGACAACAAGGAGTACGGTTTTGGATTTTATTCTTACAACAACAACGGTGTAGAAACAAAATATATTAAATTCTTTGATATAATTGAGTCAAACGGAAAAGCATTTATGAAAGAAATAGATAAAATGCAAGTCCAAGACTTTAACTTCCCTGAAAACTCAGGATACACAGAAGTATTTTCTCACTTCAACTACTCTCATATAATGAAGAGTAACTATGTAGGATTTTTACCAAAAGGCACTCCGATAAACCCAATTACTCCTACTAATCCTACTAACCCTACAATTCCTACAACTCCTACAAAACCAACTGCAACAAAACCTACAACTGTTTCAAAAGTCATTTTAAAAACACCAAAGATTAAAATTATTTCAAAGAAGAAATTTCTTAGAAAGAAATACTTGAAAATTAAATATACTTCTGTTAAAAATGCAGTTGGTTTTCAGGTTAGATATAAAGTTAAAGGCAAATGGATTATAAAAACATTTAACACTAAAAAATCAACAACGGTAACTATTAAAAAACTTAAAAAAGGTAAATGCAAAATTCAAGTCAGAGCATTTTCAAAAGGCAAAAAGTCATTTAGTAAATGGACCGCTGTCAAAACAGTAAAAATCTAAATTGGATATAACAAAACCGATTGAGTAATAACTACTCAATCGGTTTTTTCTGTTTATTTGTTTTATTCTTTTTCTTCCGTTTTTGATAAATTATCGTCATTTGAAATATCAGCGTTTGCATTTTTTGCAATTTCTTGAGCCACGGATTCTTCAACAAATTCGTCGGATGAATTAATCGGCAAAGGCTCAAACTCAGTGTTTTCAATTTCAGCGAGCAATGCTTTTCTTCTCTTATAGTTTTTATCAACATAGTAAAGAGCTATTAATAACGCAATGCTAAATATAGTAACTACATTACCAAGAACAAATCCATAAGGAATATACTTAAATTCAATAGTGTGTTTACCTGCTTTAAGATCAATTGAACAAAACGCTTTATTAATAGCATTTATATCAACTCTTTCACCATCAACATAAGCTTTCCAGCCTTTTTCATAAGGGATAGATGTCATCATTGTACCATCTTCTTTAACATCTATAGTACCCTCAATTTTTGTATCGCTGTAATCAGTAACATTAAGCATTTCGTCACTTAACTTATTGTAAACATCATCCCATGCTTCAGTATTAAGGCTATAAACCAAACAATCAATATAACTTGCATTACCGTCTTCAAAAGTAACATCAAGATAAATTGTATCGCCTTTTTTAGCTTGACCAATACTTGCTACGCAACCACGGTTGTTTTCAAATTTTACTTGCTTACCGTTTTCACCGATTTTACCGGATACAGTTTGAGCATTATCAGCTTTAGCATAAATATAAATAGGTGAATCTTTTTCAGCGGTAAAAGCTAAATGAGCCACTGTTGATCCGCCACTTGTTGTAACAGAAGCACCTGAACCGTCATACTCTCCTAAAGAACCATTATCACAGCTAGATAAATCTTCATCATAAGAAGTTATATTTTCAAGCACAAAACGGTTGTTTTCGCCTGTTGCATAATAAACATATTCATTTTGTGTTTCAAGCGGATTCATTGTTTGTGGAACCCATTTTTTAATAGTGCTTTTAACCATATATCCGATTGACAAAGGATATTTGCTCTTATACATATTAGAATTATTGCTTTGATAAATTGCGTCAAACAAAGGATCTTCCATAGTTTCATCTCTTGCAATAATATATTTTACATTAAGCATAGAGTTTACAATCGGGGTTTGAACCAAATATCTAAAGCTATTAGAACCCGGATCGGCAGCTAATCCTAAACACTCCATCATAGAAGTTACGTTACTGTTGATTTCTGAAGAAAATTGAGTTAAACCGTTATAACCGTAAAGTGCCGGATCGTTACATGTCCAGTTATTATAAACTTCCATTCTATAGAAGTTTTTATCTTCATTCACAACCTTGTTTTTAAGTGCCTGAACATCATCATAGCCAGTATAATATGTTGTTCTGTTTGATTTACCGACCGCTTCAACAGATTTTACTGTATAATTTGTCATTTCGGCAAAAACAACAACAAAAAGCATAAGTCCGCAAATTGCCTGCTTCACTTTGCCTGCCTTATAAATAGCAACAACTATGCCGTAAAGTGCAATTAATAAAATTGAAATATAAATTACTTTATAGTCAAAAGTGTCTTTATACAGCTTTTCGGCAATAATTACATATAAAATACCGCCGGCTACAACAGAACCTATTTGTCTTGGAGTAATATCTTTTAAATAACAATAAGCCTGACAAGCCATTGTTACAATAATAAACGAAAATACAAATGAATATCTGTAAGGCAATTCATTCGGGAAATGGTTACCATGCCAAATAAAATCAAGTTTATTCCAGTTAAAACTTAATACAAGCAAGCCTAAAATCGAACAATTTAAAATCTTTTGTTTTGCAGGAATTTTTTTGCACACAAGGAACAAAATTGCCATCATAAACGATACTACGCCACAATAAATATTAGGCAAACCGCCACGAACTGTAAGTGCAACATTTGGCAACATATTAGAAAATACATCTAATATAGGATTGTAAAAACTGTTATCGGTAGGTCCTTGTTGATCAATATAGTAAGTACTTTGCATACTTAAATATGTAGGAATAAGGATAACCGCAGCAATACAACAGCCTATTACAGAAAACAAAACTGCTTTACCGGTAGTAATAGCACAATGTTTTGCACCTTTTGCTTTTGTTCTTGAGAAATATAATACAGGATAATAAAGTGCAATAAAAATACACATCATTACGCCGATATAATAGTTAGTAATAAGCATTAAGCCTAATGATACAGTATATAATCTAAACTTGCCTTCATCAATAAGTTTATTAAGTCCTAAAATACAAAGTGGCAAAAGTGCCATAACATCAAGCCACATTAAGCACCAATAATAACCCATAGCATAAGCCGAAAGCGAATAAAGCACAGCGAAAGCGGCAATGCCCAGATCATCACGCTTAAACATTTCACGCAAGTAAATATACATAAAAGCAGCTGCAAAAGCAATTTTCAAAATTACTACAAGTGCCATTGCTTCTGTCAAATACTCTGTTGGGAAGAATATTGACAACAAATACAGCGGACTTGCGGCATAGTAAGAAATAAGTGCTATAAAATTGGTACCGCCACCGCCTTGCCACGAGTAAAGCAACGAGCCACCCGACTGTAATTTTTCATGTAACACCTTGAAAAACGGAAAATATTGATGCCACATATCAATAACCATAATCTGTTCATCGCCAAACGGATAAAATCCCGCACAATAAAAAGCGTAAACCATTAAGAAAAACGGCACTAAAAATGCGACAAACACAAATCTATGCTTATATAAGAATTTTTCTTTTTTCAAAGGTGATTCTTGTTTGTTTTTTAAAACCGAAACCATTTTTATACTCCTTATAAAGTTTGTTTTTGCATACATTTTATTATACTAATAATATCTAATTCTGTCAAGAAAAAGAGAGCTCTGAATTGTAAATTTTAATTTACAATTTTATACTTCTTGCATAATCAAATAAATATTGTTGTGCAATTCCTTCAATTCCTTTTGTGCAATCAGGTAACCCGTTTGGATACAACTGCAACATAACTTTTTTAATCCAAACATCAACCGGAAACGCTTCAAGTCTTTTACAAGAGAAAAGCAATACACATTCTGCAACTTTAGGACCGACGCCCTTTATTTTCATTAACTCTTCCCTGGCGTCAGTAATATCCATAGTTTCAAGTTTCTCTAATTTTACTTCTCCGCTTTTTATCTTTTGTGCGGCATCAATTATGTATTTTGCACGAAATCCTGCTCTTATCGGTGCTAAATCTTCAACTGTTAAGCTGGCTATCCTTTCAACATTAGGAAAACTGTAATTGTTTTCATCAATTTTTTCACCAAAATTTTCGCAAAAACGATTTATAATACCTTTTATTCTAGGTATATTATTATTTTGAGAAAAAATAAACGAACAAACTGTTTCAAATTTTTCTTGTTTTAAAATTCTGATACCGGGCGAATACGAAATAGCTTTTTTAAGCGTTTCATCATTAGATAGAAGCTCTTTTAATTTAGAATAGTCAATATCAAAAGTAAAATATTCATAAAAATAGTTTTCAAATTCTTCCCTACTCATATCTTTTATAACTATTTTTGTATTTTCTTCAAAAAGTGTTACTACTCTGTTTTTCACTACACCCGACCAAACACCGTTTTCATTCGATGAAAACCTAAAAGCCTGTCCGCAATCAAGCGTTTGTCTTAAATCAAAACTATCGCTTTTTATATATACATTATTATTTTTAAATTCAAAATCGGCCATTTTTTAACTCCTAAAACGAAAATTCTGTTGATATTATAACACAAAAATGATATAATTTAAACATTAAAAACAAGGGAGATACCTATGAGAAACGATATTTGCACAATTCCTTTATCAGAAGTTTTTGAAAACGGCGATGGTTGTCCTATTTGCCGAATGAAAAAAATGCTTGAAGAAAGGCTTGTTGACTATATTTTAGGTGCAGCAATGATGGAGCCTGATGTTAGAATTGAAACTAACAAATTAGGGTTTTGTAAATCACATTTATCTAAAATGGGCAAAAAGCATAACCGCTTGCAACTGGGACTTATTTTAGAAACACATTTGCAACAAATCGGTGATGATGTATTTAAAAAAGGATTGCTTGGCGTAAACGTTAAAAAGAGTGCTTATAAAACCGCCAGAATTGAAGAAACCTGTTTTATTTGTGATAAAATCGAATGGGGACTCTCTCGCTTATTGCAAACACTTTTTAAAACATACAGCGCTGAACTTGATTTTAGGGAAACTTTCAGAAATCAAGAGTATATATGTTTACCTCATTACAGACTATTGGTTGAAAATGCACCTGAAAATCTGGCTAAAAAACAGCTTTCAGACTTTAATGAAGATTGTTTAAAACTAACTAAAAGCTACTTAGAAAGTCTTTATGATGATGTTCACGCATTTACAAAATCATTTGATTACAGAAACGCCGAAAATGAAAACGAAATACCTATTAATGTGAAAAATTCAATTGATCGCACTTGCGACTTTTTAACAACAGAGGATTAAATTTATGAAAAAAATCGAAATTTTTACCGACGGTGCTTGTTCGGGAAATCCCGGACCAGGCGGTTGGGGTGCAGTTTTGCGTTATAATAATGCAGAAAAAGAATTATCAGGCGGCGAAGCTGATACAACTAACAACAGGATGGAGCTTACCGCAGTTATTTCTGCATTAGAAGCATTAAAAGAGCCTTGCGAAGTATCGCTAACAACAGATAGTAAATATGTTTGCGATTCAATATTAAAAGGTTGGGTTTATTCTTGGCAAAAAAACGGCTGGCGTAAGTCTGATAAAAAACCTGCTTTAAATGTTGATTTATGGGAAAAACTTTTACCGTTGCTTGAAAAACACAAAGTTCAGTTTAATTGGGTAAAAGGTCACGCAGGTCATCCGGAAAACGAACGTTGTGATAAATTGGCAGTTTTACAATCAGAAAAACACAAATAAATCTATCCCCCTTTGTAAAAAATAATTTACAAAGGGGATTTTTTATGAAAATTTATTTAAGAAATTTTATTTTTCTTTTTCTTTCTATTTTAATGGTGTTATCATTAATAATAGGTATAGGAATTGTTGATAATTCAAATAAAATAGCACTTGGCGAAAGGTTTTTAAACACAATATATATTGATTTAGACAACTATATATTGTGTTTTCGCTATTTAGGGTTTTCTTTTAGTTTTTCTTTTAACATAACTGATATTATTAACAATATAATTTCATCTGCAAAGCCTTTAATAATAAGCTTTTTAATAGTTTTTACAAAGATAAAAAATATAATTTCAAACCTTATTTTTTAATAAATCACACTTCTTTCAGCTGTTAAAAATGTTGTGTTTTTTCACGATTTTGCTATATTGCACAAAAAACACACTTAAATTTCGTCACAATATATTGTATTTCTGACTTGAAATATAACACTATATCTGCTATAATTATTTAGCAATAAAGAAAATGTTATAAAAAAGTAACTTGAGGGAGTGTAAATATGAAAGTAATTAAAAGAGATGGAAGCGTTGTTCAATTTGACCGCTCCAAAATTATTTCGGCTATAGGAAAGGCCAATGAAGCAGTAGAAGAATCCGAACGCATTACTGATGAACAAATTGAGGATATTGTTCAGTTTATTGAAGGTAAAAAGCGTGAAAGACTCCTAGTTGAAGATATACAAGATATTGTGGAATCAAGATTAATGGCATTAAACAAATATATTCTTGCTAAAACATACATTATATATCGTTACACCAGAGCACTTGTTCGTAAAGCGAACACTACTGACGAGTCAATTTTGTCATTAATTCGCAATGAAAATAAAGAATTAGCTGAAGAAAATTCTAATAAAGATACTATTTTGGCATCAACTCAGCGTGACTATATTGCTGGTGAGGTTTCTCGTGACTTAACTAAAAGACTTCTTCTCCCTGAAGAAATTTCAAAGGCTCACGAAGAAGGTATTTTACATTTTCACGATGCCGACTACTTTATTCAACCTATTTTCAACTGTTGCCTTGTAAATATCGGTGATATGCTTGACAACGGCACAGTTATGAACGGCAAAATGATTGAATCACCAAAATCGTTTCAGGTTGCTTGCACAGTTGTTACTCAAATCATCGCAGCAGTAGCCTCTAACCAATACGGCGGTCAGTCTGTTGATATTCGTCATTTAGGCAAGTATTTAAGAAAATCGAGAAATAAATTTGAAAAACATATCAGAGAAACTATCGGCGATAGTTTAGATGATGAACATATTGAAAAATTAGTTAACGAGCGTTTAAGAGAAGAACTAAAATCAGGCGTTCAAACTATTCAGTATCAAATTAATACTTTAATGACCACAAACGGTCAATCACCTTTTGTTACTCTTTTCTTATATCTTGATAAAGATGATGAGTACATAGAAGAAAACGCTATGATTATTGAAGAAATTCTTAATCAGCGTATTGATGGTATAAAGAATGAAAAAGGCGTTTATATTACACCTGCTTTTCCAAAGTTGGTTTATGTTCTCGATGAACACAACTGTTTAAAAGGCGGTAAATACGATTATATTACAGAACTTGCTGTTAAATGTTCTGCTAAAAGAATGTATCCTGACTATATTTCTGCTAAAAAAATGCGTGAAAATTATGAGGGTAACGTGTTTAGTCCTATGGGCTGCCGTTCATTCTTGGCACCTTGGAAAGATGAAAACGGAAACTACAAATTCGAGGGTAGATTTAACCAGGGCGTTGTTTCTATCAACTTGCCTCAAATCGGTATTATCGCTAAAGGCGATGAAGATAAATTCTGGAAGCTTCTTGATGAAAGACTTGAGCTTTGTTATGAAGCGTTAATGTGTCGTCACGAGGCTTGCAAAAAGATTGTTTCCGATGTCTCCCCTGTTCATTGGCAGTATGGTGCTTTAGCAAGACTTCCAAAGGGACAATTAATTGAAAAGCTCCTTTATGGTGGTTATTCTTCTATTTCATTAGGATATATCGGTCTTTATGAAGTTACAAAGGCTATGAAAGGCGTTTCTCACACAACCGAAGAAGGCAAAGAGTTTGCTCTTAGAGTTATGAATCGTTTGCGTAAAGCTACTGATGATTGGAAGGCTAAAACAAACATTGGTTTTGCACTCTACGGCACACCTGCTGAAAGCCTTTGCTACAGATTTGCAAGAATTGATAAAGAGCGTTTTGGCACTATTGAAGATATTACAGATAAAGGCTATTATACAAATTCATATCATGTTGATGTACGTGAAAAAATCAATGCTTTTGATAAATTTGAATTTGAAAGTCAATTCCAGAAAATTTCATCAGGCGGTGCTATTTCTTATGTTGAAATTCCAAATATGCGTCACAACTTGCCTGCATTGAAAGAATTAGTTAAGTTTATTTATGACCACATTCAGTATGCTGAATTTAATACAAAATCAGACTACTGCCACGTTTGCGGTTATGACGGCGAAATAAAAATTAACGAAGATAATGAATGGGAATGCCCACAATGCGGTAACAAAGACCATTCTAAAATGAATGTAACCCGCCGTACTTGCGGTTACTTAGGCGAAAACTTCTGGAACGAAGGAAAAACTAAAGAAATTAAGGCAAGAGTTTTACACGTTTAAAACCTAAAGAGAAAAATGGCAACCATTTTCTTGATGGTTGCCTTTTTTGTGAATTTAAGGAGATTTTATTGTGAATTATGCAACAATTAAAGCTATTGATGTAGCAAACGGTCCCAGTATGCGTACATCGCTTTTTGTAAGCGGTTGCACACATAAATGCAAAGGTTGTTTTAATAGCGAGGCATGGGATTTTAATTATGGCAAACCTTTTGATGAAGCCGCTGAAGAAAAAGTTTTCAAAGCAATGTCACATGATTATGTAAAAGGTTTTTCACTTTTAGGCGGCGAGCCTTTTGAGCCGAAAAATCAAGAAGCACTTCTTCCCTTTTTAAAACGATTAAAGGCTAGATTTCCTAATAAAGATATTTGGTGTTACAGCGGTTACACTTTTGAAGATGATATTTTAGCCGGCAAACTCGGCAACCCGGAAATAACAAAAGAAATGATTTCTCTTATTGATATATTGGTAGACGGTGAATTTGTTGAAGAGAAAAAAGACTTGCATTTAAGATTTAGAGGCAGTTCAAACCAACGAATTATTGATGTTCAAAAATCGCTCAAAGCAGGAGAAACTATTCTTTGGGACGGCGAACAATACATATAAAGGAGAATAAAAATGGTTAAAGTTAATATTAAAAAGCTAAACGAAAAGGCAGTTTTGCCAACTTACGGCTCTGAATATGCAGCAGGTGCAGACCTTTATGCTTGCAATGAAGAGAAAATCGTTATTAAACCACACGAAACTGTTTTAATTAAAACAGGCATCGCTTTGGAAATTCCTGAAGGCTATGCTGGTTTAATTTATGCTCGTTCGGGTATTGCAACAAAGCGTGGACTCGCTCCTGCAAATAAAGTTGGCGTTATTGACGCCGATTACCGTGGTGAAGTTATGGTAGCACTTCACAATCATAGCGAAGTAGACGGCGAAATTGAGCCGTTTGAAAGAATTGCACAATTGGTTGTAACACCATTTTTAAAAGTTGATTTTGAAGAAACAGACGAACTTTCAGATACAGTTCGTGGAGCCGGTGGATTTGGCTCAACTGGAGTAAAATAATTTTATATATATAAAAAAATGGGTGGATTATAAAAATCCACCCATTTTATTTTATACGTATTTTATCTCAACATCACCCATATTATTTTCGCCGTCAATATTAAGCACCTTGCCGTCTGCATTTATAATATCAGGTGTATGAACGACTCCCATATTATTCTCAATATTGCAATAAACATTCCATTCTCTAGGCACATTAACAACAATCTTACCCATATTATTTTCAACGGTCAATGTTCCTTTTCCAAGATAATTTTCAATATTTGAAAATAAAACTTCGGTTTTGCCCATATTATTTTCAACATAGGCTTTTTCAAAATCGCCTGCATCAAAATACTGTGTATTGTTTCCAAAAAAACCGCTTTTTTTAGGCGAAGAAAATTCAGCGTTTGCAGAAAAATCGTATTTTGGTTTTCTTTTAAAAATTATCGATGTGCCGATTGTAAGTAACAAAGCACAGAGTAATAAAAGCCAATTTGAAATTAAATCAGGATTTTTAGATCCAATCAATTCAGCAATTTTGCTTTCAAAAAGCATAAAAACAAATGCAAGCGGAAAGAAAATATGCGAAATTTTGAGTTTTACTAACTCGCTTACAGCCCAAGCGGCACAAATAACGCCTAAAACTATTCTAATTGCGGGAACACCTGTTAAAAATCCAAGTCCTGTACCGAGTGCATCAAGAATAATAAGCACCGCTGACAGAATTAAAATAACACCCCAAAAGACGCCTTTGCCACCAAAACGTAGCTTAATTTGTGTATTTTTTTGTTTTTCACTCATAGTTATAACCTCACTTCATCAATTTTTTCTTTAAAAACTTTAAAATACATTCTTGAAACATAAACCTTTTTGGGCGTTGCCTTAAAGTAAACTTCAGACGCGCCTGTAAGGTTTTTTGATATTGAAGATACTTTTTTACAGTTAAGTATTGTTGATTTTGAAACCCTGATAAACTCAGGTGGCAAAACCTGTTCTAGTTCATACAACTTGTAATTTGAATAATACATTTTATCTGTTGTATGAGCAACGGTTTTTGAATCTGTTGTTTCAAAAAACAAAATATCATTGCGGTTAATGTAATAATCGGTGTTATTAAGACTTAAACAAAGTTCGGCATTTTTGTTTATCACATTGCCGATAACATCTTGCAAAAGCCTAATATCATCGTTATAATTACTACAACGAATTATTACTTCATCGCTGTAACTTTCATCAATTTCCACTTTGAGTTTCAAGCACCTCACCTGCCTTTGTCTAAATTATATCTTGTAACAATGCGCTTGTAAAGGGCTTTTATTTAAGCGGTTGATTTTTTAAAGTAACAGGTAAATATTTTTTTATTCAACAATAAACAAATCCTTTTCAAACACTTATTTTTATTGCTTTTTTTGCACTTTTGTTGTATAATAAAATTTGGTGAAAATTATGATATTTAAAAAGAAATTTAACAATTCTAATATTGATTTTATGATTGTCGGACTTGGCAATCCCGGTATTGAATACGAATACACCAGGCATAATGCAGGCTTTTTATGCGTAGAATATATAGCAGACAAGTTAGGTGTTAGGATTGACAAATTTAAAAATAAAGCCTACTACACCACCGCTGATTTTGACGGCAAAAAGGTGCTTTTAGTCAAACCGCAAACTTATATGAATTTATCAGGCGAAGCGGTTGTCGGATTGCTTAACTTTTTTAAAGTTGATATCGATAAACTTCTTGTAATAAGTGATGATATTTCACTTGATGTCGGCAAAATGAGAATTCGCAGAAAAGGCTCTGACGGCGGACAAAAAGGACTTCGCAGCATTATTGAGCTTACGGGAAAAGACAATTTTCCGCGTGTTAAAGTCGGTATCGGCAAAAAGCCTAATCCGAATTATGAGCTGGCAAAATGGGTGCTTTCAAAGTTTAAAGACGATGAATTAAAAGAACTTGAGAATATTAAAGAAAATGTCTATTCTGCTGCAAAACTTATTATAAACGACCAAATAGACAAAGCAATGAATAAGTTTAATTAAGGTGTTTAAATGGAATTTTTGCAAAAAGCATTGCGAACGGTTACGGAATATACCGAAACCTACAATGCGCTAACTTCAAAAAGAACGCCTATATGCTTAACGGGACTTTCCCGTGTTCATAAGGCAAATATAATTGATACCCTACCCGCTGATGCTAATCAGCGGGCTTTAGTCGTTGTGTCAGATGAAGGCAAGGCACAAAAAGTTTCTGAAGATTTAGAGGCTTTTGGAAGAAAAAGCGTAATATATCCTGCAAGAGATTTTGTTTTTAGAAAAATTGACGGTGTGTCTCACGAATTTGAACGCAAAAGAATAGGCATTTTAACAGGAATTTTATCAAATTCGGTTGACACAATTATTGCACCTATTGATGCAGTTATGAGTTATACTGCACCAAGAGAAACAATTTTATCGCTTTTAAAAACAATTAAAGTCGGCGATGAAGTTAATACCGATGAACTTGTTAAAAATCTTATTTTCGGCGGATATACTAAAACCGATATGATTGAAAGCGAAGGTCAATTTGCTACACGAGGCGGTATTTTCGATATATTTATTCCCGGCGAGCAAAACCCTACCCGAATAGAGTTTTGGGGTGATGAAGTTGATACAATTTCAAGTTTTGATGTTTCAACTCAACGAAGTATTGAGCATTTAGATGAAATAACTATCACTCCTGCCAGAGAAGTTTTATATGAAGACACAGATGAATTCATTGAAAAAATGAAATCATTTGCAGAGAAACTTAATAAAAAATATTTAAAAGCGGCAGAAAGCATTTATTCTGATATTGACGCATTAAAATCAGGACTTATGCTTACTAATATTGATAAATATTTAAAACTTTGCTATGAAAAACCGGAAACACTTCTTGACTATTTACCTGATGCACTTATGTTTATCTATGAGCCGTCTAAAGTAGCAGAACGAATTAGAACTTTTAGTTGGCAAAACAGCGAAGATATTAAAATTTGCTTTGAAGACGGAACTCTTTGCAAAGGGCTTGATAATTTTTGTATTAGTGCTAATGAAACTTACGAGCGTTTTCAAGTTAGCAATACAATTTTACTTGAAACTTTTAACGCAACTAAAAACAATATTTCACCTAAAAGCATTATAAACTACAATCTTTCAACACTCGCCTCTTGGGGCGGTTTGGTTGCCGATTTATTTGACGATTTAACAGGCAAAAAAAGTCTTGGCTACACAAATATTGTTCTAGCCGGCAGCGAGCGTGCCGCAATAACTCTTGCTGACGAACTTACAAAAATGGGCTTGCCTGCTGATTTTCACAGTGAAATTTCAGGCACTTTAAAATCTAAAAATGTTATGGTAACAGTCGGCGGTTTGCCAATGGGCATTGATTATACATCATCTAAAATCGCCGTTTTTACTCACGCAAAATCAGCCTACAAAAAGACCAAAAAACGCAAAAAGTTTTATACAAAACAGGGTTCAGCACTAGGCTCGCTTGATGAACTTAAAACAGGCGAATTAGTTGTTCACTCGGTTTACGGTATCGGTGTTTTTGAAGGTATTAGAAAAGTTGAAACAGAAGGCGTTATTAAGGATTACATTACAATCAAGTTTCAAAAAGGCGATAAATTGTATGTGCCTGTTACTCAACTTGATATGGTTTCACGCTATATCGGAGGTGGCGACGCTACAACTGTAAAACTAAACAAACTCGGCTCGGATAGTTGGGCAAAAACAAAATACCGAGTAAAATCTGCCGTTAAAGATATGGCAAAAGAATTGATTGCACTTTATTCCGAGCGTATGAAAGTTAAAGGTTTTGCTTTCTCGGAAGATACCGATTTGCAGCATGATTTTGAATACCACTTCCCTTACGACGAAACCGACGACCAGCTTCGTTGTATTGATGAAATCAAAACCGATATGGAACGCACTGTTCCAATGGAGCGACTTTTATGTGGAGATGTCGGTTTTGGCAAAACAGAGGTTGCTATTAGAGCCGCTTTTAAAGCGGTTTGCGATGGCAAACAAGTAGCTATTCTAGTGCCTACAACAATTCTTGCTTGGCAACATTACAACACGCTTTTAAAACGAATGGAAAACTTTGCGGTTAATGTTGATATGCTTTCTCGTTTTAGAAATGCTTCAGCCACAAGAGAGATTAAAAAGCGTTTAAAGCGTGGCGAAGTTGATATTATAGTCGGTACCCACCGTATTATTTCAGGCGATGTTGAATTTAAAGATTTAGGTCTTTTAATCATTGATGAAGAACAACGCTTTGGTGTTGCTCAAAAAGAAAAATTAAAACAGAAATTTCCTAATGTTGATGTTTTAACGCTTTCTGCAACCCCTATTCCACGTACGCTTAATATGGCTATGACGGGTATTAGAGATATGTCTATTATCGAAGAAGCACCATCAGACCGTCATCCTGTTCAAACTTATGTTTTAGAGCATGATAAGGGCGTTATTTTAGACGCTATTCGAAAAGAATTGTCTCGTGGCGGTCAGGTTTATTATCTTTACAACCGTGTTGAAACTATTGAACAAGTTGCCGCAAGGCTAAAACGAGAACTGCCTGATGCAAATATTGATATTGCTCACGGACAAATGGGCGAAGAAGAGTTATCTGACAAGTGGAAAGGTCTGCTTGAAAACACAATTGATATTTTGGTTTGCACAACGATTATCGAGACTGGTGTCGATGTTCCAAATGTTAACACTCTAATTATCGAAAATGCCGACCGATTTGGACTTGCACAGCTTCATCAGTTGCGTGGCAGAGTCGGTCGTTCTTCCAGAAGAGCCTACGCTTACCTTACCTATCATAAAGGCAAAGCACTTTCCGATATCGCAACAAAGCGACTTGAAGCTTTAAGAGAATATACCGAATTTGGTTCGGGATTTAAAATTGCAATGTGTGACCTTGAAATCAGAGGAGCGGGCAATATTTTAGGTGCAAAACAACACGGTCATATGGATTCTGTCGGTTATGATATGTATGTAAAACTTCTTTCTGATGCAATTAAAGAAGAAAAAGGTGAAACACCGACAGAAGATAATGAATGTTTAATTGATCTTCATATTGTTGCACACATTCCTGAAAAATATATTCCGTCACTTTCTGCAAGACTTCAAATTTACCGTAGAATTGCCGAAATCAAGTCGCAAGAAAACAGCGAAGATGTTATTGATGAACTTATCGACCGATTTGGCGAACCGCCAAAAGCCGTTTTAGGACTAATTGATATAGCATTGCTTAGAAATAAAGCGGCAAGTATTGGAATAACCGAAGTTAACGATAAACACGGCAATATAGTAATTTATTTCAAAGAGTTTTCGCTTGAGAAAATCGCTCCGCTTATGACAAAAATGAAAAATCGAGTTTTAATTTCTGCCGGCGAGCGACCATATATAACAATTCGCACAAAGCAAAACGAGAAAAAATTAGATACGCTAAAACAAGTGCTTGATTGTTTTTAAAAAACTATTCTTTAAAGCAGATGTGTTTAATTGAACACATCTGCTTTTTCAATAAATTTCAAAATTTACTATGAATTAATATTACATTTATGAAAAGAATATTGTTAGCAGTAAAATTTTTAAAAGATTGGAATGACAAACAATGAGAAAAAAGCCAATATTCTTTTTGATATCCGTAATAATTTTAAGTATTTCATTATATACTCCTGAAGCTATTTATGCTTCGCTTCCAAAAGTTAATTATATCAAAGCCGAGTCAAAATCAGCAGAAAAAAATGTTAGCGTTGTAGGCAAAATTATTTCTAAAAAAGAAGAAACCCAAACCGCTGATTATCCTTATGTTATAAAAGATGTTTTAGTAAATGTAGGTGATACAGTTAAAAAAGGCGATAAAATACTTACCATTGATTATCAAAAAACTAAAATTCTATTTGCTCAAAAAGAACTTAATTATACCGGTGGCGAAGATGTAATAGCTGATTTTTCCGGTACAATTAATGGCTTATTTGTTCAACCCGGTGCAGTAACCGCAGAAAATTCTCAATTAATGACAATAATAGACACATCTTCTCTTTGTGCCAGTTTAAATATAAGCGAAGATATTTTTCCGCTTATTAAAAAAGGTCAAAAAGTAACAATAAGCGGAAGTGCTTTAGGAAAAAAGACTTATGACGGTAAAATAGTAAAAATAGGAGCTATTGCAACACAAAATTCTGCTTTTGGAACCTATGTTACTGCAATAGCCAAAATAAACAATCCTGATAGCAATCTAAAAGTCGGTTTTAATATTAAAGCCAAAATAAGAGTAAAAAAAATTAATAAGGCATTAATATTACCTTCTAATTGCATATCACAAGATGACGGCGGAGAATTTGTTTATAAGCTTGTAAATGCAACAGCAAAAAAAAATTATATAAAAACGGATGAAATAACAACTAAAGGCACAGTCGTAACCGATGGTGTTAAAATAGGCGAATATATTGTATCAAATCCTACCGGGTTTAATAAAGAAGTTTTTGATGTTTCAACAGGAGAAATTAAATGATGATTGACAATATAATTTTTTCTTTTAGAAACATTTTTAGAAAAGGACTTCGCACAACGCTGACTATTCTAGGTATTGCGGTTGGTGTAGCATCGGTTTTACTAATAAACACGATAAGCAATGTCGGAATAAAAACCGTAAATTACGAACTTGATTCTTTGGGATTAAACGGGATTTCGATTTCAGCTGATAAAGCTGATCTAAAAAACAGCGATTTAAACTTTATAAAATCTCAAGAAGGAGTAAAAGATGCCATTCCGATTTTAACTTCTAAAGAAACTGTTTCACAAAATAACTTTACAGAAGATGTAATGCTTTGGGGAGTTGATTCAGGAGTTAAACAAGTTATTTCAATAGATATACTTTACGGAGAAAGTTTTAACAAATATCAAATATTATCAAAAGAAAATGTTTGTCTTTTGGACGAAAATGCCGCAAATAAAATTTTCAAAAGACAAAATGCAATAGGAAAATTTTTAAATGTATCGGTAGGTAATACTTATGAAAAATATAAAATCATTGGTATAACCAAAGCGGGCAGTGGAATGTTACAAAGCGTTATGGGCAATTTCATTCCGAATTTCTGTTATATACCCTACTCAACATTTCAACAATCAATCGGTACAGACGAACTATATCAAATAGCTGTAAGAATAAACGAAAATTCTGAAACCGATGTTATTTCAACTTCAATTAAAAATGCTGTTGATAATGAAAAAGGTATAAAAGACAGTATAAAAATCGGTGATTTAGCAGCAGGACGATCAACTCTTTCATCACTTCTCAATACAATAACCATAATTTTTTCAGCGGTTGGTATAATTACACTTTTAGTCGCAGGATTAGGCATAATGACAGTCATGCTGGTATCAGTAAATGAACGTACGCGTGAAATAGGAATAAAAAAGGCCCTTGGTGCTACTATGAACACTATATTAAATGAGTTCCTTTTTGAAGCGTTGACTATTTGTGTTTTAGGAAGTATAATTGGTAGTAGTTTCGGATTAATTATTATAAAAATAGGAGAAAATTTATTCAATATCTCTGCAGAAATAAGCTTATTATCAATAATCGTTTCATTTTTAAGTGCTATATTAACAGGAGTTGTTTTTGGAATTTATCCTGCTTATAAAGCGGCTAAAATGAAACCTGTCGATGCGTTAAGATATGAATAAAAGCATAAATTATGGTTATTATAGGCAATAATAAATTTCAAGATTTTTTTGAAAACAAAATAATAATTAACAACAACCCATTATTACCGGATCCGGTAGCTAATCATCCGGATATGAATATTTGTATAATTGACGACACTGTTTTTTTGCCTAAAGACAGTCCGATTTTCAATGAAATCAGCAAGCTTAAATTAAATATAATTACTATAAGTGAAAATCTTAATAATAAATATCCTTTTGATGTTCCGCTTAATTGCAAAGCGATAGATGATTTTGTTATTTTAAATCCTAAAACTGTTTCAAAAGAAATTTTAGAATATTGTAATAAAAACAAAAAAATTATTAGCGTAAATCAAGGCTATGCCGCTTGTTCTACGCTTGCAGTATCTAAAAATGTTATAATTACTGCCGATAAAGGCATTTATACTGCACTAAAAAATGCAGGACTTTCCCCTTTGTTAATCAAAGAGGGGTACATAAAAATCAATGAATATGATTATGGTTTTATAGGCGGAGCCAGCGGTTTTGTTGATAATACACTGTACTTTTTCGGTGATATTACACTACACCCTGATTATCATAAAATTAAAGATTATCTGGCAAAAAACAACATAAAATATAAATATTTTGATGGCGAACTTTTGGATATTGGCGGTATAATAAAAATTTAGTTATATTTTTGTATGTCTTTTAATATGATTTATTAAAAAGAAATGTTGAAAGGCGGCAAGGATTTATGGATTTAGAAACAACAAAATGCAAATTAACAACAACCAAAAAAATATATGAAAAAAAGAGCGAATACCCTATTGATTGTGAATTCACTTTACCTGATTACTGTCCTGATATTGAAAGAATATTAAAATGCAATGTTACACCTAGAATTTCTAATCTTTCGGTTTTAAGTGATAGTGCACAGGTTGAAATCAGCTCTAATGTATGTATTCTATATGTAACAAGTGATGATAAATTATTTGGCTATGAAATGCCTATTAATATATCAAAAACCATTAACGTAGGCGCTATTGAAAAAGAAACAATTAAATCATATAATACCAAAACAGAATATGTTAATTGCAGGGCAGTTAACAACAGAAAAATAGATGTTCACGGATCTATTAGTGTATTTTTAAAGCTATTAACTACTGATGAAAAAAACTATATTTCTGATATCAATGACAATTCAGTTGTTTTAAAAAAACTTAATGAAAAGGTTTTAGAACCATGTGCATTTGCTGAAAAGCAAGTAAATGTTGCCGATGATATTGTTTTGTCGCAATCAAGCGGTTCTATTTCAAATATAATTAGACAAGATACAAAAGTTGTAATAGATGAATGCAAAACAATCACAAACAAAGCTATTGTAAAGCTAACTCTTATGTATGAGATTTTATATTTAAGCTCAGATCTTCGCTATGAATGTATAAGACATAGTGTGCCGGTTAATCAAGTTATAGATATAGAAGGTACTGACGAAAACTCTATTTGTGTTGCAAAAGCAGAAGTTTGTTCTGTTTCATTAAAACCGATTACTAACAGCGAAGGCGAAATGAGAACTATAAATAGCAATGCAAAAATAAATATTTGTGTTACATCCAATAATTATAATGATATAAGTTTAGTAACTGACGGATATTGTGTAAAATTTGAATCTGAAGTGCAAAGAGATATTATTGAATGTAACAAGTTTGTAGATTTAATTAACGAAAATATTAACATTAGTGATTGCATAAATGTATCATCACAAATATCTGAAATAATTGATTTAAATTGTATTCCACTACATTATTCTTGCAAAACAGAAAATGATATTACATATATTCATGGCGATATAGCTATTTGCATATCACTTGAAGATGAAAACGGCAGTTGTAAATATTACGAAAAAGTTATAACTTTCTCAGAAAAAATCTCATCAAAAGCTTGTGATGAACAATGTATTTACGAGTTAATTTTAACACCTATTAATTGCAGTTATAATATTTCATCGGGAAATGCAGTTGATTTTAAATGCGAAATAAATGTAAATGGGTTAATCACTAAACCTTGCAAACTAAATGCTGTTTCTAAACTTACGATTGATGAAGAAAAAGAAAAATCATTTGACGATATGCCATCTTTAGTTGTATATTATGGAACTAAAGGCGAAAGCATTTGGGATATTGCATTAAAATACAACACATCTGCTGAGCTTCTTTGTGAAGCAAATAATATAAATGATGAAAAATTATCAGAAAACACAATGTTATTAATTCCTTGTATGTAAACTAAAGTTGGGCAGTTTGTTATTTGCCCAACTTTTTTACTGTTTTTCAAATTATATCTTGACAAATAAAATTTTTGGGGTATAATATTAATGTTGCACACAGCGGAATAGTGTAACGGTAGCACGACAGACTCTGACTCTGTTTGTTGGGGTTCGAATCCCTATTCCGCTGCCATTACCTCGGAACATTCGTGTTCCGAGGTTTTTTTATGCTCGAATACTGCTTTTTACGGCGGTATTCGAGCAAAGTGTCTACGTTCTTTGCAAAATTTCTTTTATATTTTTCAAGGTGTACTCGGTCGGAACTCCTATGCCGATGTCATTCGTTCCGA
>CAKSNE010000010.1 GCA_934476085.1 uncultured Eubacteriales bacterium | reverse complement strand
AAACGGCTCGAAGTCTGTTTATCGGATTTCGAGCCGTTTATTTTATTTACAAAATACGTGATTACCTATTGTTAAAATTATCGGTCTGTTTCTAATCCAAGAAGATTTTGCGGTTTTAGGGTTATAATAATATATTGCACCGCCTGATGGATCCCAGCCGTTTATTGCGTCTTGAGCGGCTTTATAGCAGCTGTCGGCAGTTTTTGTGTTAATTTGTCCGTCTGTCATACAAGAAAAAGCACCTTTTTGATATACAACGCCTGAAATACTATCGGGAAATGAAGCATGTGCTACTCTGTTTAGGATTACTGCACCTACCGCAACTTGTCCTGTATAACTTTCTCCTCGTGCTTCGGCTGAAATAACTTTTGCTAATAAATTCAAGTCAGAACTTGAACTTGAATTACTGTTGCTACTGCTTGAAATACCCATTTTTGCGAGCGTTTTTTTACCTGCAATACCGTCTGCTGTAAGACCGTTTTTCTTTTGAAATTTCACAACAGCAGCTTTTGTTTTTGAACCGTAAATTCCGTCAACATCACCTTTGTAGAAGTTGCTTTTTTTAAGAATTCGTTGAATTTTTTTAACTTCTGCTCCGCGTGAACCGTATTTGGATAGTGCAATGCTTTCGCTTGTGTATGACAACACTAAAATTGTGCATAAGAGCAGAGAAATTACTAATTTTATTTTAGTTTTCATAAAATCACCGTTTAATAATAAATATTTATAAAGAATTGTTAATATATTTACCGATAAATATGTTTTTATTCTATTGACAAAATAAAAAAATAGTAATAAAATATATGATAATGATAATGAATGTAAGGAGAATTATTTATGAGAATTTTAGTTCTTGGCGGTGCAGGTTATATCGGTTCGCATACTGTTAGCGAATTAATTGATGCGGGCGATGAAGTCGTTATTGTTGATAACCTTGAAACCGGTCATATCGAGGCTGTTCACGAAAAAGCAAAATTTTATAAAGGTGATATTCGTGATAGAGCTTTTGTTGACAGCGTTTTTGAAAATGAAAAAATTGATGGTGTTATTCATTTTGCCGCTAATTCATTAGTAGGCGAGAGTATGACAAACCCACTTAAATATTATGATAATAATCTTTGCGGTACAAAGGTTTTGCTTGAAAGTATGGTTGCTCATAAAGTAGATAAAATCGTATTTTCTTCAACTGCTGCTACATATGGCGAGCCTGAAAGTATTCCGATTTTGGAAACTGACAGAACAGAGCCTACAAACCCTTATGGTGAAACAAAATTATCTATGGAAAAAATGATGAAATGGACAGGTGTTGCTCACGGATTAAAATATGTTGCACTTCGTTATTTTAACGCTTGCGGTGCACACGTTGATGGTCATATCGGCGAGGCTCATAATCCTGAAACTCATCTTATTCCGTTGATTTTACAAGTGCCAAACGGTCAACGCGAGGCTATTAGCATTTTTGGCGATGATTATGATACTAAAGATGGCACATGCGTTCGTGATTACATTCATGTAACTGATTTGGCTCAGGCTCATATTCTTGCTATGAGATATTTGGCTGCAGGCAATGAAAGCAATGTATTCAATCTTGGTAACGGTGTTGGATTTACTGTAAAAGAAGTAATTGAAACTGCCAGAAAAGTTACAGGACATCCAATTCCTGCGGTTGTTTCTCCTAGAAGAGCAGGAGACCCTGCAAAACTTATTGCGTCAAGTGAAAAAGCAAAATCTGTTCTTGGTTGGAAACCTGAACATGACGATTTGGAAGAGATTATTGCTACTGCTTGGAACTGGCACAAAAATCATCCAAACGGATTTAATTCAGATAAATAATTTTGTTGACAAATTAAATAAACTTTGTTAGAATAAATTTAAAGGTTTTGATAGAAAAGTTTTTGTTTGTTAATTCATTTTAGAGAATAATCTTCATTGGCTGTAAAAGATTTAATGATGCTTGCAAAAATACCGCTTCTTGAACCGCCGTCGTATTCAAGGCGTGCCGTAACTCTTGCGTTAAAAGAATGATAAGGCTTTAATTTTTAAAGCAAATTCGGGTGGAACCGTGTTAGAGATTTTGACTTAACACCCCGTTGTTTAACGGGTGTGTTAGGTCTTTTTTTATTGTAGAAAGGAAAATGAGTAAAATGATTAAAGTAACATTAAAAGGCGGAGTTGTAAATGAATATGAAAAAGGCATCTCCGTTGCTGAAATCGCAAAATCTATTAGTATGGGCTTGTATAAAGCAGCTTGTGCTTGTACTATTGATGGCGAAGTTATGGATTTGCGTACAACTCTTGATAAAGATTGCAAAGTAAATATTTTGACTTTCGATGATGAGATGGGTAAAAAGGCTTTTTGGCATACAACTTCTCACGTTATGGCACAGGCTATTTTAAGACTTTATCCTGATGTTAAACTTGCTATTGGTCCGGCTATTGATAACGGTTTTTATTATGATATGGATGTTGATACTCCGTTTACAAATGAAGATTTAGAAAAAATCGAAAAAGAAATGAAGAAAATCGTTAAAGAAAACCCTGAAATTGTTAGATATTATCTTTCACCTGATGAAGCAATTGAAAAAGTTACTGCTGACGGCGAAATTTATAAAGAAGAGTTAATTCGTGAACACGCAGGCAAAGGCGAGGCTTTGAGCTTTTATGAGCAAGGTGAGTTTTATGACCTTTGTGCAGGTCCACACTTGATGAGCGTATCAGGTATTAAAGCTATTAAACTTTTATCAGTTGCCGGTGCATATTGGCGTGGCGATGAGAAAAATAAAATGCTATGTAGAATTTACGGTATTTCTTTCCCTAAAGCATCAATGCTTGAAGAGTATTTAACAATGCTTGAAGAGGCTAAAAAGAGAGACCACAGAAAACTCGGCAAAGAATTAGGTTTGTTTATGATGACCGAAGAAGGTCCGGGCTTCCCATTCTTCTTACCAAACGGTATGGTGCTTAAAAACACTTTGATTGATTATTGGAGAGAAATTCATAGAAAGAATGACTATGTTGAAATTTCAACTCCTATAATGTTAAGCCGTCATCTTTGGGAAACTTCAGGTCACTGGGACCATTACAAAGAAAATATGTATACAACTGTTATTGATGATGTTGATTTTGCGGTTAAGCCTATGAACTGCCCGGGCGGTATTTTGGTTTACCGTTCAGAGCCACGTTCATATCGTGATTTGCCTATTAGAATGGGTGAGTTAGGTTTAGTTCATCGTCACGAAAAATCGGGTCAGTTGCACGGACTTATGCGTGTTCGTTGCTTTACTCAGGATGATGCACATATCTTTATGATGCCTGAACAGATTAAAGATGAAATTAAAGATGTTGCAAAATTAATTGATGAAGTTTATACATTATTTGGATTTAAGTATCATGTTGAATTGTCCACTCGTCCTGAAGATTCAATGGGTAGCGATGAAGATTGGGATATGGCTACTGATGCACTCCGCAGTGCACTTGATGAATTAGGTCTTGATTATGTTGTAAATGAAGGCGACGGTGCTTTCTATGGTCCGAAGATTGACTTTCATCTTGAAGATTCTATCGGAAGAACATGGCAATGCGGTACTATCCAACTTGACTTCCAGTTACCAATGAGATTTGAACTTGAATATGTTGGTGCAGATGGCGAAAAACACAGACCGATTATGATTCACAGAGTTGCTTTTGGTTCAATTGAAAGATTTATCGGTATTCTTATTGAGCATTTTGCAGGTGCTTTCCCAATGTGGCTTGCTCCTGAACAGGTTAGAATTTTGCCGATTTCAGATAAATTCCTTGATAAAGCAAATGAAATTAAACAAAAATTGTTTGATGCAGGAATTCGTGTTTCACTTGACGATAGAGCTGAAAAAGTCGGCTATAAAATTCGTGAAGCACAACTTAAAAAAGTTCCATATATGCTTATTGTCGGAGAAAAGGAAGTTGAATGCGGCACAGTTTCGGTTCGTTCAAGAAAAGATGGCGATTTAGGTGCTGTCAGCGTTGATGAATTTATCAAAAAAGCACTTGAAGAAATCGAAACAAAAGCTAGATAAGGAGTTTAAAATGGGGTATAAATCGGATATTGAGATTGCTCAGGAGAACAAAATGTTTCCTATAAAAGATATTGCTGAAAAGGTCGGTTTATCCGAAGACAATATCGAGTATTACGGTAAATATAAGGCAAAAGTTGATTATAACATTTTAAAAAATAATAAAAATGATAACGGCAAGTTAATTTTGGTTACTGCTATTAATCCGACACCGGCAGGCGAGGGTAAAACTACTGTTACTGTCGGTCTTGGTGACGCTTTGACTAAACTGAATAAAAATGTTGTTATTGCTCTTCGTGAGCCATCATTAGGTCCTGTTTTTGGTATCAAAGGCGGCGCGGCAGGCGGCGGATATGCACAAGTTGTACCTATGGAAGATATTAATCTTCATTTCACAGGTGATATGCACGCAATCGGTGCGGCTAATAATTTACTTGCGGCAATGCTTGATAATCATATTCAACAGGGTAACCGTCTTGATATTGATGTTAAAAATATCACTTGGAAACGCTGTGTTGATATGAATGACCGTCAACTTCGTAATGTTATTGACGGTATTGGCGGAAGAATGCAGGGCGTTCCCAGAGAAGACGGTTTTGATATTACAGTTGCATCTGAAATTATGGCTATTTTGTGTCTTGCTACTGATATTACTGATTTAAAACAGAGAATTAAATCTATTATTGTTGGCTATAATCGTTCTGGTGAGCCTGTAACTGCAGGCGACCTTAACGCACAAGGTGCTATGACTGCACTTTTAAAAGATGCTCTAAAGCCTAATTTGGTTCAAACTCTTGAACACACACCTGCGTTTATACACGGCGGTCCGTTTGCTAATATTGCTCATGGCTGTAACTCGGTTATGGCAACCAAAATGGCTTTGAAATTTGGCGATTATGTTGTTACCGAAGCAGGTTTTGGTGCTGATTTAGGCGCTGAAAAATTTCTTGATATTAAATGTCGAGTTGCAAATTTAAAACCATCGGCAGTTGTTATTGTTGCTACTGTTCGTGCACTGAAATCACACGGTGGAGTGGCTAAAGCCGATCTTGGCGAAGAAAACTTAAATGCACTTGAAAAAGGCTTACCAAACCTTTATAAACATATTGAAAATATTAAAAATGTTTATAAGCTTCCTTGTGTTGTCGCTATTAACAGATTTCCTACCGATACAGAAGATGAACTTAAGTTGGTTGAAGAAAAATGTAAAGAATACGGTGTAGATGTATCGCTTTGTGAAGTTTGGGGCAAAGGCTCTGACGGTGGACTTGATTTAGCAGAAAAAGTTTTAGATTTAGTTAAGCAAGATAACGATTTTACATACGCTTATTCCGATGAACTTTCCTTAGAAGAAAAAATTAATGCAGTTGCTACTAAAATTTACGGTGCTGACGGAGTAGAGTTTACTCCTGCCGCTAAAAAAGAGTTAGTAAAATTAACTGAACTGGGATTTTCTTCTTATCCTGTTTGTATGGCGAAAACTCAATATTCTTTATCTGATAATCAAAAATTACTCGGCAGACCTACAGGCTTCAAAATTACGGTTAAAAAAGTTAAAGTTTCTGCCGGTGCCGGTTTTGTTGTCTGTCAAACAGGCGATATTATGACAATGCCGGGACTTCCTAAAGTTCCGTCTGCTGAAAAAATTGATGTTGATGAAAACGGCGTTATCACAGGTTTATTTTAATTAAAGGAGTATATATTATTATGGCAATTACTATCAAAGAGATTGATTACGAGAATTTCGGTAAATGTGTTGAAATTTCAAACGGCAAAACCGATGTTGTTGTTACAAAAGAATTAGGCCCACGCGTTATTCGTGTCGGCTTGGTTGGCAAAGAAAATGTTATGTTTAACGACTTAAAGCGTGAGAATATTACTTCACACGAAGATATGGAAAAACACTATGGCAAGGGTGCTAAATGGATTAACTATGGCGGTCATAGACTTTGGGTTTCACCTGAATCAATGCCTGAAACATATTTTCCTGACGATAAGCCTGTTAAAGTTGAATTGTTAGATAACGGTGCAATGTTCGTTCAAGAAGAACAACCTATGAACGGTGTTGCTTGCAAATATTCAGTTACAATGAGTGAAGACGGTGAAATTACTGTTACTCATTATGTAAAAAATATTTCTAATGAAGAAAAACGTTGCTCTGCTTGGTCAATTACGGTTTTAAATCGCGGCGGTCTTGAAATCATTCCTAATAACACAGTTGATACAGGCTTGTTGCCAAACCGCAGAATTGTTGCTTGGCCTTATACAAATCTTGCTGATGAGCGTCTTTACCTCGGAAAAGATTATATAACATTGCAACAAAAAAGTATTGATAAAAACTTTAAGTTAGGTCTTGATTTACATAAAGGTACTGCACTTTATGCTTATAAAGATACTGTTTTTGTTAAAAAATATGATCATAAATTAGATTCAGAATATGATGATTTTGGCGTTTCTTTTGAAACTTATACCAATAAAGAAATTTTAGAGATGGAAACTATCGGCACAGTTAATTATCTTAAACCGGGTGAAACTGCAACACATGTTGAAAAGTGGGCAGTATATGAAAATGTAGGCACACCTGATAGAAAAGATGAAGCCGCAATCGCTAAATTTGTAAAGAACTATGTTTAATGCAAAATACACAAAAAAATCACATAAAACACATTAAAACTTTGCTTGACATTGTGAGTAGTGCTATGTTAGAATAAATACATAGTTTAAAAGTTATTTGTGACTGACGGATAAGCGGAGACACCGCAAAGGAGCAAATAAACTTGATTTAATGTCGACCGTCTGGGCAGTCTTATATTCCACAGTATAAGACTGCCCATTTTTGATTTTTAAGGAGGTAAAACTTATGAAAAAAATCGGCGTTATTATGGGAAGTGACAGTGATTTACCTGTTGTAGAAAAGGCTATTAATACCCTAAAGGCTTATGAAGTACCTTTTGAAGTTCATGTTTTTTCTGCTCACAGAACACCGGAAGCTTCTAAAGATTTTGCAGAAAACGCAATAGACAATGGATTTGGTGCTATTATCGCTGCAGCGGGCAAGGCTGCTCATCTTGCAGGTGCGATTGCTGCTAATACAACATTGCCTGTTATAGGTATTCCTATTAAATCTTCTACTTTAGACGGATTGGATGCATTGCTTTCTACTGTTCAAATGCCAAGCGGTATGCCTGTTGCTACAGTTGCTATTGACGGAGCTGAAAACGCAGCACTTTTGGCAATTCAAATTTTAGCAGTAAACGATGCTGATTTAAGCGAAAAACTAATGCTTAACAGAGAGAAAAATAAACAAGCAGTATTAGACAAAAATCAAAAGATTTTTGATATGTATAAATAACTTTTTTGGAGGTCAATTACTATGGAAATCAAAGAAAAACTTTATGAAGGCAAAGCAAAATCTGTTTTTGCAACAGAAAATCCTGAGGTTTTATTGGTAGACTATAAGGATGACGCTACCGCTTTCAACGGCTTGAAAAAGGGTACAATTTCAGGTAAAGGCGCTATTAATAACCGAGTAACTAACTATATGATGCAGTTGCTTGAAAAAGAGGGCGTTCCTACTCATTTTATTGAAGAAATTGACGAACGCAAAACTTTAGTTAAAAAAGTTTCTATTGTTCCGCTTGAAGTTATTATTCGTAATATTTCCGCAGGCTCTTTTGCAAAAAATTACGGCGTTGAAGAAGGAATAGTATTTGATGAGCCTACAATTGAGTTTTCATATAAAAACGATGACCTTGGCGATCCGCTTATTAACTCTTATCATGCAGTTGCATTGAAACTTGCTACTAAAGAAGAGATTGACACAATCAAAAATATGGCTTTCAAAGTTAATGAGGTTATGAAAAAATTCTTTAAAGGATTAAATATTGATTTAGTTGACTTTAAACTTGAATTTGGTCGCCTTTCAAATGGTGAAATTGTGTTGGCTGATGAAATTTCTCCTGATACTTGTCGTTTCTGGGATTCAACAACACACGAAAAATTAGATAAAGATAGATTTAGAAGAGATATGGGCGGAGTAGAAGATGCATATCAAGAAATTTTAAAGCGTTTATTGGGTGAGTAAAATAATTTCCCGTTTGGTCTGATTAGACCAAACGGGTCAATCACTTGCAATAACGCATTTTTTATTTTTTAAAAGAGAGGTTTTACTTTGAGTAATTTAAGAGAAGAATGTGGCGTTTTCGGTATATTTGCAAATGAAAAAACCGATGTTGCGCTTCCTGTTTATTACGGATTATACGCTTTACAACACAGAGGACAAGAAAGTTGCGGTATTGTTGTAAACGATGATGGACTTTTTAATTCTTATAAAGAAGTTGGTCTTGTAAACGATGTTTTTACTCCCGACAAAATGGAGAGTTTAGGTCTTGGTAATATGGCAATCGGTCATGTTAGATATGGTACAACCGGTACAAACGGCAGACTTAACGCTCAACCAATCGTTGTAAACCACATTAAAGGCAGAATGGCTTTGGCTCACAACGGCAACTTGGTTAATTCTTATGAACTTCGTGAGCAGCTTGAAATGGAAGGCTCAATTTTCCACACTACAAGCGATACTGAAGTTATTTCTTACATAGTTACTAAGGAGCGAATTAATGCTCCTTCAATCGAAGAAGCAATAAACCGTGCTATGAACAAAATTAAAGGTGCTTATTCGCTTGTAATAATGTCACCTTCAAAATTAATTGCTGTTCGTGATGAAAACGGATTTAGACCGCTATGTTACGGAAAAACCGAAGACGGAAGTTATGTTGTAGCATCTGAATCTTGTGCGCTAGACGCAGTAGGTGCTGAATTTATTCGTGATTTAGAGCCGGGCGAAATTGTTGTTTTTGACAAAAACGGCGTTCGTTCAATCAAAGACCATTGCAAAAAAGTTGATCCTACAATTTGTATTTTTGAATATCTTTACTTTGCTCGTCCTGATTCAAAGATTGACGGGATTTCTGTTCATTCAGCAAGAATAAAAGCAGGTAGTTGTTTAGCACTCGAACATCCTGTTCAAGCCGATGTTGTAATCGGTGTTCCTGATTCAGGTATTGACGCTGCTATCGGTTATTCAAGACAATCGGGTATTCCTTACGGAATTGGTTTTATTAAAAATAAATATATCGGCAGAACATTTATTTCTCCGGGTCAAAAATCTCGTGAAGACAAGGTTAGAATAAAACTTAACACTATTGAAGAAACAGTAAAAGACAAACGAGTTGTACTTATTGATGACTCTATTGTTCGTGGTACAACTTCTGCTAGAATTGTTAAACTTCTTCGTGATGCAGGTGCTAAAGAAGTGCATATGAGAGTTTCTGCTCCACCATTTACAAACCCTTGTTATTACGGTACTGATATTGACTCAAGAGAACATTTAATTGCTTGTAATCACACAATTAAAGAGATTGAAGAAATTATCGGTGTTGACAGCTTAGGTTATTTAGATATTGACCATTTATCATTGATTATCGGCACTCAACCTAAATGCGGTTACTGTGATGGATGCTTTAGTAATATGTATCCAACCGAAGTACCAAAAGAAAGCAAAAAAAGCAGATTTGAAAGAAAAATTTCGGAGGAAAAATAATGAAAAGTTTTAGTGAAAGTTATAAAGAAGCCGGCGTTGATATTACCGCAGGTTATAAAGCAGTTGAACTTATGAAACAACATATCGCAAAAACTTTAACAGGTGGTGCTTTATCAGACATCGGCGGTTTTGGCGGTTTGTTTGAACTCGATTTAACAGGAATTGAAAAACCTGTTTTAGTTAGTGGTACTGACGGTGTTGGTACAAAATTAAAAATGGCATTTTTAATGGATAAACACGATACAGTTGGTATCGACTGCGTAGCAATGTGTGTTAACGATATTATTTGTTGCGGTGCTAAACCTTTATTTTTTCTTGATTATGTTGCTGTTGGCAAAAATGTTCCTGAAAGGGTAGCATCAATTGTGTCAGGTGTGGCAGAAGGTTGCGTTCAATCCGGTGCTGCATTAATCGGCGGTGAAACTGCTGAAATGCCTGGTTTTTATCCTGTTGATGAATACGATTTGGCAGGCTTTTCTGTTGGCGTTGTTGATAAATCAAAAATTTTGAATAACAAAACCATTAAAGCAGGCGATGTTATCATCGGTATTCCGTCAAGCGGTGTTCATTCAAACGGATTTTCTCTTGTTAGAAAAGTTTTTGATGTTGAAAATAATGATATTAAAACTCCTGTTGCTGAACTCGGCGGAAAATCAATTGGTGAAACACTTTTAACTCCAACAAAAATTTATGTTAAACCAATGGTTAACCTTTTTGAAAAAGTTACTGTTAAAGCAGTTTCTCATATCACAGGCGGCGGCTTTTATGAAAACATTCCAAGAAGTTTGCCAACCGGCTTTACCGCTAAAATTGAAAAAAGTGCAGTTAAAATCTTGCCTATTTTTGATTTGATTGCAAAAACAGGTAACATTCCTGAAAGAGATATGTTTAACACATTTAATATGGGTGTTGGTATGAGCATTGTTGTTGATAAAAACGATGCTGACAAAACTCTTGAAATTTTAAAAGAAAACGGCGAAAATGCTTATATCATCGGTGAAATTATTGAATCCGACGAAAGAGTGGTTATATGTTAAAGAAAATTGTTGTGTTGGTTTCGGGTGGTGGAACTAATCTTCAAGCACTAATTGACGCCGAGAAAAACGGTAAAATTAAAAACGGCAAAATTACGCTGGTTATTTCTTCAAATGCAAACGCTTATGCATTAGAGCGTGCAAAAAACAATGGTATTGAAACCTGTGTTTTACCAAGAAAAGAGTATTCGGATAATAAGTCATATAGCAAGGCTTTGCTGGAAATACTTGATAATCACGGTGCTGATTTGATAGTTTATGCCGGTTTTATGACTATTCTAGATAGCTGTGTTTGTGAAAAATATGAAAATAAAATGATTAATGTTCATCCGGCACTTATACCATCTTTTTGCGGAAAAGGCTTTTATGGATTACATGTTCATGAGGCAGCTTTAAAAAGCGGTGTAAAAGTAACAGGTGCAACAGTTCATTTTGTTACCGCAGTTTGTGACGGTGGTCCGATTATTTTGCAAAAAGCAGTTGATGTTGAAAATAACGATACTCCTGAAACTTTGCAAAAAAGAGTAATGGAACAAGCAGAGTGGAAGATACTTCCTAAAGCAGTTTCGCTTTTTTGTGAAGATAGAATTACAGTTAAAGACGGCAGAGCGTATGTGAATTTAAAAGACTAAAATTAGGAGGCAAATATGAAAGCCATTGATATTTATCAAGAATTAAAAAATAATGATTATCCCGGCAGAGGTATTGTAATCGGTAAATCTGCTGACGGAAAAAATGCGGTTACTGCTTATTTTATTATGGGCAGAAGTGTGAATTCACGCAACAGAGTTTTTGTTGAAACTGCTGACGGTATTGAAACAAAAGCATTTGATGAATCAAAACTTACTGATCCGCATTTGATTATTTATTCGCCTGTTAGAGTTTTAGGCAATAAAACAATTGTTACTAACGGCGACCAGACTGATACAATTTATGAATTAATGGATAAACAACAAACTTTTGAACAGGCACTTCGCACTCGTGAGTTTGAAGATGATGCTCCTAATTATACTCCTAGAATTTCGGGCATTATGCATATTGATAACGGTAATTATAATTACGCTATGTCAATTTTAAAATCAAATGACGGCGATCCTGATTCTTGTCAGAGATTTACCTATTCATATAACAATCCAAAATGCGGCGAAGGTCATTTTATCCATACATATCAAGGCGACGGCAATCCATTACCATCTTTTAGCGGAGAGCCTAAAAAAGTTAATATTCCGAATGATATTGATGAATTTTCAAATAATCTTTGGAATGCTTTGAATGAAGATAATAAGGTTTCGCTTTTTGTTAGATTTATTAATCTTGAAACAGGAAAAGTAACAAGCAAAATTACAAATAAAAATAAGTAAGGAGCAGTAAAATGAAAGAATTTGAACTTAAATATGGTTGCAATCCTAATCAAAAACCTGCTAAAATATATATGGCAGACGGCAGCGATTTGCCAATAGAAATTTTATGCGGAAGACCTGGTTATATCAACTTTTTAGACGCATTTAACAGTTGGCAGTTAGTAAAAGAGATTAAAACAGTTCTTAATAAACCTGCCGCTGCATCTTTTAAACATGTCAGCCCTACAAGTGCCGCTATTGGTAATAAATTGCCTGAAAAATTGAAAAAGGCATGCTTTGTTGATGATATAGCAGGATTAGATGATTCTCCGCTTGCTTGTGCGTATGCCAGAGCAAGAGGTACTGATAGAATGAGTTCTTTCGGCGATTTTATTGCACTTTCTGATGTTTGTGATGTTACTACTGCAAAACTTATTGCAAGAGAAGTTTCTGACGGTGTAATTGCTCCCGGTTATGAGCCTGATGCACTTGAAATTTTAAAAGGCAAAAGAAAAGGTAACTATAACATAATTAAGATTGATGAAAATTATGTTCCTCAAGAAAAAGAAATCAAACAAGTTTTTGGTGTAACTTTTGAACAGGGAAGAAACAATTTTAAAATTGATAAATCTTTACTTGATGACATTGTTACAGAAAACAAAGAATTGCCTGATAGTGCAAAAGATGATTTAGTAATTGCTCTTTTAACTTTAAAATATACTCAATCAAATTCTGTTTGCTATGCAGTTGACGGACAAGCTATAGGTGTTGGTGCCGGTCAACAATCAAGAATACACTGTACTCGACTTGCAGGTAACAAAGCGGATATTTGGCATTTAAGACAACACGAAAAAGTTCTTAATCTTCCGTTTATTGATTCTATTAAGCGTGCTGACAGAGATAATGCAATTGATGTTTATATTTCAGAAGATGATGAAGATGTTTTAGCAGACGGCATTTGGCAGACATTGTTTACTGAAAAGCCTGAACCGTTTACAAAACAGGAACAAAAAGAATATTTGTCAAAAATAACAGGTGTTTCACTTGGTTCTGACGCATTTTTCCCATTTGGCGACAACATTGAAAGAGCTGCAAGAAGCGGTGTTTCTTACATTGCTCAGCCTGGCGGCTCAATTCGTGATGATAATGTAATTGAAACTTGCAATAAACACAATATGGTTATGGCATTTACAAAAATGAGATTATTCCATCATTAATTTTTTAAGGAGTTTTATATGAAAGTAATGGTTGTTGGTGGCGGTGGCAGAGAACACGCTATCATTAAAAAACTTAAAGAAAACAATAAAATAACTGAAATTTTCGCTCTTCCCGGCAATGGCGGAATGGCTGATGATGCAAAATGTGTTGATATCAAAGCGACTGATTTAGAAAAAATTGTGGAATTTGCAAAAGAGAAAAAAATTGATTTTGCAGTTGTCGCTCCTGATGATCCACTTGTTTTAGGACTTGTTGATTTGCTCGAAGAATTAAATATTCCTTGCTTTGGTCCTAGAAAAAATGCGGCAATTATTGAAGGAAGTAAAGTTTTTTCAAAAAATTTAATGAAAAAATATAACATTCCTACCGCTGAATATGAAGTTTTTGATAACGCAGAAGATGCACTTGAATACATTAAAACGGCGCCTATTCCAACTGTTATTAAAGCTGATGGTTTAGCACTCGGCAAAGGTGTTATCATTGCTCAAACAAGAGAAGAAGCAGTTGATGGAATTAAGTCTATTATGCAAGATAAAATTTTCGGTAACAGCGGTAATAAAATTGTTATTGAAGAATTTTTAGAAGGTCCTGAAGTTTCTGTTTTAACATTTACCGATGGTAAAACTATTGTTCCTATGATTTCTTCAATGGATCATAAAAGAGCACTTGACGGCGATAAAGGTCTTAATACAGGCGGTATGGGAACAGTTGCTCCTAACCCTTATTATACATGTGAAATTGCTGATGAATGTATGAAAACAATCTTTTTACCGACAATTAACGCTATGAATAATGAGGGCAGAAGTTTTTCAGGTTGCCTTTACTTTGGACTTATGATTACGAAAAACGGCCCTAAGGTTATTGAATATAACTGTCGTTTTGGTGATCCTGAAACACAGGTCGTTTTACCGCTTTTAAAAAGTGATTTGTTCGAAATTATGCTAAAAATCGCTGATAAGAAGTTAGATGAAGCTGAAGTTGAATTTAGCAATAATTATGCTTGTTGCGTTGTTATGGCATCAAACGGCTATCCTAAAAAATATGAAACAGGAAAAGAACTTTTTATTCCAAAAGATAAAAATATTTATGTTGCCGGTGCTAAACTTGATAATGGCAAATTACTTACAGCAGGCGGTAGAGTTTTAGGTGTTACTGAACTTGGTAACACACTTGAAGACGCTATAAACAACGCTTATGAAACAGTAAAACAAGTGAAGTTTGAAAATGCATTTTACCGCAAAGATATTGGTCAAAGAGCATTAAAAGCTTAAAGGAGGAAGTAAATTGGTTTACAGAGTTTTTGTTGAGAAAAAAGACGGACTTCAAAACGAAGCCAATTCTTTAAAATCAGAAATAAATAAAATTCTTCAAATTAAAAATCTTGAAAATTTAAGAATTTTTAATAGATATGATGTTGAAAATATTGATGAAAAATTGTTTGATTATTGCAAAAAAACAGTATTTTCAGAGCCACAACTCGATAATATTTCAGATGAAATTAATGTTGACAGCGACTTTGTTTTTGCAGTTGAATATTTACCGGGTCAGTTTGACCAACGTGCAAATTCAGCAGCCGAATGTATTCAGTTAATTTCAAAAACCGATCGTCCAACAGTTAGAACTGCTAAAGTTTATTTGTTATATGGCGATCTTACCGAATCAGAGGTTGCTGAAATTAAAAAATATGTTATTAACCCTGTTGAAGCCAGAGAAGCATCACTTGATAAGGTTGATACATTAAAAATTGATTATGAAATTCCTACAACTGTTAAAACTTTGACAGGTTTTTGTGATTTATCTAAAGACAAACTCGATAAATGGGCAGAAGACAACGGTCTTGCTATGAGTTTTGACGACATTGAATTTTGTCAGAATTATTTTATTTCAGAGCATCGTGATCCAACAATTACTGAAATTAAAATGATTGATACATATTGGTCTGATCATTGCCGTCATACAACATTTTTAACTACAATTGATAATGTTAAATTTGAAGATGAATTGCTTCAAAAGGCTTATGATGATTATATTGAAACAAGAAAAGAATTAAACAGAACAAAACCGATTAATTTAATGGATATCGGTACTCTTGCGGCTAAATATTTAAAGAAAACTGGCAAACTTGAAAAGCTTGATGAGTCGGAAGAAATTAATGCTTGTACTGTTAAAATTGACATTGATATTGATGGCAAAACTGAAAAATGGTTGCTTTTATTTAAAAATGAAACTCATAACCATCCTACTGAAATTGAACCTTTCGGTGGTGCGGCTACTTGTATCGGCGGTGCAATCCGTGACCCTCTTTCAGGCAGAAGTTATGTTTATTCCGCAATGCGTGTGACAGGTGCTGCTGATCCTACTATTCCTGTTTCACAAACAATGAAAGGCAAATTACCACAGAGAAAAATTGTTACTACAGCTGCTAACGGATATAGCTCTTATGGTAACCAAATAGGTCTTGCAACAGGATTAGTTGATGAAATTTATCATGACGGTTATGTTGCAAAGAGAATGGAAATCGGTGCAGTTATAGCGGCTGCTCCACAAGAAAATGTTAGAAGAGAGCGTCCTGATCCGGGCGATATTGTAATCTTGCTTGGCGGTAAAACAGGTAGAGACGGTTGCGGCGGTGCAACAGGCTCGTCAAAATCTCATACATTAGAATCAATTGAAAATTGCGGTGCTGAAGTTCAAAAAGGTAACGCTCCTGAAGAGAGAAAATTGCAACGCTTGTTTAGAAACAAAGAAGCATCATTGCTAATTAAAAGATGTAATGACTTTGGTGCAGGCGGTGTTTCAGTTGCTGTTGGTGAATTGGCTGACGGACTTGAAATTGACCTTAATGCAGTACCTAAAAAATATGACGGACTTGACGGAACAGAACTTGCTATTTCTGAATCACAAGAAAGAATGGCAGTTGTTGTTGAGAAAAAAGACGTTGAGTGTTTCTGTGAATTAGCAGAACAAGAAAACTTAGAAGCTACTGTTGTTGCTGTTGTAACTGAAAATCCACGCCTTGTTATGAAATGGAACGGCAATGTAATTGTTGATATTAGCCGTGAATTCTTAAATTCAAACGGTGCTGAAAAGCATATTGACATTGCTCCTGAAAACACAAAAGACTATAACAGGGAAGTAGTCGGCAGTTTTACTGACAATATGACAAAACTTTCAAGCGACTTAAATGTTTGCTCTAAACGCGGTCTTTCTGAGAGATTTGACTCAACTATCGGTGCTGGCACTGTTTTAATGCCGTTTGGCGGTAAAAACCAGTTGACACCTATTCAGGCTATGGTTAATAAAATTTCTGTTGAAAAGAAAAATACAAAGCTTTGTTCCGTTATGGCTTATGGTTACAATCCGTTTGTTACTGAAAAAAGCCCTTACCACGGTGCTTATCTTGCAGTTGTTGAGTCTATTTCAAAACTTGTTGCAACAGGTGCAAAATTTGAAGATGTTTATTTAACATTCCAAGAATATTTTGAAAAACCAATGCAAGACGGCAAGCGTTGGGGTAAACCTTTATCAGCACTTTTAGGTGCTTTTGAGGCTCAAAAGGACTATGAAATTGCTGCAATCGGCGGTAAAGACTCAATGAGCGGTACTTTTGAGAATATTGATGTTCCGCCAACATTGGTTTCATTTGCTGTTACTACTGAAAACATTGATAATATTATATCTAATGAATTTAAACTTCCGGGTAGCAAGGTTGTAATAATTAAACCTGAATATGACGAAAATCTTTTGCCTAATGTAAAATCACAAAAAGAAGTTTTTGATAAAGTTATCTCGCTTATGCGTGAAAACAAAGTTTTGTCTTGCTATACTCCGACTTACGGCGGTATTGCTGAAGCAATTTTAAAAGCGTCAATGGGTAATGGTTTGGGCTTTAAATTCAGTGATAATTTAACTAATGACGATATATTCGGTTATAATTACGGTGCATTTATTTTGGAACTCAATTGCGATGATGAAATCGGCGAGTTGGTTGGTTATACAACTGCAAAAGCTGAATTTACTTTTGGCGTTGAAGTTGTATCAGCTGAAAGCCTTAACAAGTCTTATGAAGATAAACTTGAAAAGATTTTCCCTTGTAATATTGAAACCGAAAATAAAACTATTGAAAAAGTTTCATATAAGACTGATAATGTAGTTAAATCTTCGATTAAAGTTGCAAAACCTAAAGTTTTAATTCCTGTATTTCCTGGCACAAACTGTGAATATGATACTGCAAAAGCTTTTGCTTCAGCAGGTGCAGAACCTGAAATTTTTGTAATTAACAATTTGTCAGCAAGTCACGTTTCGGAGTCGGTAACCGCTTTTGCTAACAAGATGAAAGATTCACAAATTGTATTTATTCCGGGCGGTTTTTCCGGCGGTGACGAACCTGATGGCTCAGGCAAATTTATTACTGCATTCTTTAGAAACGAAGAAATTAAAAACGCAGTTAGCGACCTGCTTGATAATAGAGACGGCCTTATGGGCGGTATCTGTAATGGTTTCCAAGCACTTATCAAACTCGGTCTTGTTCCTTATGGTAAGATTATTGATACTGATGAGAATTGTCCTACATTGACATTTAACTCTATTAATCGACATCAATCAAAACTTGTTCGTACCAGAGTGGCTTCAAATAAATCCCCTTGGCTTAAAAATGCTAAAGTTGATGAGATTTATACTGTGCCAATTTCACACGGCGAAGGTAGATTTATTGCTAGTGACGAGTTAATTAAAAAGTTGGCTGATAACGGTCAAATTATTACTCAATATGTTGATTTAAACGGTAATCCAACTGATAATATTGCGTTTAACCCTAATAATTCCGATCTTGCAATCGAAGGTATTTGTTCACCTGATGGACGAGTATTCGGTAAGATGGGACATTCAGAGCGTGTAGGCTATGGATTATATAAAAACGTTGATGGCAATTATGATATGGGATTGTTCAAATCAGCAGTTGAATATTACAATTGAAATTAACTTAAAAAAGCACCTTTTTGGGTGCTTTTTGTAATTTATGGTAAGTTGATGTTGTTACTTGACAAATGAAAAACAATAAGTTATACTTTAAAAAGTAACAAAATTGTAATTTTTATGGAGCATTTAAAATGAAGAAAATTATTTCTTTAATTATTATATTAGCTATTAGTTTTTCATTTGTCTTTGAAGCATCAGCTCAAGATAACTCAACTGAAGTTTTGATTCCACAGGGTTTCAAGGTTGTTGAAAAATTAAGTTATGTTAAATTATCTTGGAAAAAGGACGCAAATGTATCCGGCTATTTGATTTCTCGTAGTATCGATAGAGATAGTTGGCAAAGTATTGCTAATATAAATAATAATTGGACATTCAAATACCTTGATAAAACTGCTGTTCAAAACAGTTTGTATTATTACAGCATTAAAGCATATAGAATTGTTAATGACAAATACTATTATAGTCAGGCAACAGTAATTAAGCCGGTATTTTTCGGAATTAATTTTAATGCAGCGACATATTCAAATTCAGTAACATTTAATTGGAATAAGGTTAATGCAGCTAAGGGCTATGAAATATATATGTCTAACGACGGTGCTAATTTCAGAAGAATTAAAACAATAAAAAACAAAAACAGAATTACATATACTAAAACAAAAATTACTCCTTCAACAATTAATTATTCTTTTTATTTAAAAGTTTTTAAGCTTAATAATGGTGTAAGAAAATATATTTATCAAAGTTCAACTGTAAGATCAAATGATATTTCAGCAATAGTAAACGGTTCAGTAGGCGAGCCTAAAAAATCTTTTAAAGTTTTTGATGTACAAGGCAAAAAAGCTAAAGTGGCATGGAAAAATGGTATTTCTTTTAATGATAGAATGATAATGGCTAATTTTAATGCTAATTATTTGACTAATGATATGGCACCTTACGATAGAATTTGGTATACATTTTACTTTATTCATAGAAAAGTTTTTTATGCTACCGGCGAGTTATATTCTACAATTTCATCAAGAACTTATGTCGACGCAATTTTTAATCAAAGATTAGGTCAATGCGTGCAATATAATGGTGCAATAATTGCTTATATGGCTAATATGGGACTAAAAGTTAAGCTTTTACAAGGGTACAGAGGAAAATCTATGGATAATAAGTGGCAACATTTTTGGGGTCAGGTAAAACTCAGCAATGGACAAGTTTATGTAATTGAAACCGGAAACTATGGTAATGACGGAAATTGGTACTACTTTTTTAAGCCATATAGTCAAACAAAAAAATATTTAAAATGCGGTAAATACGTTAGTGGAATTAAATAGATTAAAAAATCCTGAGATTAACTCTCAGGATTTTTCATTTTCAGTCATAACGGAACAATAACTTTGCACATAAGCAATATCTCTTTTTTTAAATAAATACATACTTTCAAAAAAATCAATTGTAAATAAAAATAGCAAGAAGAAAGTTATTGTTGACGGAAAAAATATAAGAAAACTGATTATTTCATCTGCAAAACTCATCAGTATCATTGAAAATAAGCCCCATATAAGCGAAAAACTAAGTGTTATATTTCCGTTTAAATTATATTTTGAAGTAGAGTAATCCCACAATTTTATTTTAAAAGATATCTTAAAAAATTCATTAAAAAAGTATTCTACAAAGCTGCAAATCAGAACACCGATTATAAAATATAAAATTATATTTTTAGGAATGAGTTTTGATATAAACAATAACATTGTCGCTGCTATTCCATAAACAGGGCATAGGGGCAAAAATTTCATTGTTTTGCGGTTTTGAATTTCTTTTGTACGCAAAAAAGCAAAAATTATTTCTAAAACCCATCCGAAAAATGAAAATATAAAAAAGGCTAAAAAATAAGTCAATACAAATCACCAAAATTATTTTTAGCAAAATATATCGACTTATACTGATTATAATGAATTGATTATTTTTTCGGCAACTTTTATTCCGTCAACAGCTGCTGAAGTAATTCCGCCTGCATAACCTGCACCTTCACCGCAAGGGTAAATTCCGATAACATTTGAATTGAAATTATCATCACGCAGAATTTTTATCGGTGAAGAGCTTCTGGTTTCAGGTGCAGTAAGAATTGCATTTTTATCAGCAAATCCATTCATTTTTTTATCAATCAATAAAAGCCCTTCTTTTATTGAATCAATAATAAATGATGGTAAAACTTTGTGTAAATCACAAAGTACAATTTCAGGTTTATAAGTTGGAGTAACATTTAAAATATTATTTTCTTCTCCATAAATTAAGCTACTTAGTGTTTGAGCAGGAGCTTTGTATGAGTTTGAAACTGCAAATGCCTTGCGTTCAATATCTCGTTGTAATTCAACGCCTGAAAGGGAATGAGAAGTAGGGAAGTCTTCCGGTCTTACGTTAACTAAAATTGCTGAATTAGCGTTTTTGCCATCACGCTTGAAGTTGCTCATTCCGTTTACTGCAATCATACCGCATTCACTTGCTGCGGCAACAACATAGCCACCCGGACACATGCAAAATGAATAAACGGATCTACCGTTTTCTAAATGAACTGCGGTTTTGTAATCGGCAACAGGCAAATTAGGATTGTTAAAAGAATTACCATACTGAATTTTATTAATAAATTCTTGAGAATGTTCAATTCTGGCACCCATAGCAAACGGCTTTTGTTGCATTGAAATATTTTTTTCATATAAATCATAAAATGTATCTCTCGCACTGTGACCGATTGCTAAAACTAAATTGTCACATTTTATTTTTTCTATTGAATTATTTGATTTTACAGTTATTGAAGTAATAGAATTATTATTAGTTTCAAAATCAATAAACTGCGTATTAAACAAAAATTC
This sequence comes from uncultured Eubacteriales bacterium, assembly GCA_934476085.1. Classification (GTDB taxonomy): domain Bacteria; phylum Bacillota; class Clostridia; order Oscillospirales; family Acutalibacteraceae; genus RUG11462. Next base: position 40,147 of record CAKSNE010000010.1, on the reverse strand, counting down.
ACCGCCATTTTGTTCAATGAATTTTCTAAAGTTTATAATTACATTTCTTAAAATATCCGTGCCAATGTGTGGTTTTTGTTCATAAAGGATTTCTTTAGGGGCTCCAAATTTAACAAACGTTTCTAATACAAGGCGAATTCTTTTGTCAGAAATGCCTGTATTAAGCTTGCCATCGGAAAATGTGCCGGCACCACCTTCGCCAAATTGAATATTTGAGTTTTCATTAAGTTCGCCACCGCTGAAAAAATTATCAACAGATTTAATTCTATCTTCGACTTTCTCTCCACGCTCAATTATAATCGGTTTTAATCCGCTCATAATCATTATATATCCGCAGAAAAGTCCGGCAGGTCCGGCACCAATGATTATGTTCTTTTTAACTTTATTTGATGCTGATAAAAACTCATATTTTTCTTTTTTATATAGCGAAACTTCATTTGGTTTGCATTTTGAAATTATTTTTTCTTCATTGCCTTTGATTTTTGCTTTAACAGTTAAAACAAATTTTATATCATTCTTTTTTCTGGCATCTAAAGAACGCCTTAATATCGAGAAATTAATAATTTGGGCTTTGTTTATTTTAAGCTTTTTTGAAATAGCGTTAACAACATCATTTTCCTTATATCCCGGTTGGAGTTTTAAATTAGAAATTTTTATCATAAGTTTTCTCCAATCGCAGATTTTGCGGCTACATATCCTGATGAAAAAGCCCATTGCAGATTATATCCGCCGCAATCTCCTGTAATATCGAGAACTTCTCCGCAAGCGTATAAACCGTCAACTAATTTTGACTCCATTGTTTTGTCATTAAAATCTTGTGTTTTTATGCCACCGGATGTTACTTGAGCGTTTTGAAATCCGCTGACTCCTGTAACCTTAAGATTGAAATTTTTAATAGAATATGCAATGTTTTTAATATCTTTATCAGTGAATGAATATATATCTTCATTCATTTTTTTGCCACAGTATTTTAAAACAACTTGTCCTAGGCGTTTGTTTAATAACAGTGTTAATAAGTTTTCTGCATTAAGCGGGTAGGTGAAAGGATTATCAATGACTTTTTTAATCAAGTTTTCAATTTCATTAATTTCTTTATCATTCATTAAATCTAAACTGATAACGCAACTTTTTTCGTAGTTTTTTGCGGCAATTCCCGATAATTGAAATATCGGTGGGCCTGATAATCCATAATCGGCAAACAATACCTGACCAAATTCTTGACGAATTAGTTTTTTGTTTACAAAAATGCTACACAATGCGTCGGCTTTAATTCCTTTTAGTTGTTTTACTAAATCATTTTGTGTTTTTATTTGTGTAATAGCAGGGAAGAGTTTCGTTTTCTTGTGTCCAAAACTCTCTAGTAATTTATATCCGCTACCATCAGAACCTAGGTGCGGACTGGATTTTCCACCACAGGCAACAATAACTTTATCAAAGTGTTGATTATTAATTATGAAATCACTTTTTGATTTGACAATTGAATTGACTTTTGTATCAGTTATTAAATTAACTCCGAGCATTTCACATTTAAGACGCAAAAAGTCAAGAACAGTGCCTGCCTGTTCTGAATAAGGGTAGTATTTATCATTTTCTTTTCTTAAAATCAATCCATTGTTATATAAATAATTAATTAGTGATTTGGTAGTGAATTTATTTAAAGCATAACTCGCAAACTCAGAATTTTCACCATAATAATGCGTTGGCTTATTATTTATTATTTCACAGGCATTTTCATTAGTGATATTGCATCTGCCATTGCCCGTAGCAAGCAGTTTTTTGCCAACTCTATTTAATTGTTCAAAAACAGTAACGCTTGCTTGTGCTCCTGATGAAAGTGCGGTAATAGCAGCAAAAAGCCCGCTTGCTCCGCCACCTATGATTGCTATATTTGTCATTTTTTATATTCCTTTTTTGCAGATAAAATTCCTAAAATTATTGAAGAAAAACTTATAATTAAAACAAATAAAAACAAAAACAATAGATCATTTGATATTTTTGTTGATGTAATAAGTAAAATAAATTCAACAATCCAAAATCCTGAAAAAATTATATTAGAAATAAAGTAGTAAGCAATTGAAGATTTCATTTTTAATGTTTCTGTTGAATTTATTAAATAAGTTTCTGTTAATACAAAACTCATAAGTAAAATAGGAAAGAGATGTACATTTTTTGAGTTTGAATAGAATAAATTCCAAACAAGAGCCACACAAATTATTAAAACGATAAATTCAATAGATTTATAAATATATTTTTCAAATTTCTCGTTGTGTTTAAGATTTGTTCCTATTAATACTGTAAAAATAGCAACTAATGATATTATATTTAAAACAATTGCGAATATTTCATTATAAGTATATGTAGAATAATAGTATGATTTTAAGAATGAAATTAAAAATTCAGAAACATACACATAGCCACATAATACAATAAGGTATAAAGATGAATTTATTTTTCTGATTAAACTAATTTTTTTATTAAGTATTGTAAGAACTAATGTTACTGCTCCGACAGCTAAAGTTAAAATACATAAAACATGTAAAAAAGTATTAATTGTCATGAAAAAACTCCTTTTAATAATTTTAATTAATTTTACCACGATATCGTAAATTTATCAATCATAAGTTAGTAAAAAGGATTGACAAATTGTATTTTAATCGTTATAATTCAAATAGTAGATATATAAGGAGGAAAATATCATGGATCAAAAATTAAAATTACACAATATTGATATAAATGATTTTATCAAAACTGTTGACACTTGCAAAGGCGGCGTTTTTCTTGAAACTGAAGAAGGGGATTGCCTTAATTTAAAATCTAAATTGTGTCAGCTTACAGGTCTTACAAAGCTTATCGAAGGCGGTATCATTGTTGAAGCTACTGTAAGATGTGAAAATCCTGAAGATGAATCAAAATTGTTTAGATTTAATCTTTATCAGGAAGTTCCGGAAAAAAATTAATAATTATTCTTAAAAGGCGGTCAGATTTTTTATAATCTGACCGCCTTTTAAATTTGGTGGAGATGAGGAGAGTCGAACTCCTGTCCGAAAATTCGTTCCTAAATCTTTCTCCGAGTGCAGTTAATCGTTTTTAATTCCTAAATAGTGACGATGATTAACAATCTTCAAAATTCAGTAGCCTTAAATTTATGGCAAGATACAAGGCACTCTCTTGCTCACATTTACCGCTAGTCGACGCTCCAGAGCCTGTCGCGGTGGTCAGGCAAGGAACGAGCAGCACTTAGGCTGCTAAAGCAACTTTAGAGTTGTTATTTAATTTATAATTTGTTACTTTTAAAGTGGTGCAACTCCACTACTCGCTTAATTTAGTTCAAAATCCCCGTCGAAACCTTTACATCCCCATGTATATATTATCGAGAGCGTTCTTTTAACGCTCTGTCGATATCTCTTTTAGCTTGCTTTTTAGCAAGGGTTTCACGCTTATCGTGTAGATTTTTACCTTTGCAAAGTCCTATTTCAACCTTTACTTTTGAATTTTTAAAGTAAACTGATGTTGGAATAAGTGTAAGACCGTCTTGTTTGATTTTTCCGAACAATCGGTCTATTTCTTTTCTATGCATAAGCAATTTTCTGACGCGAAACGGATCTTTATTAAAAATATTTCCCTGTTCATAGGGTGAAATATGCATACCATTTACAAAAATTTCACCGTTTTTTATCATACACCAGCTTTCTTTTAAATTAATTCTGCCGGCTCTGATAGATTTTACTTCAGTACCTACAAGTTCGATTCCTGCTTCAAACTTTTCAAGTACAAAATATTCATGATATGCTTTTTTGTTGTTAGCAACTATTTTTATTGAACCTGTGCTCAAAGCAGAAACCTCCTTTATAAGTTTAATCTAATTCGCTTCGTCCTTCTAAAGCACGAAGTAAGGTTACTTCATCAGAGTATTCAAGTGAAGCTCCAACCGGTATACCGTAAGCCAGACGAGTAACTTTAATTTCAAACGGTTTTAAAAGTCTTGAAATATACATAGCAGTTGCTTCGCCGTCTACTGTTGGATTAGTTGCCATAATAACTTCATCAATATCTTCATTTGTAACTCGATAAAGTAATTCTTTTATCTTTAATGTTTCAGGTGTAATACCGTCAATAGGGGACAACAAACCATGAAGTACATGATAAGTGCCGTTGTATTCTTTTGTTCGTTCAAAAGCCATAACATCCTGTGGAGATTCAACAACACATATTTGATTTTTGTTTCTTGATGAATCAGAGCAAATTGAACAAATATCTGTATCGGTAAGAGTTTGACAGATTTTACAGTAATGAGTTGATTTTTTTGCATTAATCATTGTATCAGCAAAATCTTTTATATCTTCTTCCGGTAAATCAAGAAGATGAAAAGCAATTCTTTGAGCTGATTTGCGACCTATTGATGGCAAACTTGTAAACTTATCGATAAGTTTATCAAGTGTTGGAATATTATAAGCCATAATTTATTTCCTTAAAACAATCCCGGAATGTTAAGACCGCTGGTGATACCTGACATAGCAGAATCAGATTCATCGGTTGCAGCTTTAACAGCTTGATTTACAGCAGTTATAATTAAATCTTCAAGCATTTCAGGATCTTCTTTAGCGTCTTCAATTAATTCAGGACTGATTTCAAGCGAAGTGATGTTATGCTTGCCTGTAACAGTAGCTTTAACCATTCCGCCACCGGCTTCTGAGGTATACTCTTTTTCTTCAAGCTCAGCCTGCATTTGCTCCATATTAGCTTGCATTTCTTGAGCTTGTCTTAATAAATCAGCCTGTGATTTTGGTTGATATTCTTTTGGTAATCTTGCTTTCATTTAATTATATCCTTTCTAAATTAAACTTCCATTACAATTGGTAATATCATAGGACTACGCTTTGTTCTTTCATATAAGAATTTTGATAAGTCATCGCGTACTCTGTTTTTAACTGAAACAATGTCAGTTGTATTTTTTCTGGTTAAATAATCAATGCTGTCATAGACAACATGTTTTACTTCAATCATTAATTCTTCGCTTTCACGGACATAAACAAATCCACGGGAAACAATGTCAGGTCCTGAAATGATTTCGCCTGTTGCAGAATCAGTAGTCATTACTACAATTATGATACCGTCTTCAGCTAAATGTTTTCTATCTCGAAGAACGATACTTCCTACATCACCTACACCATATCCGTCAACTAAAACTCTACCGGACTGAACTGTGCCGTTTTCTTTAATTGCTTTTGAATTAATTTCGATTATATGACCGTTTTCACTAATTAAAATGTTTTTCTTAGGAATTCCTACATTTTCAGCAAGTTCCATATGATGAGCTAATTGCTTTCTTTCACCGTGAACCGGTATAAAATACTTAGGTTTTACCATAGCAAGCATCATTTTAAGCTCTTCTTGGCAAGCGTGACCCGAAACATGAACATCATACATTTTTTCATATATAACATTTGCACCTAGTTTCATAAGACCGTTTACAACATTAGAAACAGTTTTCTCATTGCCGGGTATTGGGCTTGCACTGATAATAATAGTGTCATTAGCTGTGATTGTAACATTTTTGTGTTGGTTTTGAGCCATTCTGTGAAGTGCACTCATAGGCTCGCCTTGAGAGCCGGTTGTTATAATAACTAACTGCTGCGGCATATATTGATTTAGGCTTTTTATATCAATTAAAACACCTTGTGGAATTGTTAAATACCCCAGCCTTGTAGCAACTTCAACAACATTAACCATTGATCTTCCTGAAACAGCAACTTTTCTGCCACATCTAACAGCCTCATCAATAATTTGTTGCATTCTATGAATATTTGATGAGAAAGTAGCAACAATTATTCTATCGTTTTTTGCCATTTTAAATAAATTAGCAAATGAAGCTCCAACGGTTTTTTCACTTAAAGTAATTCCTTGACGTTCAGCATTCGTACTATCAGATAATAAGGCTAAAATACCTTGTTTACCTAATTCTGAAATTCTAGCAACATCAATCATTCCACCGCTAATTGGAGTAGTATCAAATTTAAAGTCACCGGTTTGTAAAATTGTACCCGCCGGTGTAGTTATTGCAAACGCAACAGCATCAGGGATTGAGTGATTTACATGAATAAATTCAACTTGGAATTTACCACATTTAACAATATCTCCTGGCTTTTTCTCAATAAGCTTAGCTTGACCTGCAATTCCGTGTTCAACAAGTTTTCCTTCTATTAAGCCTAAAGTTAAGGCTCTTGAGTAAATAGGAACATTTATTTCTTTTAATAAATATGGCACTGCACCAATATGATCTTCATGACCGTGAGTAATAAAAACGCCTTTTATTTTCTCTTTGTTTTTAATTAGATAAGTTAAATCGGGGATAACTAAATCAATACCCAGCATCTCATCATCAGGAAATGCAAGTCCGCAATCCACAACGATCATTTCGTTATCATATTCATAAACAGTACAGTTTTTTCCGATTTCATCAAGACCGCCGAGTGGAATTATTTTAAGCGACTTTTTTGTTTCAGCAGTTCTTTTATTGGATTTCTTAACAGTGTTTTTTGAAGAATTTTTAGCCTTATTGTTTGAAGTTTTTTTAGTTTTAGATTTAGTTTTATTTTGTTTAACTTCAACCTTTTGATATAAATTTAATTTTGTATCGGAATTTTTGTTGTTTTGTTTTTTATTATTCTTAGTTTGCGACACCTTTTTGGTGTTCGGCTTGTTATAGCCTTGCATTAAATACCTCCTTAAATATACATAACATTAACAAGACAGGCTTATAAGTAAAAAGTCTGCCAACTTAATAGTATGACTGCTTTTTTGCCGTCCAAAGCAGTATTTTTAATATATAAAATTTAATTTCGTTCAAAATAATTCTAGTATATATTGTAATCGAAATTAAACAATATGTCAAGCATTTTTAATACTATATATAGTTGCCTTATGTTCAAATTTAATATATATAGTAAATTTTTATGGACAAACCATTTAATATATAATATAATAAAGAACAAAGAGGTGAGTAAAAATGTTTGGATTATATGTTCATATTCCTTTTTGTGCTACAAAATGTGCTTATTGTGATTTTTACTCACTTAAGTATAATAAAGAAACTGTAGAAAAATATGTCGAAGAAATGTGTCGAAGACTTAAAAATATTGATAATGTTTTCGATACTGTATATTTTGGTGGCGGAACGCCATCAATAATAGGTGCAGATAATCTTATAAAAATATTAGGTAACATACATTATAAAGATAATGCTGAAATTACAGTAGAAGTTAATCCCAGAACTTTTAAAAAAGAATTTTTTAATAAATTGTATAAAGGCGGATTTAATAGAGTTTCCGTTGGACTTCAATCTGCTAATGAAACCGAACTCGAAAAATTAACAAGAAACCACAAAGCTATTGATGTTGCAAATGCTGTTAATTTGGCAAAGCAAGCAGGATTTAAAAATATTTCTCTTGATTTAATGTTAGGAATTGAAAATCAAACAATTTCTTCTTTAAAAAACAGTATTGATTTCTGCTTAAATTTAGACATTACTCATTTATCTTGTTATATGCTTAAAATTGAGAAAAATACTCCTTTTGCAAATATGAATTTGAATTTACCGTCTGATGATGAAGTTTCAAATATGTATTTATTTTTATGTGATTATCTTGAAAATAATGGATTTGAACATTATGAAATATCTAATTTTGCAAAGAGCGGTTTTGAAAGCAAACACAATCTTATATATTGGAAATGCGAAAATTATTTAGGTCTTGGACCGGCTGCACATTCTTATATTAATGGTAAGCGATATTATTTTCCTAATGATATTAATTATTTCTTAGATAAAAATGAATATATATATTCAGAAGACGGTGGAGATTTATTTGACTATATAATGCTTGGTCTTCGTTTAAATAGCGGTATAAAATTTGATTATTTAAAAAATAATGGCTTTAATTTAGATAATAAATTTAAAAAGAAATTAGAATTACTTGAAAAAAATGATTTAATTAAACTCGATTGTAATGGTTTTGCGTTAACGAATAAGGGCTTTCTAGTGCAAAACAGTATTATATGTGAATTAACGGAGGATTTATAAAATGAGAATCGGAATTGGATATGATGTTCATAAGTTGGTTAGTAACAGAGATTTGATTTTAGGCGGAGTTAAAATTCCTTATGAATTTGGGCTTTTAGGTCATTCAGACGCAGATGTTCTTTTGCATGCAATTGCTGACGCACTTCTTGGAGCAGCAGCGTTAGGGGATATAGGCTTATTATTTCCTGACACAGATATAAAATTTAAAGATGCTAATTCGTTACTGCTTTTAAAAGAAGTTGTAAGTAGAATTGAAAAAGAAGGATATGAGATTGAAAATATCGATTCAATTATAATTGCACAAAAGCCTAAAATGAGACCTTATATAGATGATATGAGAAAAAATATTGCGGATGCTTGTGAGATTGACATAAAACAAGTTTCTGTTAAAGCAACAACAGAAGAAGGTCTTGGATTCACAGGAAACGGTGAAGGAATAGCTTCGAAAGCAAGCGTTTTACTGAAATAGTATTTACAAAAAATAACCTTGGTGCATAAAATGTACTGAGGTTATTTTTATTTGCCTCAACAATTTAAGACTTATAAAGTTTTAGCCTAAAAGACGGCGGAATGGAGATTATTATGGAAAAAGAATTGATATATATAGGTTCTGTAAACAGAGCATTGAAATCAAAAGAAATTTTGAAAAAGAACGGAATATCATCAAGAGTGGAAAGAGGTTTAATGAAATCGCCGTCTAAAGGATGCGGATATAGCGTATTGATTGTAGACGGTACAAGGGAAGAAGCTTTGCGTGTTTTAAAAGAAAACAGAATCATTGAAAATGACGAGAGTTGATAAAATGATATATTTTGATAACGCTGCTACAACAAATATTAAACCGCGTTCAGTAGAAATTGCAGTAAATAACGCATTAAAAAATTTTAGTGCCAATCCCGGCAGAAGCGGGCATAAACTTTCTATGAAAACTTCGAAAATGGTTTTTGATGTAAGAGAAAAAGTCGCTGATTTTTTTGGTGCTGAATCATATGAGAATATTGTTTTTACACAAAATTGCACAATGTCAATAAATCTTGTAATTAAAGGATTGTTTAAATCCGGAGATCACGTTATTATTTCTGATTTGGAACATAACAGTGTTGCAAGAACGGCTTTTGATTTAACAAAAAGCGGAGTAGAGCTGAGCATATTTGAAACTTCTGAAGATGACGAAATCACTATTCAAAATATTGAAAGTAAAATGAAGTCAAATACAAAAGCAATTATATGCACACATGGATCAAATGTATTTGGTATTATAAATCCAATCAGAAAAATAGGTAGATTTTGCAAAAATAACGGACTGCAATTTATAGTAGATGCAGCACAAACAGCGGGTATTCTTGATATAAATGTTAAAAATGATTATATAGATTATTTGTGCATAGCTCCACATAAAGGTTTGTATGCACCGATGGGTACAGGCATTTTGATTACTGACAACAAACCAAATGTTTTTATTTTAGGGGGAACAGGCAGTTTATCTGCTTCAATTGAACAACCTGATTTTTTACCCGATAAATACGAAAGCGGTACAATCAATGTTCCCGGCATAGCGGGGATAGGTGCAGGAATAGAATTTGTAAGAAAAAATAAAAATAAAATTGTTTGTAAAGAAAAGATGATTATAGACTATATTTATAATGAATTTAAGAAGAATAAAAAAGTTCAACTATACAATAAACCAAACTTACCCGTACTTTCTTTTAATATAAAAGGGGAGAGTAGTACTGATGTCTCTCAATATTTAGCCGACAAAAACGTGTGCGTCAGAGGTGGACTTCATTGTGCACCACTCGCACACAAAAAATTCAAAACTATCGAGCAAGGAACGGTTAGAGTTTCTCCGTCGATTTTTAACAACTTAAACGAAGCATCCTTTTTGGTATATTTGATTAATGATTATTAACAAACAAAGTCGGTTGATATCTTTTCAATCGGCTTTTGCTCTATAGAACAAGAAAAAATATGTTTAAACATTGGTTTACATACTAATTATAGTGGTTAACATAAAAAGTTAACATAAAAATTCGTCACTTAACATAAAAATTATATCTCAATTTTGTGAGTTTATATAAAAAGTAGAAATTTTGTATTTTCTCATTGATTTTAATTCTTTTTTTTGTTATAATATCAAAGCGATGTTTACATAAATTTAATTTAAGTTATGGTAATAAGTTGTCCTATGTTTTCATAGTATTTATTAATAAATGAAAACAAAGGGTGATTTTTTGTCTAACGCAATGGTTTATAAACACAAAAGAAACATTACAACGCTTTTAAAATCTAATATTCTTTTAATTATAATTTCTGCTGTTTTATTGCTTGGAATGTTGATTGGTTCTTTTTCAGTTAATATATGTGAAGATAATAATTACTATGGTATTTCTGATTACTTTAAAAGCTATATATTGTTTTTAAATGAAAATGATTTTTTTGGGGTATTTTTAAATTCAATATTTATGTTTGTTTTATTAATATTTATAAATTACATTTTAGGCCTTTGTGTCATAGGTAATTTTATAAGTATTTTTATTTTCTTTATTTTTTCATTTGGTGTAGGCAGCGTTTCCGGTTTTTTATATAAGATTTATTCTTTGAATGGAGTATGCTTTTTTTCATTAATAATATTGCCGGGCTTGTTTTTATTCACTATTAATTATATTTTAAGCTTGAAACAATCTTTTTGTTTTTCTCGTGAATTATTTAAGTTGGTTAAAAGTGAAAATTCAGTTTCTGTTAATTTTAAAAGCTATTCAATCAAATTTTTAATTCACTTTATTTTGTCTTTAATTATTTGTTTGATAAATACATTTTTTTCATACACTTTTTGTGGTATGTTTGAATTTTAGGAATCATAATAGAAGGAAAGTTAAATCACAATGAGGGACTATTTAAAAGAGTTTACCGATTATTTAACAACGGTAAAAAAATCATCATCAAATACAATTGAGTCTTATGTCAGAGATATTAAGGCTTTTTTGTCGTACGCTGATATTAATTCTCTCGATATTTTAATTTTGTCTTCTGATGACTTAAAAGATTATTTAAATTCACTTGAGAAAAAAGGTAAAACTCATGCTACATTAATCAGAAATTTAGCTTCTATAAGATGTTTTTATGAATTTTTAATATATACTGATAGTGTTATGACTAATCCGACAAAAAATGTAAAACTTAAAAAAACTGAAACAAAATTACCGGAAATTTTAACTCAAAAAGAGATTGATATTTTGTTTTCACAGCCTGATGTTTCTACTCATCGTGGATGTAGAGATAAAGCTATGTTAGAGCTGTTGTATGCAACCGGACTTAGAGTTACAGAACTTATTGATTTGAATATTGATGATGTTAATTTACAAATTAATATTGTAATGTGTCATTCAAATAAATCTGAGAGAATTGTTCCGATTTATAAATCAGCAGTAAAATCAATAGAGAATTATTTATTAAATGTAAGAAGTGTTTTAGTAAATGATAAAAATGAAAAAGCTTTATTTGTAAATATGAACGGTTCCAGAATGACAAGACAAGGTTTTTGGAAGATAATTAAAGCTTATGCTGAATTGGGCGGTATTAATAAAACAATTACACCGCATACAATTCGTCATTCTTTTGCTACTCATTTACTTGAAAACGGTGCCGGTATTAAAGATATTAAGGAAATGCTTGGACATGCCGGAATATCTTCTACGCAGGTTTATTCACAAATAATTAAACAAAAATATGAGAATTCATATATTAAATTTCACCCAAAAGCAGGAAAATAACGGAGAAAAATATGGCAATTAACACTTTAGAAAAAAACTCATTTTTAAAATACTTTGAAATCTTAAAAGATAAATTTTTTAAGATAATGCTGCTTAATGCAATTTATTTTACTGTAGTTTCTATTTTAATTTTTATAATTATGGGTATTAGTTCTGCAGTAACTGCTATTTTCGGTGATATTTCAGATGTTTGGACTTTATTAACGTTTCTTCCATTGATACTTTTAGGTCCTCTAACTGCAGCTGAAATGAAATTAATGCGTGAGTATGTTAGGGAAGAGCCTGGATTTTTTGCTCAAGATTTAAAAAAAGCATTTAAAGATAATTTTAAGCAAAGTATAGTTATAGCACTCTTTCAATATGTTATTTTCTGGGCTATTTTTATCGCTTTTCGTTTTTATTATGCCGGATCGGGTGAAAATACTTTTTATACAATCGGTCTTGGTGTTACAATTTTTGTAGCAATTGCAACAATTGTAGCAAGCTATTATTTTTATATGATGACCGTTACTTTGAAGTTGACAATTCGTGAAATAATAAAAAATTCGTTTATTTTTACAATGCTTTGTATTGGAAAAAATATTTTACTGACTATAATATTAGCTTTTTGGTTGGCTTTTAACGGAATTTTAGTTTATTTATCTATAATTAGCGGAAATGCTTTAATGTATGGTCTTACAATCTGTGTATTTATGGTGCTGACTTTCGGCATTATGTTTTACACGATTGCATTTTTTACTTTTCCTTCAATCAAACAGTATATATTAGACCCATATTACGAACAACATCCTAGCGAAACTTCACAATCAGTTTTAGATAAACCTAATGCTGAAGATATTAATTTTGGTGCTGAACCAAAAGAAGAAGATTTGCCTGAGTTTGTTTATCATAATGGTAAAATGGTACATAGAAGTGCTTTTGAAGAAGAAAAGGTATTTTCTGATGAAAGAATTTATAAAGAAGACGATAAAGAGTAGATGGTAATAATCATTTACGATTGCAATAAAAAACACACCCTATTTTTTTGAAATAGAGTGTGTTTTTTATTATTTTAATTTACATTATTATTTTTCTAATTTCTTCGGCATTAATTTCTCTTACTTTGCATTCTTTTTTAGCGGCCAGTGCTGCCGCAGCACCTGCAGCTTCACCAATGCCCATACAAATAGGCATTGCTCTGAAATTAGAATGAGCAATATGTGTGCCGCTTATATTTCTTCCTGATAATAAAAGACCGTCAACTTTTTCAGGTACTAAGCAACGATATGGAATAGTGTATCCTTTGTTTTGGGTAAAGTTCTTTTGTGAACCGTTTTTATCAAGCCCTGAACCGTCAATATTATGTATATCAAAGTTAAAATGAGCATCTTTAACAACATAATCATCGAATACCTTTGCTTCTAAAATATCATTTTCAGTTATTGAGTAAAGTCCTTTAAAGTGTCTTGTTTCACGAATTCCTAAGAAAGGAGCCGATGAAACTATATAACAGTTTTCATACCCGGGAGCGTACTCACGCAAAAAATTCACTATTTTACTTAATTGTGAGCGACAAACAATAGTTGCTCTAGTCCAATCTTCGGCTTTTGTAGCGTCAACATCAGTGCAGTTTGTCATATTTACTGTTACAACACCGGGTAATGTTGATTTATACAACAAAACATGGCCGGCAGGGTATGGCAAAATTTTTCTTGCAAGAGACTGTAATTCGCCTTTTTCAGTAGGAACTTCTGTTTCAAATGAAGGAGGGAAAACAGCTCTGTCATAATCAACACCGCCGAGTTTAAACATTATTGTTGCCGGTTGCATTTTTTCGTCTTTTTCTCTACCTTTAAAGAACTTAGCACCAGCCTTGTATGCCACATCGCCGTCACCGGTTGCATCAATAATGACTTTTGATAAGTATACACTTCTACCTGATTTGTTTTCAACAATAACGCCTTTTAAAGCACCATCTTCAGTTATTGTATCGCAAACAAAGGTGTATAAAAGAACATCTACATTCGCTTCTTTTAGCATATCAAAGTAGACATTCATCAAAACATCAGGTTCAATTGTTGTTGTAATTTCGCCTTTTTGATATATTCTCCCATCAGCCTGACGCTTTAAAACTTCTTTATAAATTTTTGAGTTACAATCTCCTGTAAAATGGCTCATAAGACCGGAAGTAGCAACACCGCCAACTGTGCCATTTTGCTCTAATAATAATGTTTTAACGCCGTTTCTGCCTGCGGTTACAGCCGCACCGATACCGGCAGGGCCGGAACCGCAAACAATAACATCATATTCACCTTTGATTTCTAATTCCCTTTGTTTTTCAACATACACCATAATAATTCTCCAACTTAAAAAGTTTTAATAAACGTTTAATTATTAAAATTTTAAGCCTAATTCTTTTAGTTGTTGCTCATCACAAGGAGCAGGAGATTCACTCATTAAGTCTCGTGCGTTTTGCATTTTAGGGAAGGCAATAACATCTCTTAATGAATCGCATTTAAGCATTATCATACAGAGTCTGTCAAGACCGATACCCATACCGCCGTGTGGTGGCGCACCGTATTTGAATGCGTCAGTTAAGAAACCGAATTTTTCTTGAGCTTCTTCGTCAGATAAACCTAGCGCTTTAAACATTTTTTTCTGTAATTCAGGATTAGTAATTCTGATTGAGCCCGATGACATTTCTGTGCCGTTCATAACAAGGTCATAAGCTTTTGCTCTAACCTTACCGGGATCGCTTTCAAGATATTCTATACATTCATCAAGCGGAGCGGTAAACGGATGGTGCATAGCGTCCCAATTTTGTGTTTCTTCGTTATATTCAAAGAATGGGAATTCAGTAATCCAAACAAGATTATATTCATCTTTAGGTATAATATCAAGTTTATTTGCCATTTCGAGTCTAAGTGCACCTAGGGTAGGGAGTGTAACTTTGTTTTTATCGGCAACGATAACGATAACATCGCCTTTTTCAGCACCGCAACGGGTAATTATAGCGTTCATTTCATCTTCACTCATAAATTTAGCGAATGATGATGCAATGCCGTCATCGGTCATTCTAATCCAAGCGAGACCTTTAGCACCGATTCCTTTTGCACTTTCTGTTAATCTGTCGATATTTTTTCTTGTGTAGGTATCAACTGCGTTTTTAGCACAAATTGCTCTAACACTACCGCCGTTTTCAATTGCACCTGTAAATACACTGAATCCGCAGTCTTTAACAATATCCGATAAGTCGATAATTTTCATATCAAATCTTAAATCAGGCTTATCCGAGCCATAGAAATTCATTGCGTCGGCATATTTCATTCTCGGAAGCGGTAATTTAATATCAACATCAAGAATTTCTTTAAACAATCTTTTTACAAAGCCTTCGTTAACTTTCAAAACGTCTTCTGTATCAACATAAGACATTTCAAGGTCGATTTGAGTAAATTCAGGTTGTCTGTCAGCACGCAAGTCTTCATCTCTGAAACATCTTGCAATTTGCATATATTTATCAAAGCCTGAAACCATAAGCAATTGTTTATAAATTTGCGGAGACTGTGGAAGAGCATAAAATTCGCCATGATAAAGTCTTGATGGAACAAGATAATCACGAGCACCCTCAGGTGTTGATTTTATAAGCATAGGAGTTTCAATTTCAATAAAACCTTGCTCATCGTAATAATCACGAACAACCTTTGTAATTTTATG
Organism: uncultured Eubacteriales bacterium; assembly: GCA_934476085.1. Classification (GTDB taxonomy): domain Bacteria; phylum Bacillota; class Clostridia; order Oscillospirales; family Acutalibacteraceae; genus RUG11462. The sequence continues at coordinate 24,607 of CAKSNE010000010.1, read as the reverse complement.
ACGCATCATAATATTTCTTTGTAAATCAGGTCTTCTAAGGTCAAGATAACGGTATTTGCAGCGAAGCTCTTCTTTAACATTTGAGTTTTCTACAATTTCAAATGGTGGAGTTTCAGCAGTGGATAAGATTTTATATTCATTAACTGCCACTTCAATTTCACCGGTAGGAATTTCTTTGTTAATTGAAGAACGAATTTTTACAATACCTTTAGCCATTACTACATATTCCGAACGAGTAGCATTAGCCTTTTCAAAAATCTCTCTATCGGTACTGTCATCAAAACTTAATTGAACAATTCCTGTTCTGTCACGAAGATCTATAAATATTAATTGTCCGAGATTTCTCTGTCTTTGAACAAAACCGCAAACAACAACTTCTTCATTTTCGTTTTCTTTGCGAAGAACACCGCAATAATGAGTTCTTCTCATATCTCCCATAAATTCTAACATTTTATTGAGTCTCCTTTATAAATTTTCAGCGGCGGCAAGAATATTATCTATTCCGGCTTTATAAATTGCATCACTTAATCCATCAGGTAAATCAATTTCTTGATTTTCGCCTGTGATCATATTTTTTAGTGTTGCTTTTTTATTTTCAAGCTCATTATCGCCGATAACCATACTAAATTTTGCACCGATTTTGTTAGCGTATTTCATCTGTGCTTTTAAACCTCTGCCTGATAAATCAGTTACAGCAGTAAAACCTTCTTCTCGAAGTTCATTACAAAGCTTAATAGCTTCAGCAGTTGCATTTTCACCCATTGGTGCAACATAAACATCAGCAACATCATCAATAGGGAACTCGCAATTCTGTTTTTCCATAAGAATTAAAATTCTTTCAAGTCCCATAGCAAAACCGAGTGAAGGCAGTTTAGGTCCGCCTAATTCTTCAGCTAAGCCATCGTAACGGCCACCGGCACATACGGCACCTTGTGATCCGATTTCTGTAGTAATAAACTCAAAAACAGTTTTTGTATAATAATCAAGTCCGCGAACAATTTGCGGATTAATAGTATATTTAATTTCTGCTGCGTCAAGATATGATTTAACTTTTTCAAAGTGTTCTTTACACTCATCGCAAAGATAATCAAGAATAACAGGTGCATCTGAAGCGATTTCTTTACAAATAGGAGATTTGCAATCTAAAATACGCATAGGATTTCTGTCAAGACGTGAAAGACAAGTATCACAGAGTTTATCTTTGTATTGCGAGAAATAATCTTTTAAAGCTTGTGTATATTTTGCTCGGCAAGTAGGACAACCGATTGAATTAATTTCAAGAGAAATGTTTTTAATTTGAAGTCGGTCTAAAATCTTAGCACCAAGCATAATAACTTCAGCATCAGCAGTAGGGGAAGGAGCTCCGATGCATTCAACGCCAAACTGATGAAACTCTCTTAATCTTCCAGCTTGCGGTTTTTCGTAACGATAGCAAGAAGTAACATAGTATGATTTAATCGGAAGTGCCTCGTTAAAAAGACCGTGTTCAAGTATACTTCTCATAGCACCGGCAGTACCTTCAGGACGCAAAGTTATACTTCTGCCGCCTTTATCATCGAATGTATACATTTCTTTTTGAACAACATCGGTTGTATCACCAACACCTCTTTGAAATAACTCGGTTTTTTCAAAAACAGGTGTTCTTATTTCTTTAAAATCAAATTGTTTAGCAACATTTTGTGCAACAGATTCAATATAATGCCATTTATAAGCGTCCTTTGGCAACATATCCTGTGTGCCTTTTATAGCATCAGCAACTAAATTCATAAAAAATCTCCTTTTTTTAAAATATAAAATAAAAACGTCCCTTGTAAATAAATACAAGGGACGGAAAATTACCGCGGTGCCACCCTAAATTAGCTTTGTATTAAAACAAAACTCACTTAAAATTCCTTAACGCAGAATTTACGGGCATAAAGCCAATTCAAGAAATGTCTTCACTTAAAGTAAATAATAACAGGCTCACAGCAAAATGCCTGTCTCTCTGAAAAACAACTAAAAGTTACTCCTTTTCTATCAATATCATTAAAATATTTAGTTTATTTAGAGTAAAGTCTCCAATCAAGATCTCCTCTTTCAAGACCATGAATTAAAACTTCAGCAGTAGCAATGTTAGTAGCGATAGGAATATTATGAACATCACATAATCTTAAAATAGTAAAATCACTGGGTTCATTTGGTTTAGCAGTTATCGGATCTCTGAAAAAGAGAACCATATCGATTTCATTATAAGCAATTCTGGAAGCAATCTGTTCGCCGCCACCCTGTGAACCGCTCAAAAAACGAGTGATTTCAAGACTGGTAGATTCAGCAACGAGTTTACCTGTTGTACCTGTTGCACAAATATTGTGCTGTGCTAAAATACCGCTGTAAGCAATACAAAACTGTACCATAAGCTCTTTTTTAGCATCATGAGCAATTAAAGCAATATTCATATTCCATTTCCTTTCATCTTTGTATTTTTATCAAATACCTAATGGTATATTTTCTTTTAACATTCTTTTAGCTAATCTTGAAAAAGCCTCAAGAGCAGGGGAATCATATAACATATTTGTATTAATTTCAAATCTTTTTAATAAGTCTATATCATAAGGGATTGCCGCTATTAATTGCAATGTTGTTGCATCAATAACTTCATCAATGTTATAAAAAACACCTTTTTTAACTAAATCAATATCTATTTTATTTATAATGAGTCGAATATTTTTAAAATCTTTTTCTCTAAGAAGTCTTGCAACATAAGCACCGTCACGAACACTGACAACATCGGGATTGACTACTACCAATGCATTATCAGCACCTGAAACAGCATTAACAAAACCTTTTCCGACACCGGCAGGAGAGTCAATTAAAATAAAATCAAAATAATCCGATAACTTATCACAGAGAATTCTCATTCCTTTTGGAGAATTTAAACTGTTTACAGTAACAGGTGCAGGCAATAAATAAAGATTAGCACACTGTTTTACAGGGATGATAGCTTGATTAACATTACAGTTGCCTTTAATTATATCGCTTACATCAAACAAGGTGTGAGAAGATACATCTAACATTAAATCAAGAGAACGAAGCCCTTCATCCATATCAATTAACAATACCTTTTTACCAAGCTTGCAAAGTTCCATTCCCAGAAATGCAGTAACAGTTGATTTACCTGCACCGCCTTTGCCTGAGGTAACAACAAAAACATTATTCAAACAATATCACCTCTCAATTATACCATAAAATAAATATTTTGTCAAAGAGTTATTTTAATATATTAAATCGTTGAATTTTGGAGTTTCATTAGCGGTATAGTCAGCAAAATAATACTGATCGTAAATATCTTTAACAACAGATGCGGTTTTATAACCGTAAAGACCTTCTTCGACATTAATTGCAACAGCAATTTCAGAGTTTTCATAAGGAGCAAATGAAATAAACAAACCGTTATCTCTTTTTGGTTTTGGGTTTTCCGCAGTACCTGTTTTACCGCCAACTTCAAGTTTATAGCTACCAAAAACAGATGAAGCAGTTCCTTCAAAAGCTGCTTTTTTCATACCTGATTTAACAACTTTAATTGCTTCTTTAGAGATACCTGTGTTGGCAACAACTTCAGCACTTGGGCTTACAACAACCTGTGATAAATCATTTGTTCTTACTTCTCGTAAAAGATGAGAACGATATCTTGTACCGCCGTTTGCGATAGTAGCAGTACCTGTTGCAATTTGAAGTGGTGTAAATAAGTTGTAAGATTGACCGATAGCAGCCTGTAAAGTGTCGCCAGGGTGCCATGTTGCACCTAGTTTTTCTGTATATGCAGGACCGGCTAATGTTCCTGCTGATTCCGGAACTTCAACGCCTGTTTTAACACCGTAACCCATTAATTTTGAGTACTCATTCATAATAGATATACCTGTTTTTCGACCTGTATCAAAGAAAAAGTAGTTACATGATTGACCAATTGCATCAACAACATTAATGTTACCATGGTAATGCATACATTTAAATGTCATATCTTTATAATAATCATAATACTTTTTACAATAAACTGTTGTGCCTTTGCTAATAGAGCCGACTGTAAGACCGATGCTTGCTACAACAGGCTTAAATGTTGAACCCGGTGGATATGTTCCTTGAAAAGCACGATTAAACAATGGATTAGTTTCATCTTTAGCTAATTTTGAATAATTTTCATTATAATCAGTCATTGTATAGCTAGGATAATTAGCTGAAGCCAAAATTTCACCGTTGTTTACATTTAAGCAAACGATAGAAGCTGATTTTGCATAAATTTTTTCTTTTGCAAGTTTAGACATAAACTTTGCAAGTGATTTTTGTGCTTTTTTCTGTAAGTCAATATCAATAGTTAATAAAACCGTATTGCCTGCGACAGGCTCAGATTCTGTTACTATTTCAGTTTCACCCGTATCAGGATTGGTAATTGCTTTGTTAACGCCGTTTTTGCCGCGTAAGTAGTCTTCAAAAGCAAGTTCTACTCCGGATTTACCGACATAATCACTGTACGAATAGCCTTTTGACTTTAGTACATCCCAATCTTCAGCATAAATCGGTCCTACTGTTCCGATAAGGTGAGTAGCTAATTCATCATCAGCATATTCTCTTACCGAAACTTCTTTTACAGAAATATTTTGAAAGCTGTCAGAAGATTCAAGCAGTATTGATTTTGTTTCAGCACTAACATCTTCAGCTAAAGTAAAAGGATAAGCGGTTGAGAAATCTTCTAAAAGCATTGTGTAGCGAATGCCCATAAGTAAACGCTGAGTTTTGCTGGAGTAAGCCTCAAGACCGAATTTTTCAATCATTACATCAATACAGTTTTGTAAAGTAGCATAATCATTTAATTCGAGCTTAGATTTTAAATTTTTTACATCAGTTGAGTCAGTTTTCTCAGTAAATTTATAAGGTTGTTTGCTGTTGATAGGTAGTTTATCACGCCACTCATCTTTGTTCTTTTTTAAAATAGTAATTGCTTTTAAAATAGACTTATTTATATTACTGTTTGATGCTGTTGAGTAGTTGATAACTACATTATATCCTTCACGGTTATATGCAATAGTTCTACCGTATCTATCTAAAATTTCACCTCTTGTCGCATCAACTGTAATGGTTGATGCTGATGACATTTTGCTTTCTTTTAAGTAATAGTCATAATCTACAACTTGCAATTGTAAAAGACGAACAGTGTAAACAAAAACTATTACTAAAACAAGTGAAATACATACAAAAAATTTAGAGTATTTATTTACACTTTTCTTTTTTTCTCTTTGAAAAAACATAGTTTAAAGAATCCTTCTATTCATTTTATTTTTTATTAATGATTCCCTTAGGTTTTACAAATCGTTCGCTTCTTTTTAAAGTGTAACGAAAAATGATATACAAAACAAATGCAGATGCAAATGTGTAAATAGCAACAATTAAATAATATTTTAAGAATAAAGTGATGATGCCTAAATCAAATCCGCTTGAATAAAGAATTTCGGCGAATTGATGTATTATGATTACAGGTATACTTATAACTGCAAATGAAGCAAAGTTGTTCTGTAAATATCTTTTCATAACCGAACTGCAAATAATTCCTGTAAGCATATAAGTAAGTGCGTGAAATCCTACACCGTTAACGCTGATTATATCAAGTAAAATACCGCTGATTAATCCAAAAATAGCTGAGAACCAATAGTTTTCATAAAATGAAATTATTAAAACTAAAGCTAAAACTAACGATGGAGCAGGTGAGTTATATTTAAATAAAATAGATGTGCTTTGAAAAAGAAACGCCAAAGCAAGAAGTATGGCGTAAATCAAAACATCAAATAAATGATATTTTTTCTGATTATTCATAAAATTATCCTTTTAAAATTAAAAATCAGTTATTACCATTACATCTGAAACATCGGAAAAATCAACTATCGGCTGAATTTGGGCTTCGCAACTGATTTTGTTGTTAGAAGTTTTTACTTCAACAACTGTTCCGATTATTAAGCCGCTAGGGAATATACCGCCATCTCCGGATGTAACAATAAAATTGCCTGCTGAAATAGTGTTATCGCTGGGAATGTAAATCATTTTAGTTAATCCATCAACGCTTGCAGCAGAATCACCGGTGATTGTGCCGGTATCTCTTGAATGATTATCAATTGCAGAAACATTTATTTTAGGATTTAAAACAGTCATTACGGTACTTTGTGTTGTATAAACATCGCAGACATAGCCCACTAACCCTTCAGCAGTAATAATAGGATCGTGAACTTCTATGCCGTCAACAGTGCCTTTATCTATGGTAAAGGTTGCATAAGTATCATTATTATTTCTTGCAATAACTCTGGCAGCAGAAAATTTATATGTAGGATTTTCTTCTTTTATTTCAAGAAAATCTTTGTAAAATTCATTTTGTCTTATAACCTCGTCGTAGTCTATAAGTTTTTTGTTTTTATCGTTAATTTCTTCTTTTAGCTTTTTATTTTCATTTCTAAGCTTATCCTTTGATTCAAAATCATCAAAAAATGAATTTACCGAATCTGAAACACCTGAAAAGAATTTTTGAACCGGAGAAATTATCGAAGAAAAAATATTTGTTTGCGGTGCGGACCAATCAGTTAAAAATCCACATACAACAATGCTTATAACTAATAGAATAGAAATGACAGAGATTAATTTTGCTTTTTTACTATGAAAGAAAAATCGCATCGTTGTCACTCCTTAAAAATCAATAATATTTTGCTCTCTTTTGATATGAATCAAACGGAAGATTAAGTTCAAGTCTTTTTGTAATTCCTTTTGCAACACAATCAAGCGGATCGCTTGCAATAATTACAGGCATAGCAGTTTCACGGGTAATAAGCAAGTCTATGCCCGGCAAAAGTGCACCGCCGCCTGTAAGAGTAATACCTTTATCAATAATATCTGCAGCAAGCTCAGGTGGTGTTGATTCAAGAGTTTGCTTAATAGCATCAATAATTCTTGAAAGAGGCTCTGAAAGTGCTTCTCGAATTTCTTTTGCGGTAATATTAATGTTTTTAGGTAAACCGTCAATAAGGTTTCGACCTTTAATTTCCATTGAAGCGGTTTCTTCGCCTTCAAATTCACACGCTGAACCGATTGAAAGCTTAATATCTTCAGCAGTTCTTTCACCGATTAATAGATTATGGCGTTTTCTTATATATGAAATAATAGCATCATCCATATCGTCGCCGGCAGTTTTTATTGTTCTGGCAGTTACAACATCACCAAGTGAAATTACAGCAACTTCGCTAGTACCGCCACCAATATCGACCACCATATTACCAACAGATTCAAATACAGGTAAATCTGCACCAAGGGCAGCAGCCATCGACTCTTCGATAAGATCAACAACTTTAGCACCGGCTTGTCTTGCAGCATCGTTTACTGCACGACTTTCAACTTCGGTAACTCCTGACGGTATACAAATTAAAACTCTTGCTCTTGAAGCAAAAGAACCATGCATAGCGTCTTTAAAAAATCTTTTAAGCATTGCCACAGTAACATCATAGTCAGCTATAACACCGTTTTTAAGCGGTCTTACGGCAACAATAGAACCGGGAGTTCTGCCTATCATTTCTCTGGCATCTCTACCAACGGCTTTAACTTCGCCGTTTTTAACATCTACCGCAACGACAGATGGTTCACGCATAATTATTCCTTTAGTTTTTACACAGATTAATGTATTTGCTGTGCCTAAGTCTACACCGATATCTCTACTAAAAAAGTTCAACTTAATTTTCTCCTTTATGTAAAAGTAACTTTAAGCGGTTACCTAATTAATCTATTATATTATAACAAGATTTTTAAAATTAAACAACCACTATTTTTAATATTTTTAATTTTTTTTTGCAAAATAATATTATTAGTTATTAAACAGGAGAGAATTTAATGAAAATATCTTCAAATATTGATGAAAATGCTAAAGTAATTAAAGAAATTTTGCCCGTTCAAAAAAGTTTTGATGTAATTTTACGAGAAATTATTGTAGATAATAAAAAAGCTTATTTATTATTTATTGACGGCTTTGTTAAAGATACAATAATGGTTCATGTAATGAAAGAATTACAAAAAGTAAAAGATGACAAAAAAGATACAGCAAGAAAAGTTATGCTCCAAAACATACCTTATATAGAAGCTTCAGTCGAAAATGATTTAAACAAGGTTATAGACGAAGTTTTATCGGGTCAGGTTGCATTATTGATTGATGGCGATACAACAGCTGTTTTAGTTGATACCAGAGAATATCCTGCAAGAGAGCCTTCAGAGTCGCATATTGAGAAAGCAACCAGAGGAGCCAGAGATGATTTAGTTGAAACAATTATCTTTAATACTGCGTTGATAAGAAGGAGAATAAGAGATCCGAAGCTTGTTTTTGAAGATGTTAAAGTCGGAAGAGTTTCAAAAACCGATGTGGCAGTTGGTTACATTGAAGATAAAGTTGATAAAAAACTTTTAAATAAAGTTATTTCTAAATTAAATAGCATTGATATTCATGCTTTAACAATGGGTGAAAAAAGTCTTGAAGAAGTCTTAATAAAGAAAAAATGGTATAATCCTATGCCTTTATTCAGAGTTTCTGAGCGTCCGGAAACAATTGCAGCACATATAATGGAAGGGCATATTGTTTTGTTAGTAGATACTTCTCCGACTGCGTTGATAATTCCGACAACTCTTTTATATTTTACACAATATGTCGAAGACTATTACCAAACTCCGATAGTAGGCACACTAACACGAATTATAAGAATGATAGCAATTCCTGTTGCTTTGTATCTGGTTCCGATTTTTATGCTTATTGTTAAGTACCCAAATTCGCCGTATAACTGTTTTTCGTTTTTAGTACCGACAGAAGTTGCGGAAATTTCTGTTTTTTCACAAATAATATTTATTGAATTCTGGCTTGAAATACTGCGACTTTCAGCATTACACACACCTTCAAATGTAGAATCGGCATTTAGTATAATAGGCGGTCTGATTTTAGGAGACTTTGCTATTTCAATGAATTTATTGCTTGCTGACTCAATTTTATTTGCAGTAGCATCTGCTATATCAAATCATTGTATTCCAAATCCTGAACTTGGTAATGCAGTTAAAGTATTTAGATGGTTTTTGATAGTTCTTACAGGTTTTTTCGGAATATGGGGATTTATAATTGGGTTTGTTTTAGAATCATTAATTGTCATTACAACCAAAACTTTTGATGAACAGCATGGTTATTTGTGGCCTATAATTCCTTTTAATTTTAAAGTTCTAAAACATTTATTAATTAGATATCCACTTGCAAAATTCGAAAAGAAAAAGTAAAAAAGGTAATCGCTTTTAGCGATTACCTTTTAAAAATATTATTTGTTGATAAGAGACATAGTAACCGAGAATTTAATCGGGACTTTTGGATCGTGTGTAAATTCTTCGTGAACAGTAGCACCCCAAGAATTATCACCGCCTACACCGCTCATAAATCCATTTAAATTTACTCTTGTGCAGTATGGTTTAGGTAAATAAGTTGGTATAATAGCAGACTCTAACTCATCAGCAGTGTAACTGATAGCAGACATATCAATAGGAGTTTCAGCTTTAAAAATAAAACCTAGATTGTCTTTGTTTGTAAGCTTCATCCAGCGAGTTTGATATCTGTTTCCGTATTCTTGCGGACGCATATATTTTGGAAATTGATTTTCTACCAAAGTATTATAAATGCCTAATTTTCCGCCGACAAATTTATCTGAGTATGTGTGTTCAGGACCTAGTCCGTACCAAGATAGATTTGAAAACTCTTTTTTAAGAGAAACAGTAATTCCGGCTAGCGGGAATTTCGGCATATTTTCAGCACCTAAATATTCATAATCAAATTTAACATCGCCATTTGGCATAACTGTTGTAATAAGTTTTACAAAAATGTCTTTATCAGCAAAAAGTTTAAACTTACAAGTGATTATAGCATTGTTATCTACAATTTCGCTTTTCCAATCGGTATATCTTGAAAAAGCACCGGCTGTTTTCCAAATTCCTGATTTAAAATCAATTTCATTACCTCTGTCATTATCAGTAATTGCACGCCAAAAATTGATTTTAACAGGTTCATGAAGCATTTCTTTGCCTTTGTAGTTGTATGAAACCATAGAACCGTTTTTAGTAGAGAATGCAATGTGATAATCCTTGCCTTTAACGCCGATAATAGGATTTCTGATATTAATTAATTCAAGTTTTCCGCTGATTTTAGCAGGCTTTTCTTGAGTTTCAGTAAATACATATTGATCAAATGCTAATTCATAATCTTTTTTAGCATATTCAGTATCATTTTTTAAATGCATACTTGCAATAATTGCAATTTCACCGATAAAGTCAGGCTTTTTGAAATTATAAACAGCTATTTCACCGGGTTTTGAGTCTAAGTTAAATCTTGTTACTGAAACAACTGAGCCATTTTTTAATATCGTGAGCTTAAAGGTATATTCGTTTAAATTTGTAAATTTATAATTATTTTTAACTGAAACAGAATTTTCGGTAATGTTAAAATCAACAAATTTATAGCAAGCTTTAACTTCCTGCATTTCAGGAGTATTTGTTCTGTCAGCATTTACAATACCGTTTCCGCAGAAAGTAGTTTCGCTTGCTGCGTCAAATTGTCCGCCATAAGCAATGTATTTTTTGCCGTTGACATCATAATTATATAAACCTTGGTCGATATAATCCCAAATAAAACCGCCTGCGTAGCCTTCGAGTTTAAATAAATCGCAGTATTTAAACAAGTCGCCGACAGAATTGCCCATACAATGAGCATATTCAACTGCAATATACGGTGATTTGAATTTATGTTCTTCTAATTCCTTTTTCAAATTATCAGGGTTAGGGTACATCATTGAATATATATCCGAAAGACCTGTATTATTACGTTTGCCATGGCAAATTCCTTCGTAATGGATTGGCAAAGTATTATCAATTTCAAGAATTTTTTCTCTCATTTTAAAGAAATTGTCACCATCATAAGACTCATTACCGAGTGACCAGCTTACGATACAAGCATGGTTCTTGTCACGCATAACCATATTTTCAGCTCTTCGAACAACTGCTCCGGTCCAGTAATCAAAATCACCGGGAACAGCATTTGCACAAAAATTACCGCTGTAATCCCAGCTTCCGTGAGTTTCAAGGTTGGTTTCATCCATTACATACAAACCATATTTATCACATAACTCATAAAAATAAGGATGGTTAGGGTAGTGGGAGGTACGAATTGAATTGATATTATTGCGCTTAATATTGATGATATCTTCTTCCATTTGTTCACGAGTAATATATCTGCCTGTTTCAGCAGCAAATTCATGACGGTTTACACCGTGAAATTTTAGAATTTCACCGTTTAAGAACATTTTAACACCATCAATTTTTACTTCTTTAAATCCAATATCATAATTAATTGTTTCGTATTTATCTTTTATTGTAAGTGAGTAAAGATAAGGCTTTTCACAGTTCCACAAAGTTGCATTTTCTATTTTAAACGGTAATACAACTGTTTCTGTTGAATTAGCAGGAACTTCAATTGTGATTTTTTCAGAATAAACATCACTAAGTTCGGCTTTAATAGTATAATTAACTGTTTTATCTGTTGTATTTTCAACCGAAATACCAAGCTCACAGTTTACATCTTTATAATTATTTTCTATATTATATTTTAAATGAAAATCTTCAATATAAACCCTGTTTGTTCTGTATAAAACAACATCTCTGAAAATGCCAAACATACGCCAAAAATCTTGATCTTCAAGCCATGTAGCTGTTGAATAACGGAAAACTTTAACCGCAAGTCGGTTGTTTTTCGGTTTAATATAATCAGTCAAATCAAATTCAGCAGGCGTAAATGAATCTTCGCTGTAACCTATGTATTCGCCGTTTAAAAATAAAGCGAAAGCGGTTTCAACGCCTTGAAAACAAATAACTTTTCTATCTGATTTTTTCCAAGAAGCAGGCATATCAAAGTTAAAAACATAATATCCTGTTGGTATATCCTTAGGAATATCAGGCTGTTCTAATTGATCTCTGCCGTTGAATGTAAAACCTGTGTTAATATAATAAGGATCTCTTTCATTGCAATTCAATTCAATTTCACCCGGTACAGGTATTAAATCCCAATCAGTTACATCATATTTTTCGTTTTCAAATCCTTCAAATTCGTTTTGTTTTTCAGAATATTTGAATTTCCAGTTGCCGTTTAGGTAAATAGCAGTAGGATTTTCTCCTTCAAAACAATATTCTTTATCCGTTCTTAAATTAGTATGTGGTTCTATTGTATTTTGTTCAAAAATTGTTGGTTTTGATAAAACTTTTAAATCAAATTTTTTCATTATTTTCCCCTCCGATATATCCGAAAAAATTGTATATTTTTTAATATAACATATAAAATTTTAAATTTCAATAAAAATATTGAGAAATACGAGAAATTATGTTATAATACTTTTCGGTGATATATTTGAGAATGAGAAGAAAGAAAAATATTGATACAAGAATAGAAAATTGTAATCAATATTTTATTGATTTAAGAGATGATTCAAGGCGAGATCAGCGTGAGATAAAGCCAACTGATTTGCTCGATTTTAAAGAATTGTTTTTTAATGATAATGATGTTGTTTTAGAGATTGGTTGCGGTAAAGGAAGATTTGCTGTTTCTTTTGCAAAAAACAATCCTGATATTAATATTTTAGCTGTTGAAAAAAGCGATAATGTTTTAATTTGCGGTGCTGAAACTGCAAGAGATGAAAAATTAAATAATATTAAATTTTTATGTTGCGGTGCTGAGTATTTACAAAGATATATAGATAAAAACTCTATTAAGGCTTTATATCTTAATTTTTCTTGCCCATTTCCTAAAAAAAGATATGAAAGTCACAGATTAACCGCAAAAAGATTTTTAGATATTTATAAAGTTATTTTAAAGAATGATGCATACATTTATCAGAAAACTGATAATATTCATTTTTTTGAATATTCTTTAAAAAGTTTTACTGACAATGACTTTTTTATTAATGATATATCTTTGGATTTACATAATAGTGATGTTGAAGGTAATATTGTTACCGAGTATGAAGAAAAGTTTTCATCACTCGGTATGCCTATTTATTATTTAAAAACAAGTTTAAACAAAGGAGAGTAAAATTATGAATGAAAAATATGTAGCTTTAACATTTGATGACGGACCTAATAACATTGTCTCACCTGCGGTTCTCGATAGGGTAGAAAAATACAACGTTGTTGCAACATTTTTTGTAAACGGTAAAAATATCTCTGACGATGTAAAGGCTGTTATGGATCGTGCTCTTTCACTTGGCTGTGAGTATCAAAATCATTCTCAAAATCATAAAAATATGACTGAAATCGATAAACAGGAAATTGAGTATGAAATCAATAAAACTAATGAATTAGTTGAAAAATATACAGGTAAAAAGCCTGAATTTTTCAGACCTCCATTTATTAGTGTCAATGATTTAATGTTTGATACAATAGATTTGACTTTTATTAGCGGAACCTGCTCACAGGATTGGTCGGTTGATGAGCCAAAAGAAGAAACCGCTAAAATTATTTTGTCTAATGTAAAAGCGGGTGATGTTATATTGCTTCACGATTCAGATTATAATATGAAAACTGCTGAAGCACTTGATATAATAGTTCCGGCTCTTCTTGAACAAGGCTATAAATTTGTTACAGTATCAAAGCTTTTTGATGTTTATAAAACAAATAAGAAAAAAGGAATAGTTTACTCAAATGCAATTAATTTTTAAGGATTTATTATGAGAATAATACATACCGGTGATATTCATTTAGAATCACCGTTAGATAGTGCTTTGCCTACCGAAAAGGCAGTTGTTCGAAGAAATGAATTACTGAAAACTTTTGAAAAATTAGTTACCTTTGCTATTGATAACTTCGTTGAAGTCATTATTATAGCAGGGGACTTTTTTGATTGTGAAAATGTTTCAAGAAAAACTTGTCAGTTTGTTTTTGATAAAATAAAATCTGCTGAAAATATAGATTTTCTTTATTTAAAGGGTAATCATGATGAAAATATTTCATTTAAAATAGATGTTCCTGAAAATCTTAAAATTCTTGATAAAAATTTTGAAAAATATAATTATGATAATGTGAGTATAGGACTTATTAATCCGCTTGTTAATAATTATGATGATGTGATATTTGATGAAAATAGTTATAACGTTGCTGTTATGCATGGTTCTGTTTCCGGTGAATATGGCAATTATTTAGTTAATTTACCTGCGTTAAAGAATAAAAATATTGATTATTTAGCATTAGGTCATATTCATAAGGGCGGATGTGGCAAAATAGATGATAGAGGTTTTTATAACTATTGCGGCATTTTAGATGGCCGAGGTTTTGGTGAATACGGTGAAAAAGGCTTTTATCTTATTGATACTCAAAAACAGAATTATGAATTTATCAAAATGTCATCACGTGTTTCTTGTGAAGTAGATGTTGATATTTCTGATACATTATCAAATGCACAAATTAAAGATAGAATAGAAGAAGCAACTAAAAATATTGATCAAAAAAGTATTGTAAGAGTAAACCTAACAGGCAAATATAATGAAAAATTGATTAAAGATATTTCATTTTTGGAACAATGTTTTAATGAACGATTTTTTTATGTTTCAATTAAAGACAATTCTACTTTAAATATTGATTATAACAGTTATAAAAATGACATTTCGCTAAAAGGCGAGTTTATAAGGCTTTGTATGCAAAGTGATTTAACTGAAAATATAAGAAACAAAGTTATAACAGCCGGAATAAATGCACTCGAAAACGAGGAAATCAATTTATGAAACTTATAAAATGTTATATTAACAATTTCGGAAAATTAAGTGATTTTTCTTTTGAGTTTAGTGAAGATATTACTGTTATAAACGAAGAAAACGGCTTTGGGAAAAGCACTTTTTGTGCATTTATCAAGGCTATGTTTTATGGATTTAACAACACAAGAACTAAAAAGATTACTGATAATGAAAGATTGAAATTTACACCTTGGCAAGGCGGCGTTTTTGGTGGCTATATTGATTTTTCTATCGAAAATAATGAATATAGAATTGAGAGATCATTCAGTCAAAAACAATCTGATGATGAATTTTCATTATATGATTTAAAAACAGGACTCAAAAGCAACGATTTTACCGAAAACATAGGCGAAGAGATATTTGGTATAGATTTAAAAAGCTTTGAAAGATGCATATATTATCAAAGCTTAAATACAGATTTTAAAGTACCTATTTCACTTTCTTCAAAAATTTCATCTTTAATTAATGATACTGATGATTTAGCAAATTATGATACTGCGGTTGAAAATCTTACAAAACGCAGCCGACAATATCAAACAATAGGTAACAAAGGGTTATTACCGCAATTAAAAGAAAAAATTTCAGAGTTACAAAACAATTTATATGAAATAAAAAAAGCGGAACAAACACTTGAACTTAACGAAATTGAACTTGATAGATTAAAAGAAAATAAAAAGAACAGTGAAAAAGAGCTGGAGAACATTCATTCTTTGATTTTTGAAAATTCAGAAGTGTCTGTTGTTAAGCAAAAAATTATGCATTATAACTCGCTTGTATCAAAATGTAAAGATGAAAAGGAAAAAATTGAGTTTTACGAAAATAAATACGGCGAAAATATGCCGAGTGATAAAGAAATAGATGAAATTTCAATAAAAAATGAAAAAATCAAACTTTTAAAAGAAAAATCTTTTTCTAAAATCGGGCATAAAGTTTTATCTTTAATTACAGTTGTTTTTTGGATTTTGTTTGTAGTTGGTATAATTTATACTATGACAACGGGTATTGGGTTTAAAAAAACAGAATATACAAGTTTGATTTTTATTTTTGCAACAATCGCTATTGGTATTGATATTTATTTATCTGTTTCAAAATATAAAAGAAACAGAGAAATAAATAAAAGCACTGATCAACTATCAAAAATGCTTTTAAAATATAAGCTTGATACCGATGATGCTGACAAAGTTGTAAATGAATTAAGAAATGATTTATTTGCTTATAATAACGCTAAAAATGAATATCAAGAGTTTTTTATTAAGGCAAAAAAATATTATAAAGAAGAAAATTTAAAATCTTTTAAAGAAAATATAAAATCAAAAACTCCGGAAGAATTAAAGAAAAAGGAAGCAGAAGTTCGTAAAGATATTGATGATATTTCCTCGGAAATAATTTTACTTTCTGAAAAATCGGCTAAACTAAGTTTAGTTGTTGATAAAAAACTTGAAGTTGAGCAAAGAATTGACTCTTTATCAAATAAGTTCATCGAATTTAATGAGAATTATCAGGCAATTTTAAAAGCTATTGAACTTTTAAAAACTGCTAAAGAAAATCTATCTGTTAAATATAAAAGCAGGGTAGAAGACTCTTTTAAAAATTATATTTCCTTGTTTTTAAATCAAAAGTTTGACGAGGCTATGTTAAATACGGAACTTGATGTTTGTATTTCAGATAAAGGAGCAATAAGAGATTTAGAATATTTTTCATCTGGCACAAAATCTATTATTGAATTTGCTTCAAGAATGGCACTAATAGATGTAGTTTTTGAAAAAGAAAAACCGTTTATTATTTTAGATGATGTTTTTGCAATGGTTGATGACAGTACTTTTGTTAAATTAAAAGAGCTGTTAAAAACCATTGCCGATAAGTATCAGGTTATTTATTTTACTTGTTCAAGCAGCAGAATTTTATAAAAATAAATTTACACAAAAAAAAGTTCTTGCAATTTTTAAGTTATAGTGTTATAATTAATTGGAATGTGCAGATTTACTATTGATTAAAATCATTGCTTTTACATTCTGATAAATGAAATTCTGATATTGGAAAGCGCAGAAGATTCATATATCTACTTTATACAAAAAATGCCTCCTCAAATAAGGGGGCATTTATAGTGTTTAATGAAAGGATTTTTTTGAAAATGAGAGTCTATGATGAAGTAATTATCGGTGGCGGTATTTGTGGTATTATGGCTGCAAAAAGACTTATTGATAATGATTCTAATCGAAAAGTTGCTATTATCGAAAAAGGTAGAGAGTTAACAAAGCGTAAATGTCCTGCTTCTGATACTCAACCATGTTTACATTGTGGTATTTGCAGTATTACATCAGGTCTTGCAGGTGCAGGTGCTTTTTCAGACGGTAAGTTCAATCTTGGTACAGCTTATGGCGGTACTTTAGGTGAAGAATTAGGTGAAAATCTTGCCAACACATATATTAATGAAGTTGATAAAATTTTAAGCGAACACGCTGAAGATTATCCTGAACTTTACCATTCAAATAGCGATTTGAAACTCAAATGCTGTCAAAATAATTTGACACTTCTTGATATGAATGTTCGCCATTTGGGTACTGATAAAAACTTTAAAACAATGTTCAATATTATCGAAGAAATTCGTGAGCGTGGCGTTGATATTTTCAGCGAAACTACTTGTAAAAAAGTTAAAATGGACGATAATTGTTATAGAATAGTTTGTGATAATACCGATTATTTGGCAAAACATATTATTGTTGCAACTGGTAGAACAGGTGCTACTTTTGTTGAAAAATTCTGTAATGATTTTTGTGTTCCGCTTCACGCAAATGCCGTTGATATCGGTGTTCGTGTTGAAATGAAAGATATTATTTGGAAAGAATTTTCTTCAAAAATTTACGAGCCAAAAATTCTTTATAAGAGTAAAACTTATGAAGACAGATGCAGAATGTTCTGCTTTAATCAGGGTGGTTATGTTTCTGCCGAAAATAACGATGGTATCGTTACTGCAAACGGTCACTCATTCGCTGATCCTGATAAAAAATCAGATAACTGTAACTTTGCTATCTTGTCTTCTATTAAATTTACCGAACCATTTAATCAGCCAACAAAATATGCAACTAACATTGCAGAAGATATGAATATGGTTGGTGCAGGCAACGTTGTTGTTCAGCGTTTCGGCGACTTGGTTAAAGGTAGAAGAACTACTGCCGGCAGACTTTCTATCAACACAGTTATTCCTACATTGAAGGCTACTCCTGGCGATATTGGTATGGTTATGCCACACCGTCATATGACAAATATTATCGAAACTATTTATGCACTCGATAAAGTAGCTCCGGGTACTGCTAATGACGACACTTTGCTTTATGGTTGCGAGAATAAGTATTATTCAATTCGTCCGCAGTTTATCAACAAAAAGTTTGAAGTGGCTGAAGGCATTTATATTCTCGGCGATGGTTCAGGTATTTGCCGTGGACTTTCACAGTCAGGCGCTATGGGACTTTATGCTGCTGACTGCATTTGCGATAAAGTTAAAGATTAATTTTAATTATAAAAATCGAATTAGAGCATATTTTAGAAAAACAATGTATTGAATTTTTAAAGTAAAATTGCATCAAAAAAAGCCTTCCATATTGGAAGGCTTTTTTAATTGAAATCTCTGGCTTCGACAAACCAGCGGTCTTTTTCTAAAAACAAATATGTTTGAACGCCGTTTATTATACAAGTATATCTAATTCCTGCGCCGCCTGCTTTTAGCGACGCTGCAAGACAAATATTTGTGATTTTATCTAAAACATAAACCGTTCCGTCTTCCCAAAGAATAGATTGCGGAATTATACTTCCGTCTTTTTCAAACTTTGCTGTGACGGATACATAGGCTTTGCGGTACATCAAAAAGACTCCTTAAATTTTAGTTTTTAAAACACCAACCGGGTGAATTATATGGTCATAATGGGGATTAAATCGTGATATTTCAGTGCTTTTTAGCAAATTTGCTCGTTGGATTGTGTAGTTTCCATAGCGTTTTTTTAGCAAATCGACTGTTTTATCTATTCGCTCCAGCTTTTGCTTTTTCTCAGCGTCGGTGAAAAAATCATATTGTTCGGGAATTTCATCAGAAGAAAAGTCACAAACCGCAATTCCAATACTTCTGAGCGGAATTTTAAAATCATAATTGTTCAAAAACAGGGAATAGGCAGTATCTGTGATTTCTCGTGTTATATTGGTAGGAAATTTCAACTTTTTCTGCGTTGTGGCGGTTGTTAATTTATTATCTCTTGCGTGAAATTTTACAACCGAACATTTAAAGCCTTGCTCACGCAATCTTCGACAAACGCTTTCGGCTAAAACAAACAAAACCGCTTTTACATCTTCTTTAGTTTCAAGATCTCGTGGAGTAGTGGTGGAATTGCTTATCGACTTCATACTAGGTGCAAATTCATTTTTACAAACAGGAGTAATATCAAATCCGTTTGCATAAGAATGAAGCATAATTCCGATTTTGCCAAACCATTTTTTCAAAGTTTCAAGGTCGGTATTAGCAACATCACCAATAGTATAACGGTAATGTTTAATAAGCTTTTTATATGTTGCAGGACCGATATATAAAAGGTCATTTGCGGGCAACGGCCATACTATTTTTTTATAATTTTCTTTTGAAATAACAGTAACTGCGTCCGGCTTTTTATAATCGCTGCCGAGTTTTGCAAAAACTTTATTAAAACTAACGCCGATGCTTACGGTAATGCCGAGTTCTCGTTTTATGCGTTCTCTGATTATATTCGCTATTTTTTCACCACCGCCGTAAAGATGGGCAGTAGCGGAAACATCTATCCAAGATTCATCAATGCCAAAAGGCTCGATAATATCGGTATAATCGGCTAAAATTTTGCGTACATTTTCAGAAAATCGCATATAAAGCGGAAAATTAGGCGGAACAATAACAAGATTAGGGCATTTTTTTCTTGCTGACCAAAGCGGTTCACCGACTTTTAAATCATATTTAGAGGCGATTTCGTTTTTAGTAAGAATAATGCCGTGTCTGCTTTTGTCGCTGCCGCCGACTGCAACAGGTAAATTTCTTATTTCCGGTCGGTGCAAACATTCAACCGATGCATAAAACTTGTTGCAATCAACATGCAAAATAATTTTTTCCATTAATACCACCTTAAAGCTAAAAGAACAAATGTTCGATAACTATATTTTACACCTGAATAACATCTTTGTCAATAGGTAAAAAATAATATTTTTCATTTTAAAAGTAAAAGCTGAAACATTGAAAAAACATCCTTTGGTTATTTATAGCGTTATAGTTTTAACAACAGCGATTATGATATATGTTGTTTTCTCAAATTTTTATCGGTGTTTAAAAAATAACCTCGGAAAATTCCGAGGTTATTTTTGTTCGGTTTCGTAATCAAGCAAAATATCTTTGAATTTTGCTGCGTGAACGCCTTCTTCTTCGGCAAATTTACCGAAAATATCAGATGCTGCTTTATCGTCTTTAATTTCTTTTTCGCAAACTTTAAATTCTCGGACTAATTGCATCGAATTTTCCCAGGCTCTAAGAAGCCTGTCTCTTGTGTTTATTTTTACTTCGTGAATACTACTCATAAAATCTAAAACCTCCGTTTGATTTTATTATTATCTTTTTTAAACTAAACTATGTGATTGAAATATGTAATTTTGTTAAAAAATTTATTTATTTTTTTAAAATTTTCGATAATTTACTGTTTTTTCTATTTACTTTTTGATAAAAAAGTAGTAGAATAATTAAGGTATTTTAATCTCGGCGTATTGGGCGTATTTTGTCTTTTAATGCTGAGTTAAATAAAGTTCCAAAAAACTTTTATTAGGAGGATATATTCCAATGGCAAGAAAAATGAAAACCATGGATGGTAACAATGCGGCAGCTCATGTATCTTATGCGTTTACTGAAGTTGCAGGTATTTATCCTATCACACCATCCAGCCCTATGGCTGACTATGTTGACCAATGGTCTGCACAGGGTTTGAAAAACATTTTCGGTACAACAGTTAATGTTGCTGAAATGCAGTCTGAAGCCGGTGCTTCAGGTACAGTACACGGCTCGCTTGCTGCCGGTGCACTTACTACTACTTACACCGCATCACAAGGTCTTTTACTTATGATTCCTAACATGTACAAAATTGCTGGTGAATTGTTACCAACAGTTTTCCATGTTTCTGCAAGATGTGTAGCTTCACATGCTCTTAACATTTTCGGCGACCATTCTGATGTTTACGCATGTCGTCAAACAGGTTTTGCAATGCTCGCTGAAACTAACCCACAAGAAGTTATGGATCTTGGTGCCGTTGCTCACTTAGCAGCAATCAAAGGCAGAGTTCCATTCATCAACTTCTTTGATGGTTTCAGAACTTCTCATGAAATTCAGAAAATCGAAGTTTGGGATTATGAAGATTTAAAAGAAATGTGCGATATGGATGCAGTTAAAGCATTCAGAGAAAGAGCATTAAATCCTGAACATCCTGTTATGCGTGGTTCACACGAAAACGGTGATATCTTCTTCCAACACAGAGAAGCTTGTAACAAATATTACGAAGCAGTTCCTGGTATTGTAGAAGAATATATGGATAAAGTTAATGCTAAACTCGGCACTGACTATAAACTCTTTAACTACTATGGTGCTCCTGACGCTGACAGAGTTATCGTAGCAATGGGTTCAATCTGTGACGTTGCAGAAGAAGTTATTGACTACTTAACAGCAGCAGGTCAAAAAGTCGGTCTTGTTAAAGTAAGACTTTATCGTCCGTTCTCTGCTGAAAAATTGGTAGAAGCAATCCCTGCTACTGCTAAGAAAATTGCAGTTCTTGACAGAACAAAAGAGCCTGGCTCACTTGGTGAACCACTTTACCTTGATGTTGTTACTTCACTTGCAACACACGGCGTTGACGCTAAAGTTATCGGCGGTCGTTACGGTCTTGGTTCAAAAGATACTCCTCCTTCAAGCGTATTCGCTGTATATGAGGAATTGGCTAAAGACGAGCCTAAACATCAATTCACTATCGGTATTGATGATGATGTTACAAATCTTTCTCTCGAAGAAAAACCATCACCAAACACTGCTGCTGAAGGCACTATCGAATGTAAATTCTGGGGTCTTGGCGGTGACGGTACTGTTGGTGCTAACAAAAACTCAATCAAAATCATCGGTGACCATACTGATAAATATGTACAAGCATACTTCCAGTATGACTCAAAGAAAACCGGTGGTATTACAGTTTCTCACTTGCGTTTTGGCGACAAACCTATTAAGAGCCCTTACTACATCAATAAAGCAGACTTTGTTGCTTGTCATAACCCATCATATATTCTTAAAGGATATAAAATGGTTAACGATGTTAAACCGGGCGGTGTATTCTTAATTAACTGTCAATGGTCAGCAGATGAACTTAACACTCATCTTAATGCTGAAACTAAACAGTATATCGCTAAAAATAACATTCAGCTTTACACAGTTAATGCTATTGACTTGGCTGTTGAAATCGGTCTTGGTAAGAGAACTAACACAATTCTTCAGGCTGCTTTCTTTGCTCTTGCTAACGTTCTTCCTAAAGACGAAGCAATCCAATATATGAAAGACGCTGCTACAAAATCATTCCTTAAAAAAGGTCAAAACATCGTTGATATGAACCATAAGGCTATTGACGCAGGCTTTGGCGCATTCGTTAAGATTGATGTTCCGGCAGATTGGGCTAATGCAACTGATAACACAGTAGCAGAAAAAGAAGAAGGTCCTGCTAAACTCGTTAAAATGGTAGATACCATTATGAAACCTGTTGCTAAAATGGATGGTGACGCTCTTCCTGTATCTGCATTCGTTGACCATGTTGACGGTACATTTGAACAAGGTGCTGCTGCTTATGAAAAACGTGGCGTTGCTGTAAATGTTCCTGAATGGAATAACGAAACTTGCGTAGGTTGTAACAAATGTGCATTTGTATGTCCACATGCTACAATCAGACCTTACGCTTTATCAGAAGAAGAAGTTAAAGCTGCTCCTGATAATATGAAGATTGGTGCTAAACCGGTATTAAAAACAAATTATGCTTATACTCTTGCAGTATCTCCAATGGATTGTATGGGTTGTGGTGTTTGTGTTGGCGTTTGTCCTACAAAATCACTTAAAATGGTACCTCGTGAATCACAAGAAGATCAACAAGCAGTATTTGATTATTGTGTATCTAAAGTTACTGAGAAGAAAGAAGTTACTGCTAACATCAATGCAATTACTTCACAGTACAAACAACCATTACTTGAGTTCTCAGGTTCTTGTGCAGGTTGTGCTGAAACTTCTTACGCTCGTCTTATCACACAGTTGTTCGGTGACAGAATGTACATCTCTAACGCAACAGGTTGTTCTTCAATTTGGGGTGGTCCTGCTGCTACATCACCATACACTGTAAACAAAGAGGGTAAAGGTCCTGCTTGGGCTAACTCATTGTTTGAAGATAACGCTGAGCATGGTTACGGTATGTATCTTGGTCAAAAAGCAATCAGAAATCGTCTTATTGATGATGTTAAACAGATTGTTGAATCAGATAAAGCTGCTGATGATGTAAAAGCTGCCGCTAAAGAGTATCTTGATACTGTTGACGATGGCGAGAAAAACTCAGTTGCTACTGATAAACTCGTAGCTGCTCTTGAAAAACAGAACGCTGATTGCGAAATCTGCAAAGATGTTCTCGATAATAAAGACTACTTATCTAAGAAATCTATCTGGATCTTCGGCGGTGACGGTTGGGCTTACGATATCGGTTTCGGCGGTGTTGACCATGTACTCGCTCAAGGTCAGGATATCAACATTATGGTATTCGATACTGAGGTTTACTCAAATACAGGCGGACAGGCTTCTAAAGCATCTAATATCGGTCAGGTAGCACAGTTTGCTGCTGCAGGTAAAGCAATCGCTAAGAAGAGTCTTGCTGAAATCGCTATGTCTTACGGCTATATCTATGTAGCACAAATTGCTATGGGTGCTGATGCAAATCAAACTCTTAAAGCAATCCGTGAAGCTGAAGCTTATCCGGGTCCATCACTTATCATCGGTTATGCTCCTTGTGAAATGCATAGCATTAAGGGTGGTATGGTTAACTGTCAGGCTGAAATGAAGAAAGCTGTTGACTGCGGTTACTGGAATATGTTCCGCTTCAATCCTGCACTTAAAGCAGAAGGCAAAAATCCATTCTCAATGGATAGCAAAGCACCTACAACAAGTTATCAAGACTTCATTATGGGCGAGGCTAGATACTCATCACTTACTCGTTCATTCCCAGAAAGAGCAAAAGTATTGTTCAAGAAAGCAGAAGAAACATCTGTTGAAAGATACAATCATTTACTCCGTCTCGGCGAACTCTATGGTAACAAATAATTAGGTTACACTTTAAAAATCCGTCTACGTTAAGTAGGCGGATTTTTTGATGATTTTTTTAAATTTATGCAACTATTTCTTAGTTTTATCCGTATGTATTTATAGAGAACAAAAAACTCTAAATATGCGCATATTAATAAAAAAAGGAGAAAGAATTATGCAAAAGAAATATTCTGGAATGGAATATGAAGATGTTGTGAAACTTTTTGCTGATGATATAACAAAAATGTGTGTTGTTTGGACTCATAACGTTGATGTGGCGAAAGATTGTTTTCAAAATACATTTTTAAAGTTATATCAAACCGACAAAGAATTTTCAAGCGAGAAACATATAAAATTATGGTTACTTAAAGTGGCAAAAAACGAATGTAACGATTATCATAGATTG